>CAYWRF010000049.1:0-11768 GCA_964460495.1 uncultured Pseudomonadota bacterium | reverse complement strand
TCCGGATCGAGGGTCTGGACTTATCAAGGGATCGGTCCAATCAGGATAAAAATGGTCAACCGGATAGGTGAGGCCAATTTCAGATTACGTTGCGAGAGCGGTCAGGATAATCGGTCAGCGAAAGGCCAAGAATATGTGTTAGAGGAGCTTGGCGCTGACGAGGCAAGACGCCTCATTAGGGGGGCCGATTTTTACTCCCTACCGGAAAACAGAACGGCTCCTGGTGCGGTTGATCCCCTTCTCGATATTTGTCCGGCGAAATAATCAGCTTCTCTCGCTCAACTCCAACAGCACTCCCCCCGTTGACTTGGGATGCACAAACGCAATTTTTTTGCCGTGGGCGCCGATACGCGGTTTTTCATCGATCAATTGGATTCCTTGTCTTTTATATTCCGCCAACACTTTTTCAATATCTTCAACCTGAATACAGATATGATGAATCCCACCCCGCCCCTGTTTCTCGATGAATTTCGCGATCGGGCCGTCGGGCGACGTCGATTCCAGGAGTTCCAGATTCGTATCATCAATCGCAAAGAAGGCGGTGCGGGCCTTTTGTTCCGGGACCTCTTCAAAATGGTCCAGCTCTTTGCCGAGGAGTTTTTTATAAATCTCTACCCCCTCTTTGAGATTCGGGACCGCGATGCCGATGTGGTCGAGTTTGAGAAATTTCATGGTAGGGGCGGGGTTATCCCGCCCCCGTAGATCCTGTCAACGAAAAGGTTGTTTCCAGTCCTCATCTTCGATATGAAGGAAAAATGTCCTACAAGAGCCGTGTCATCAAGACACTCCGCTGCAAAAACCAGCAACAGGTTGGGGTTTTGGCCAAGGTGATCGACGCGATCGCCGCCGGCGGGGCAGATATCGGGGAGATCCGGACCCTCTCGGTCGGCACCTTTCATACCATCCGGGATATTACGGTCATCTGTCAGGACGAGGTGCAGTTGAAAAAAATCGTCCAGTCGGTCAAGGGGCTCAAGGAGACCTCGCTGGAGGGGGTGATCGACGACGTTATGGAACTGCACCGCGGTGGCAAGTTGCAAGTCTCCCCCCGCTATCCGGTAAAATCAATCGACGATCTGCGCAAGGTTTATACCCCCGGGGTGGCGTCGGTCTCCAAACATATCCATTCCCATCCGGAGGCGGCGTATGAATATACGGTCATCGGCAAGACGGTGGCGTTGGTGACCAACGGGAGTCGCGTCCTAGGCCTCGGCAACATCGGGCCGGTTGCCGCGATGCCGGTGATGGAGGGGAAGGCGGCGCTGTTCTCGCAGTTCTCCGGGTTCAACATGGTGCCGATCCTCCTAAAGGAGCAAGATCCTGCAAAGATTGTAGATGATGTTATCGCCATTTCGAGCGGATTTGCCGCCATCCAACTAGAGGATATCCGCACCCCCGACTGCTTCATCATTGAGGAGGAGTTGATCAAACGGTTGGAGATGCCGGTGATGCACGACGACCAGCACGGGACGGCGGTGGTTTCGCTCGCCGCCATCATCAATGCCTGCAAGATCGTCGGCAAGGAGTTGAAAAAACTTAAAGTGGGCCAGATCGGGTTGGGGGCGGCCGGTTCGGCGATTGCCCGGTTGATGATGTCGTACACCGGGAATCCCGTGATCGGTTGCGACGTTCAGGGATACGCGACCGAGCGCCTCAAGAAATTTGGTGGGGAGATTGTTGCCTCGGTTGCGGATCTGATGAAACGTTCCGACGTGGTTGTGGCGACAACGGGTCAGGAGGATCTGATCAAGCCGGAGATGATCCGAAAGGGGCAGATTATTCTTGCCCTTTCCAATCCGTATCCCGAGATCTCGATCAAGGAGGCGGTCAAGGCGGGGGCCGCCTTTGCCTCGGACGGGAGTCGGGTCAATAACCTGCTGGGGTATCCAGGAATTCTAAAAGGGGCGATTGAGGGACGGGCCAAATGGATGACACCCAAGATGTACCTGGCGGCGGTCGAGGCGATTGTCCGGCATACGCCCGAAAAGGAATTAGTACCCGATCCGCTCGATCCGGCGTTGCATCAGGCGGTCGCGGAGTCAGTCGCCGCGGCGGTTTGACTCCTTGACTCCCCCCTGCCTCATGGGGGATAAGGGGTCCTCCCATGGTCACCAAATCAGATGCCTTGAGGTACCACTCCGAAGGGCGCCCCGGCAAGATCGAGGTGGTCTCGACCAAGCCCTGCACGACCCAGGAGGAGCTCTCCCTCGCCTACACGCCGGGGGTTGCCGAGCCCTGTCTGGAAATAGAAAAGGATCCCAAAAAATCGTTTGAGTATACCGCTCGCGGCAATCTGGTTGCCGTGATTTCTAACGGAACTGCCGTTCTGGGATTGGGGGATATCGGCCCCCATGCCGCCAAACCGGTGATGGAGGGAAAGGGGATCCTGTTCAAACAGTTTGCCGATATCGATGTCTTTGACCTCGAGGTCAACGCGAAGGACCCGGAGGTCTTCATCCAGGTGGTCAAGAGTCTGGAGCCGACATTCGGCGGGATCAATCTGGAGGATGTGAAGGCGCCGGAGTGTTTTACGATCGAAGAGAGGCTGATCCAGGCGATGTCGATCCCGGTTTTTCATGACGACCAGCACGGGACGGCGGTGATCACAACCGCGGCGATGATGAATGCCCTGGAGATCCAGCGAAAAAAGGCGTCCGATGTCCGCGTCGTCTTCTCAGGGGCCGGCGCCGCGGCGATCGCCTGCGCGAAGATGTTCCTGAACCTCGGGATCACGAGGGATCAGATCACCCTGTGCGACCGGCAAGGGGTTGTCTACGAGGGGAGGCCTGAGATCGAGTTTTATCGCTCCCTCTTTGCCCAGAAGACCACGCTTCGGACCCTTGAAGAGGCGATGGAAGGGGCCGATATCTTTGTCGGCGTCTCGGGTCGCGGGCTTGTTCACCCGGAGATGATCCGGAAGATGGCGCCGAGGCCGATCATCTTTGCGATGGCGAACCCCGATCCGGAGATCCCGTACGATGTGGCGCACGAGATCCGGCCGGACGCGATCATAGCCACCGGCCGTTCGGACTATCCGAATCAGGTTAACAATGTCCTCGGATTTCCTTTTATCTTCAGGGGGACGCTGGATGTCGGGGCGGTCCGGATCAATGAGGAGATGAAACTTGCCGCCTCGCAGGCCCTCGCGGCCCTCGCGAGGGAGGAGGTCCCGGAGGAGGTCTGTCGCGCCTATCACCTCTCGCGTCTTGAATTCGGTCCGGACTATCTGATTCCGAAACCTCTGGACCCGCGCGTCCTTGTCTGGGAGGCGCCTGCCGTCGCCGAGGCGGCGATCAAATCGGAGGTGGCAACCCGCCCCTTTGCCGATCGTGACCTATATTGCAAGTCGCTTAAAAAAATTGTAGACAAACGGACCGAAATGCTTATCCAAAGGGGTTTCTTGAAGGAGAAAGGGCATGGGACTCAAATCGATCCACTCAGAACCGCGAAGGCAAAACCGTCTGGATGAGCGGTCTCTACCCCGCGAAAAACTCCTGGAGATGTATTACACCCTGAATCTGACGCGCGTGCTGGAAAACAAGATCGCCTATATCTGTCACAGTCAGAACCCGCAACAGCCGCTGATCATCGGCAAGGGGTATCTCTCGACCGGGCAGGAGGCGATCTCGGTTGGCGCCGCCTCGACTCTGGAGGAGGGGGACTGGCTCGCCCCTTCCCATCGGGAGATGGGGGGGCATCTCGTTCGAGGGGTGACGGTGAAGGAAGTCTTCATGCAGTACTTCTGCCGGGCCGGGTCTCTGACGAGAGGGAGGGATGGGAACATCCACTTTGGCGACACCTCACGGAAAATTTTGTGTTTTGTCTCTCATATGGGGGCGATTGCACCGGTTGCGAATGGGGTCGCGGCGGCGATCCAGCATCGGGGTGAAAAGAATGTCGTCCTTTCCTGCTTTGGAGATGGGGCCTCGTCGCAGGGGGTCGTTCATGAGGCGCTGAATTATGCAGCGGTTTTCAAACTTCCGGTGGTCTTCATCCTGAATAACAACCGTTATGCGATCTCAACGCCGCTGCATGAGCAGACGGCGGTCGAGCATCTGGCGCTCCGGGCAGCGGGATACGGGATGCCGGGAAAAACGATCGATGGGAATAACATAGTGGAAGTTTATATGACGGTCAAAGAGGCGGTGGGGCGTGCCCGTCGTGGGGAGGGCCCGTCGCTCATTGAATGCAAGTCGATGAGGATGGGGGGGCATGGGACCCATGATTCGACCAGCTATATGCCGCGCGAGGAGATGGAGGTCTGGAAGAAGCGGGACCCGATCCTTTGGTTCAGGAATTTTCTGACGGAGCGGGGCTACCTCTCGGAGGCCTCACAGAAGGAGATTGACGAGAGGGTCGAGCGTGAGATCGAAGAGGGGGTCGAGTACGCGCGGACACAGCCTCAGCCAATGCCAGAGGATCTCTTCAAGGAGCGTCCCTGATGAGCCTCATGACCTATGGAGAGGCGATCCGTGACGGACTTCGCCAGGCGATGAGGAGGGACGAACGCGTCTATCTCCTTGGCGAGGATGTGGCGGAATACGGCGGCGTCTACGGGATCACGAAGGGGCTCGTCCAGGAGTTTGGCAAGAAGCGTGTCAAGAACACCCCGCTCTCCGAGGCGGCGATCATCGGCGAGGCGATCGGCTCGGCGATCGCGGGGCTCCGTCCGGTTGCCGAGATCCAGTTTTCCGATTTCATGACGACCGCATTCACAACGCTGGTCGATGTGGCAGCCCCATACCGGTTTCGTGTCGGGACGCCGGTCCCGATGGTGGTGCGCGCCCCGTCTGGCGGTGGGCTTCGGATCGGCAACTACCATTCCAAATGCACCGAGGCCTGGTACTTTCATGTCCCGGGTCTCAAGGTGGTTGTCCCATCCTCCCCCTCCGATGCCAAGGGACTCCTGATCCAGTCGATAGAGGATGAGGACCCGGTCCTTTTTATGGAGCACAAGAGGCTCTACTACGAGGTGAAGGAGGAGGTCCCGGAGGGGTGGTATCAGTTCCCTTTGGGCAAGGCGGTGGTGAGGCGAGAGGGGCAGCATATCTCTGTGATCACCTATGGGGGGATGGTCTCGCTGGCGCTGAAGGTGGCGGAGAAATTGGCGGTAGAAGGGATCGAGCTGGAGGTGGTTGATCTCCGGACGCTCGTCCCTCTCGATGAGGAGACGATGCTCGCTTCCTTCAAGAAGACGAATCGCGTGATTATCCTGCATGAGGCGGTCAGGCGCGGGGGGGTCGGGGCGGAGCTGGAGTCCCTGATCTGCGAGAAGGCGTTCGATTCGTTGCAGGCGCCGCCGGTCCGGATCGGGGCCAAAGAGACACCGGTCCCTGTTTCACCGATCCTCGAGGATGCCTATCTGCCGTCCGAGCAGGAAGTCATTGAGGCTGCCAGGCGGCTTGTGCAATATTGAAAAATGAAAATTGCCTTAACAATGCCCCAATTCGGCGAGTCGATCACAGAGGCGATGATCGTCCGCTGGCTGAAAAATGTGGGTGACGAGGTCAAGGAGCAGGAGCCTCTCCTCGAGCTCGAGACGGAAAAATCGGTCTTTACCTACGAGTCCCCTTATCGCGGCAAGATACTCGAATTCTTGCAGGGAGAGAGCCGGCAGGTGGCGGTTGGGACCAGTATCGCCCGCTTTGAGGTCTCCGAGGCGGATGGGAAAAGATATCTCTCCATGGGGATCGGTCAGTCGTTAGAGGGGCTTGCGTCGCCCTCTCCGAGCCTATCGTATCGAAGAGCCGAAGGCCCTCCGCTGGCGAAGTCAGATGGAGCCTCCCCCTCAACGCCCGCCGTTTCCTTATCCCCAATGATCCGGGCCTTGGCCAAGGAAAAAGGGATTCCCGTTGAGGAGGTTCTGAAAATCGAGGGGACAGGTCCACGGGGAAGTATTACAAAGGAGGATTTTCTCAAATACCTGGAAGGGCGGAGTGCGGGAGGGGCACGGCCCGAAGGGTTGAGAAAGATTGCCCCGGTTCCGGTGACACCGGTTCGGGCGCGTATTGCCGAGAAGATGTCCCTTTCAAAAAGGGAGATCCCTCATGCAGGGACCGGTGTCGATGTCGATGTCACACCGATCGACGAGTGGCTGACCCGGCAGGGGAAGAGGCTCGGCTTCCTCCCGTTTGTCCTCTTTTCGACCCCTCCTTCACTGAAGAAGTTTCCGATCTTGAACAGCTCGGCAAGGGGGAAGGGGGGGCTTCTCGAATCGATTGAACAGCACGATGCGATTCATCTTGGGGTTGCGACGGCAACATCCCAGGGGCTTCTCGTCCCTGTCATCAAGGATGCCGATCGGCTCGGTTTCCTCGCGTTGTCCGAGGAGGTGACACGGTTGATCGAAAAGGCAAGGGCCGGGAGGCTTGAGGTCGCCGAGCTGACCGGGGCGACCTTCACGGTGAACAACACCGGGGCCCTCGGTGCGGTCCGGAGTCAACAGATCATCCCCCCCCCACAGGCGGGAATCCTTGCCGTGAATCGGGTGACAAAAAGGCCCTGGGTCGTTGAAAACGAGATCAAGATCCGTTCAATCCTCTCTCTGGATCTTGCGTTTGATCACCGCCTCGTCGATGGCGACGCCGCCTGTGGTTTTTTAATGGACCTCAAGGATCGTCTGGAGAAGTTCAACTTTTCTCAAGTGAAGTAGATCAGAATCCGAACGCGATATTCATGGTGTAGCGCCGCAACTCTTTCTGACGAGAGACCACTCCGGCCTCTTCGCCATAGGTGGTAAATTCAAGCTTCATAAACCGGAAGTCGGTCGTAAGACCGCCCGCAAAATAACCCTGATTCGCCCCGGCCCGGATCGCCGTCTTCAGGTACTTCCATTGCCAGGGGTGTACAATCTCGGCCCCGATGCTCCACTTCTTCATGAAGGTAGTCCCCTGGTTCATCTCACGGATGTCGTTCTCGATATGGAACTCCCACTTATTCCAGACCGGGTGGATCGCCAGACCGAGGCTCAATGACTGGGCGGTGTCGGGGGTATCGCCGCTGAATTTCGTGTTCCCGACATCCTGCCAGACAAATCCGGCGGTCGGTTTCAGGAGCTCCAGCCAGCTGAGTTCAAAGGTCGGTATTTTCCCTTTAAGCCCCAGATCAAATCCGACACCGGTCGCCCTCTTTCTGGGGAGGGTATCATTAAAGGTTGTGCTGTTGATGATGTCGTCCGCCGTGATCACCTCGTCGATCACGAGCCGGTGCAGGACCTTTACGTGAAAGCCGGCCTGCAGCTGGTCTTCAAAGAACCCGTAGGCCCCGCCAATAGCACCGCCAAAATCGTTCCGTGTCATGATCTCGATATTGGTGAAGGCGCGGTTTCTGAAGGAGAGGGTCGTCCGGCTGTCCGCAAGGACCGTAGCTGCAAACCACTTGTGCTGGATCTGCATAACCGGAAGGCGGAGCGAAAATGATTCGTACTGGCCGGTATGCTGATCGACGAATGTCCTGAACTCCTCCACCTTGCCGCCGTTGGTTGCCGCATCATTGATGTCGCCCGCCAGATCGATCACATCCTTGACGAGTCCCAAAGACCCCGTTGAGATCTCAAGGGCCGGGCTCATGAGCTTGAAGTGGAGCTTCTTCTCGTAATCGTTGATCGCCGCCGGGTTGTAGAATGGGGCATTCTCATCGGAACCCGGCATCGCCACGAAGGCGTTCCCCATCCCGATAGGACGGACGCCCCGATAGAGGCTTGGATGCTCCACAGGAACCGTTGTTGTCTGCTGTGAAAATGCGAGGCTCGAGGTCAGGAGGCCAGCGAGCAAGACGGTAAATGATAAATGGTTTTTCATCGCCTAGTCAGTTGTGTTTTTCGATTTGCAGTCGGCAACCCCCGGAGGGTTCACGAGGCTCTCACAATCATCCTCGCGATCCCCGGCCACCACGCCATCTGCATCGTAATCCTGCTCCGTGTCCTCCGTGTCTGTTGTAGAAAGTTCACACGCCATCAGGTCACGGATACAGGCGGCGCCATAGCCGAACCGCGACTTCTGGCAGCGGCAGTACCCCTCCCGCATCGCCGAAAGGGTCTCCGCATCGTCCGTCCCGGAGGCGAGGAGGTTGTCGTCCCCGTTGATGAAGTTCTGTTCCAGGATCGTTGCGGTCTCATCCGTTATATTGCTGGGGTCGATGGTATTATCTGCTGCAATCGTGATCAGCTTGACCGGGACAATAAAGGTCTCCATCGCCTGGACCGTCCCGAGCTGAAAGTAGGCGCGCTTGTTCAAGTCGGTGGTTGTGGGGAGCCCATTGATTGCCGTCTCCAGCGTCGTAATAGAGGTCCGAAGCCTGTCCAGATCGACCGTCCGGTTGTTCGTCGACTCGACGTCGGTCACGAGATTCCGGAACTCCTTGAAGTCGGCATCCGTGGTGTTCTGGGCCTCGATCAGCTTGCCGGCAAACTGAAGAAAGTCGATCCCGGCGAGTCCCAGATAACCGGAGGAGGCGAGCATCGCCGCCTCGACGTTGTTTGGTTCCAACAGGAGAATCGCCTCGGCCTCATCAATGGCGGTCTGGCAAAAACTGTTTGCATTCGTGTCGGATGGATCGCACTTGTCGATAGCAAATCGGGCCCTCTCGATCCCGGAGCTCGTATCCGAGGGACACCCGCCACCGGAGAGGAAAAACGCAAGAACGATAATACCGGCCGGGAATCGTAGAAATCGTGCCATCTGCATCCCTCATATCAGCGCCCCCCCCGATCGTCAACTGAATTTGATTTGCTTTTCGCCTCCCCACATTCTAGTTTCCATTCTGGACTTTAACTGTACTAGGAGCGAGCGGCGGATTTACTCCGCGCGAGCGACCCAGTGGGGGGCTCGGGGGGGGAAGTCGGCGCAGCCGCCCCCCGATATGATGAAAAAGAAATTACTGAAAATTGGGCTTCCCAAGGGGAGTTTGCAGGAGGCGACCTTCCGTCTCTTCGAGCGGGCCGGTTTTCGGATACAGGCAGACAAGAGGAGTTATACCCCGTCAATAGATGACCCGGAGCTTGAGGGGCTCCTGATCCGGGCCCAGGAGATCCCACGCTATATAGAGGATGGGGTCCTCGATTGCGGCCTCACGGGGCGCGATTGGGTCCTCGACCAGGGTGCCGACCTGAAGGAGGTTTGTGAGCTCCGCTATGCAAAGGAGGGGCTCCGGCCTGTTCGATGGGTCGTGGCGGTTCCGAACGAATCTCCGATCAAAAAATTGAAGGACCTTAACGGGAAGAGGATTGCGACCGAACTCGTCAATTACACAGGCCGTTATCTTTCCGAGAGGGGGATCAAGGCAGAGATCGAGTTTTCCTGGGGGGCGACCGAGGTCAAGCCGCCCCGGCTGGCCGATGCGATTGTCGAATTGACCGAGACAGGGAGTTCCCTGCGGGCGAACAATCTGCGGGAGATAACGACGGTTCTCGAGTCAACCACCCTCTTTGTTGCGAACCATCGGGCCTGGGAGGATTCCTGGAGGCGCGAAAAAATGGAGGGGATCACCCTTCTGCTCCAGGGGGCGATCGCGGCGGTCGAAAAAGTGGGGCTCAAGATGAATGTCCCAAGATCGCGGCTGAAGCCGGTCATTTCTATACTTCCGGCCCTTCATACACCGACCGTTTCGGGACAGTCGGATCCGAAATGGGTCGCGCTTGAGGTGATTGTTGATGAGAAAACAGTGCGCGAGATCCTCCCCCTTTTAAAGAAGGCGGGGGCATCGGGGATTGTGGAGTATCCGCTTAATAAAGTAATCCCTTAGAAAATTAGGAGGTTAGTTGTCATGAATCTGTTTCATTTAGCAGATGATTGTGGACCAAAAAAGAGGGCAGTGATTAACTGGCTGGAGTTAGAGGGGAAAACTGTGGATATTTTTGAATTCACAAGTGTGAATAACTTTTTTGAAAAAAGTGAATCTCTTTTTTTCAGCGTGAATCCTGGATCTGGAAGGAGACTGAAGAGTCAGGGTTGAATTTTGAATTCAGGTGTAGTTTATCAGCACCATCGTTTGAATGCGTTCTTTGACAAGGGTTCAGCAATCGTTTAGGAGGGCAACCCGTAATGAGTCCCGTCTCCTCCGTTAGGAGGGTCGGATGCCCCGCCTGAATCTGTCCCCGGAAATGGCAGGAATGCACAGAGGGGATGGAGGCCATGGCTAGGGAAGGGGTAGACGGTCTTAAGGGAGTGGGCTCATCGGACAGAAGGCCAGAAGGGGAGACCAGGCCCGAAAGGGTTTGGCTATCTTAGGCAAGGAGGACCCTCAAGATTCACGGATACGAAAGCCTTGTGCTGGCGTATCCCAAGGGTGAAGAGGGCAGGTGCCCGGAAACGGGTGCCACTGAGTCGAGAGAAGACCCTAAAGGTCCGCTGAGGAAAACTCAGGGTAGGATGGCGGCAAAAAGTTCGGCAGTCCAACCGAACAACAGTCGCCGGTTCTTGGTGGGTAGAAATCTCTGAAGCCGGTGTGGGGGAGGCGGCCGAAACTCCTTCGAGCTAACGGCACGAGAGAATGCGGGTCCGAAAGGACAACGACCTGTCAAGACACTAGAATCCTTCGGAGGGTCATAGAGCCCGATCCTAGACGATTACCGAGCCCTTGTCGGGGGCGTATCTGGAAGAAACGGTTAGGGCGTCCAATGGGGGACGCCCTTTTTCGTTTCGCGGCCCATGAATAACTTTATGCAAGGTTATTCCTGGGCCGCTCTGATTCAGTTAGGAAGAGTAAAATCGACAACGATCGGATCATGGTCCGAGGCGGGATAATTTTCGTGATGCAGTCCGCCAACCACATGAGGCGGGATTGATGCCCCTTTTCTCTTTGATTGCTTTTCCCCTTCTTTCAGGACCTGTAATTTTCTTTGTGCAAACCAGTCGAGCTTGAATGACATCCTCCCTCCGTGGTCCTTCAGGGCCCACTCGATAAATCGGAAGCACCACTCCGGGAGCCACTCCTTCAGGTTCTTGTACTGCTTGATGTCGTCGACGCTGTAGTGTGATGTCCCGACCCCGATCGCGTTGCAACCCCTGTAGTCAAACCCGTTTTCCTCGATCATCCTGAAGAGTCTTTTTTCAAAGAGCCGCTCCGGGTACGGGTAGTGGTTCCGGATCACACGATCGACCCCCATGAAGACTCGGATCCAAAAGCCGATGATCGAAGAGGTGGCGCTATGGGCATCGTACGTGCTGGTGTTCCAGTCACCCCCTATCAGCGCCGGACCGTCTCCCTCCCTCCGGATCGCCGAGAGCACCTTTTCCAGTTGAAAGCGCCTGTGTTTCTGGGTCGACCGGACATCAAGATGGGCCGCCGCAACGAGAAACGGTTGGCCGAAGAGGTCGATCGTCGCGAGGACCGCGCTCTGGTTCCCCAGCCTTTTTTCCCTCCCGCGCATCTTGTCGTGCGCATTCGGCAGCGAGATATGGCGCGGATTCCGAATCGGATAACGGGAGAGGATCGCATTTCCCGCAAGCCCCAACAGATTCTCACCCTCGGACTCCTGCTCGATCCCGCACCCCTTGGCGAGATTCAGATAGGAGGGGGCGAAGAAGTAATTCATCCCCAACGCCTCGGCCAGTTCTCTGGCGACATGCCGGTTCCCGGAGCGGGCCATCCCGAGGTCTGTCTCGGTCAACAGGAGGATATCCGCCGTCGAGAGGATCGGGTGGTTTTTAAGAAAATGAAGGATCGCCTCCCACCGCATCCCCCTCTCGATGTTCCAGGCGACCGCTCGATAGAACGGTTCCGGAGCTGTCTCTTATACACATCTCCGAGCCCACGAGACTAGGCATGAT
>CAYWRF010000048.1:0-12252 GCA_964460495.1 uncultured Pseudomonadota bacterium | reverse complement strand
GTCGAGGAGCGTCCGAGGCGGCCAACGCCGCAGATGGGCCTTTTTCAGAGGTTACCTTAAAAAGGGTAATTCAGCGTCGCATGCACCTGTATCCCATCCCCCCCTGCCCCAAAATCGAGACGACCGACCACCGCCGGCTTTGCCTTGGCCCGCACCCCAAACCCGCCGACCGGACGTAAGTGCCCCGCCTCAATCTCCGAGAAGTTGTCGAAGACCTGCCCCACCGAGACAAAAGGATCGAGTGAAAAACCGACCTCGGTGTCAAAAATCCTCCCGCGGATCAGCTCGATCCTCTCCTCCAGGTCGAGACTGAAACGGTGTCGGGCTGTAAACCGCCGCTCCATATAGCCGCGCAGCGTCTCCAGGCCCCCCAGCGAACTCTGGAGATAGAACGGGATCACCGCGCCAAACCGCTGATTCAGACTGGCCACGGCGACCGTCACATAACGCCCTCCCCGGAAGCCTCGCGTGATCTTCCCGTTCAGGTCATAGCCATGAAAGGTCTGGTCGCTCCCCAGCCCATCAAGGGCAGCCAGATAGGCAAACTGAACCAACTCCCCCTGTTCAGAAAAAACCGGTTCCGGATGCGTGTCGTATCGAACCTCCACCCGATGCGTCACATTGTTGGAATTGATCACCTCGGGATTATCGGCAAAGGTGGTCAATGTATCGTTCAGCTCCGGAATCGCATGCGGCAGCAATTTCCAGTTTTCGACCCGGATCGAATAAACAGTCGAGATCAGGCGGGTCCATTGATAGCCGACCGTCCCGGAGGCGGTGATTTTCTTTGAGACGAAATTGGTCTCGTTCCCGAACACGGTGCCAGGTCCAAAACCGAAAAACCGCTCGAACGGATAGGTGAGAAAGCTGATCTTTCCCCCATGGATCAGGGAACCTTTTCCCTTGGGCTGCACAAGAAATTCAAAGGTCGCCTCACGCGCAATCTTTTGAGCCGCCTCCAGATAGAGATTAAAGGCAGAACCGGGGGAGGGGTAGTAATAAGCGGCCCCAAAGGTGCTGAAACGGCTGATCTCATTAAATTGCCCCGCCGCCGCGATGATCGTCTTCAACTCCTTGTCTCCGTTGGAGGCGGTGACCACCGGCATGAGACCATAGGTCTGCCCCTCCGATGGCGTGGTCCTGAAAATCGGAACGGGAAAGAGATTCCAGGAGAGCGGCGCCGCCTCCAGCAGCCTGCTACCGCAGGCGAGTGACAGAAGGACCATCAGAAATTGCCTCTTCATGTTACCCCTGGATAACGTGAAGCGAGGATCTTTACAAGGTGATCACGACATTTGACAACCTGGTACCGAAACCGTAATCAGGGAAACAATGCCAACTGAAAACATCATCATCATCGGCTCCGGGCCGGCCGGGCTCACGGCGGCGCTCTACACCGCCCGTGCTGACCTGAATCCCCTTATGATCGAAGGCTACCAGCGCGGCGGCCAGCTGATGCTGACCACGGAGGTGGAGAATTATCCCGGATTTCCGTCGGGAATCCTCGGTCCGGAACTGATGGAGATATTCCGGAAACAGGCGGAGCGGTTCGGGACACGTTTTATCACACAGGATGTCACCCGTGTTGACCTGAAGAAAACCCCCTTCGTGGTCGAAATGGGCGCCGAGAGACACGAGGCACGCGCCGTGATCATCTCAACCGGCGCCTCGGCCCGATTAATCGGGCTCCCGAACGAGAAGAGGCTCATGGGAAAGGGGGTCACCACCTGCGCCACCTGTGACGGCGCCTTTTTCCGGAACATGGAGGTTGCCGTGGTCGGAGGCGGCGATTCGGCGATGGAGGAATCGCTTTTCCTGACCAAATTCTGCACCAAGGTGACTGTGATCCACCGGCGCGATCAGCTCCGCGCCTCGAAGATCATGCAGGACAGGGCGTTTGCGAATAAAAAGATCCAGTTTGTCTGGAACAGTGCCGTCGAGGATGTGATGGGAGAGAAAGAGGTTGAAGGGCTCAAACTGAAGAATCTGAAAACCGGCGAGACCAACACCCTGAAAGTTGCAGGACTGTTTGTCGCAATCGGCCATGACCCGAACACCTCCCTCTTCAAAGGTCAGATCGAGATGGACAAGAACGGTTACCTCATCACGCGCGAAGGGACCAGGACCAACATCCCCGGCGTCTTTGCCTGCGGGGACGTGCAGGACCACGTCTATCGCCAGGCGATCACTGCCGCCGGGAGCGGGTGTATGGCGGCAATTGATGCGGAACGCTACCTGGAATCCCTTCACTCCTGACGATGTTGCCCACCCTTGTATTTCTGGATGTCTCGAGTGTCGACTGGTGGGGTGATATCGATCTTTCTCCCTTGCGTCGATTGGGAAGGTTCAAGGTGTACCCCGACACGACCCCGGCACAGATGATCCCAAGGAGTCGGGAAGCCGACATCCTCATCACCAATAAGTGTCTGCTCGGCGAAAAGGAATTAATAAAACTTCCTCAACTTAAACTCATTGCTGTGACGGCAACCGGGGTCAACAACATCGACCTTAAGGCGGCGCAAAACAGAGGGGTTGCCGTTACCAATGTCCCGGGCTATTCGACCAAGACTGTTGCTGAACATGCCTTGGCCTTTTTGCTCGCCTTCTCACATCGACTCCTGGAACACCACTCCAGCGCCCTTTCGGGAAAATGGAGTCGGTCCCCCTTGTACACCCTGGTCGATTATCCATTTCATGACCTGAACGGAAAGACACTGGGGATCATTGGCTTCGGAAACATCGGACGCGAGGTCGCCCGATTGACCAGGGGGTTTGGGATGAAAATCCTGGTGGCCAGGATCCCCGGCAGAAACTATCCGTCATCGTCTCGACGCCTGTCCCTGCGAGGGGTCTTTCAAAAAAGCGATTACGTGACGATCCACTGCCCGCTGACGAAACAGACAAATCAACTGATCAATCGGAGCCGTCTCCGCTGGATGAAGCCGACCGCCTGCCTGCTCAATCTGGCACGCGGCCCGATTGTGGACGAAGAGGCGATCGCGAATGCGTTGGCAAAAAACCGTCTTGCCGGATATGCCACGGACGTCTTGTTTCAGGAACCGCCGCCTCGCAGTCATCCCCTCTTCAGGAAGAATCTCGCGGACAAGGTGCTGATCACCCCGCATGTAGCCTGGGCCAGTGTCGAGAGCCGTCAGCGGCTGATCGATGAGACGGCAAAAAATATCGAGGCGTTCAAAAAGGGGAAAAAACGAAATCGGATTGTTTAGTCTCAAGTTATCCACAGGCACCGATTTGGGACCGAATTAGCCTGTCTTGCCCAATTTTCTCTCATCCAAGAGTGGCACCCCTTTTGCTTATCTGATTCGGGGGGTCGTTATTCCCCCATAAGGAGAAGACGATGAGCAACTTGCTACCGGCAGAAAGAATTGAACAAAAAATCCTCTTGATTCGGGGTCAGAGAGTGATGCTCGATAGCGACCTCGCAAGGCTTTATGGCGTTCCTACAAAACGACTTAATGAGCAGGTCAACCGAAATCCCGGGAGATTCCCGCCAGACTTTTCATTTCGGCTTAGCATTCAAGAAGTTACGACTTTAAGGTCGCAATTTGCGACCTTAGAGAGAGGTCGAGGGCAGCACAGCAAGTATCTCCCTTACGCCTTCACCGAGCAAGGTGTTGCGATGCTTTCAAGTGTTCTTAACAAGGAAGAGGATTGGATTTTAGAGGGTCCAAAAATCGGACCTGTCGTCCGGATTTCGTACCGGGTGGACCTTCGCTCAATCGAAAAACGAGAGAAGAGATTGTGGCATAAGACTTGCGGACAGATCGTTCGATGCTCTCGCGTGTCTTCAGCGCCGGGTTGTTGGGGATCGATGCCTATCCGATTGAAGTCGAGGTCGACATTGCACCCGGTATCTCTAAATGGACCACCGTAGGCCTGCCGGAGTCGAGTGTCCGGGAGAGCCGGGATCGAGTGATCAGCGCGATCAAGAACTCCGGCTACGATTTTCACCGCCGCCGGATCACGATCAACCTGGCGCCGGCCGATATCAAGAAGGAAGGGACCGCCTTTGACCTCCCGATCGCGGTCGGCCTCCTCGCCTCCTCTGAACTGATCGAGCGGGAAAAGCTCGACCGCCTCTTGATCCTCGGAGAACTCTCGCTCCACGGCGAGGTCAAACCGATCCGCGGGGCGTTGCCGGTCGCCCTGATGGCCAAAAAGCGGCGGTTTTCAGGGATCATCCTCCCGGAGAAAAATGCGCACGAGGCAACTGTCGTTGAAAAGATCCCGATCTTCGGTGTCAAAACCTTGGGAGAGGTAGTCCAGCACCTGACCGCCGAACGCCTCCTTGAACCGACACCTCCTCAGCCCCCTTCAACCGGCCCCTCCCTGTCCTCGGACCTCGACTTCTCGGAGATCAAGGGGCAGGCCCACGCAAAGAGGGCGATGGAGATTGCCGCGGCAGGGGGGCACCACATCCTCCTGATCGGCCCCCCCGGTTCCGGGAAGACGATGCTCGCCCAGCGCCTAGCCACGATCCTCCCGGTGATGGGGTTCGATGAGGCGCTGGAATCGACCAAGATCTACAGCGTGGCAGGTCTTCTGGACGGCCAGGGTCCGCTGATGCGCGAGCGGCCGTTCCGATCCCCCCATCACACGATCTCGGATGCGGGGCTCGCCGGCGGTGGGACCTATCCGAAACCGGGCGAGGTCAGCCTCTCCCACAACGGCGTCCTGTTTCTGGATGAGCTGACCGAGTTCAAGAAGAACGTCCTGGAGATCCTCCGGCAACCGCTCGAGTCGGGAAAGATGACGATCGCGCGGGCCCTCTCCACCATCACCTACCCGGCCCGATTCATGCTCGCCGCCTCGATGAACCCCTGCCGGTGCGGTTTCCTCGGCTCCTCACGGCACGAATGCGTCTGCACCCCCCAGCAGATCCGGCACTACCGGACCCGGATCTCCGGCCCGCTGCTCGACCGGATCGACATCCAGCTGGAGGTGCCGCCGGTCAAATACCAGGAGCTGACAGACAAAAGAGAGGGGGAACCATCCGGCTCGATCCGGAAACGGGTTCTTCAGGCCCGATCGGTCCAGGCGACCCGCTTCCGCGGCACGGAGATCCACTGCAACGGGATGATGGCGGGTAAAATGATCCGAAAACACTGCCCTGTTGATACAGCGGGGGCGCATCTTCTGGAACAGGCGGTCGAAAAGATGGGGCTCTCGGCGAGGGCCTATGACCGGATCCTCAAGGTTTCGAGGACGATCGCCGACCTCGGAGGATTTGAGTCAATCAGACCGGAACACCTGAGCGAGGCGATTCAATATAGAAGTCTCGATCGGAGTTTTCGCCCATGAATCTCTTCGATAAAAACAGGAACGATTTATCAAAATATTTCTATGACCTGAGCAAAGCTGTTTTAATTTCCTATATTGCAATTCCTATTATTCAGGGTAAGATTCGCCATGAACTGCTCCTCGCGGGGATCACGGGGACGATGCTGTTCTTGTCGATTGGAATGGTGCTCAAAAAAGGATTTTGAATGTTGACGGTCTATCTCAGTTTAATTGGAATGGGTGCCGTTTTTCTTGCCTTTGTCCTCTGGTACGACCACTGGTACACCCCTCGGCATAAGAAGAAGGGTTAGCCAACCAATCTTTTGAGCCTCTTGTCATCATGGGAGGCATCCATCAGTTTCTCGGTCACTTCATCGACGATATCGGAGAGATCAAAGGCAGGAGTCAGTGATTTGCGGACCTTCCGGCGGGTCGTGACCTTTTTCCGAAACTCCTCAAAATCGTCCCAGCTCCGGCGGATCAGGCTGATCCCCCACTTCTTCGCCTCCTCCACCAGAAAATAGCCGTCGGTCAGGTCAAAGAGCCTCGGTTTCCCCTTTTGGTTAATCTCCTCCGCCCCCTGATCGACAACAGGACCTGCTTTCGGGACAGTGAAGACATTTCTGATCCAGCCTACCATGCTCATCTCGTCCCCAATATCGTCTCCCCAACATAGAGGTTGCTAATTTTTTTTGGGTGGGTTACCCAAGGCCCCCATGTCCCCCAAACCCTCAAAAATAGCCCCTTCGGAGGGGAAACTCGGCGTGCTGCTGGTGGGGCTGGGCGCCGTATCGACCACCTTCATCGCCGGTGTCGAGGCGGTCAAGAAAAAGATCGCCCGGCCGTTCGGCTCGATGACCCAGATGGGACATATCCGGCTGGGGAAAAGGACCGAAAAACGGTCCCCGCTGATTCAGGAATTCGTCCCGCTTGCGAAACTCACAGACCTTGCCTTTTGCTCCTGGGATATCTTTCCGGAAAACGCCTACGAGTCGGCCCTGAAATCGGGGGTGCTTGAGAGGTCGCTCCTCACGGAGGTTCGGGAGGATCTGGAGGGGGTGAAACCGTTCCCGGCGGTCTTCGATCGTAACTATGTCCGGAAGCTTAATGGCCCCAACCAGAAAAAGGGGCGAACCAAGATGGATCTTGCCGATCAACTGCAGGGGGATTTCCGGAAATTTCAGGAGACGGAACGGGTCAAGCGGATGGTGATGGTCTGGTGCGGCTCGACGGAGGTCTATCTCCAGCCGAAACCGGTTCATCAGACACTCCGGGCCTTTGAAAAGGGGTTGAAGGAGAACGACCCCGATATCCCTTCCAGCATGGTTTACGCCTATGCCGCCCTGAAGTCGCGGATCCCCTATGCGAATGGGGCCCCGAACCTCACGACCGACGTCCCGGCACTCCTTGAGCTCGCCCATGAGATGAAGATGCCGGTCTCCGGAAAGGACTTCAAAACCGGGCAGACACTGATGAAGACGATCGTCGCGCCGGGTCTCAAGGCACGCTATCTGGGACTCGCTGGCTGGTTTTCCACAAACATCCTCGGCAACCGGGATGGCGAGGTGCTGGACGATCCCGAGTCATTCAAAACCAAGGAAGAAAGCAAACTTGGCGTCCTCGACACGATCCTCCAGCCGGAGCTCTATCCGGAGCTGTACGGCAAGATCCACCACAAGGTGAGGATCAACTACTACCCACCCCGCGGCGACAACAAGGAGGGGTGGGACAACATCGACATCTTCGGCTGGCTCGGCTACCCGATGCAGCTTAAACTCGATTTTCTCTGCCGGGACTCAATCCTGGCAGCCCCGCTCGTTCTCGACCTCGTCCTTTATATGGACCTTGCCCAACGGGCGGAGATGAAGGGGATCCAGGAATGGCTCTCCTTCTACTACAAGAGCCCGATGACCGCCCCCGGCCTCTACCCGGAACACAACCTCTTCATCCAGGAGATGAAACTCAAGAACACCCTCCGGTACCTCATGGGAGAGGAGCAGATCACGCATCTGGGACTTGAGTATTACGAGTGAAGGTGTTACTCTCGCTCCTATGAATTATCACAATTACATCATCCGCGATCCAGAAATTTGTGGTGGAGAACCTGTGATCAAGGGAACACGCGTAACCATCCGAACCCTCTTGGCAAGCCTGGCCGAAGGGGCACGCATTGAAGAAATTCTTGAAGATTTCCCGACTGTGAAAGAGGAGGCCCTGCGAGCTGTTATTGCATTTGCTGCTGACTCGGCCGCCGAAGATATACCGATCCCTGAACTGCCAACCCGGCAATGAAAATCAAAATTGACGAGAATCTTCCAGCGTCTCTTGCACAGATTCTATTCAAACTCGGGCATGATGCCGAAACTGTTCCTCAGGAGGGGATGGCCGGCAAACCGGATGAGCAAGTTTGGAGGGAAGTAAAAAAAACCGGTCGTTTCCTGATCACCCAGGATCTGGACTTTTCTGACATAAGACAATTTGCCCCGGGAAGTCACCACGGGGTTTTGCTTGTTCGACTGCGAGAGCCCGGTCGATTGGCTTTAATTAACCGAATCAGGGCCTTGTTCGAAACCGAGAAGGTTGAAGTGTGGAAAGGCTCTCTCGTGATCGCAACCAACCATAAAATTCGCATTCACAATACAGACTCTTCATCCAGGAGATGAAACTGAAAAACACCCTCCGCTATCTGATGGGAGAGGAGCAGATCACGCATCTGGGACTGGAATATTACGAGTAAAAATCACTTCGGTATCAAATCCTCATCAATCATCCCGTAAAACATCTTGACCCTTTCATATCCGCTATCCGTCGGCTTGGCGATCTTGAGGTATCTCCCCCAGGTCTGCTTTGCCCCGGCAAGATCCTGCAACCCCTGAAACTGGACGATCCCCTTATAAAGGAGGGTTTCGAGATGTTTGGGGTTGATCGCCAACGCCTGATCGAACTGCTTCAGCGCCTGATCGTAATCCTGCATCGCAAAGAGGACCATCCCCATATGGGCCCGGGACTCGACCCCTTTGGGGTTTAACTGAAGCGCCTCATGAGCCATCTGAAAGACGTTCTGAAAATCCTGCATTTGAAGGTAGAGATGTCCCAGTCTCTCCCTTGAATCAAGATCGCCCGGGTTCTCTTGAACCTTCTTCTTCAGAGAATCGAGCTCCTGTTGATCGACGGCACCAATCGCACCTCCGCCACCCCCCATACCACCCTTCCCCCCCTCCTCGGACCGAGGTCTCAATCCGGCAACAAGGGTCACCACAACACCCCCGACAAAGGCGGCAAGGAAAAGCCCCAGGGCAAACCGAGAGAGAAAACGGGATTTCTCGAGATTCCCCTTACCCTTTTCACGGCGATTCAGAAGCGCCATCAGGAGCGCCGCAATCAACAGTGAAAAGACGCAAAATAATCCGATGACGGTCCCGGAAAGCATGCTACTCTCCCTCCTTTCGCACCCTGAAAAAGATAAAAATCCCCCCGGCCAGAAGGACCAAGGCCGGCATCACCCAGAGGACAAGGTTCATCCCGATCGGCTTCGGCCGGAGGAGGGCCCATTCACCATACCGCTCCTCAAAAAACAGGAGGATCTCCTGATCCGACTTCCCTTTTGAAATCTCCTGACGGACAAGATCCATCATCTCTTGGGCCAACGTTGACGGAGACTCGGAGATCGGGACACCACGACAAACCGGGCATCGGATCTGGCTCCCAAGTCTCCTCGCTCGGGTGTCGATATCCTCCGGTCCTCGGGCACAGGAAGAAATCAGTAAAAGAAATAGACACAAAAACTGGAACCTCATTGAATGAGTCCTATCTTTTGAAACAGGATCTCGGCCGTCAGCATCCCGGCCTGCTTGTCGACCACAATCCCGTTCGCATCAATGAAAAAGGTCTCCGGGACCCCGCTCACACCATAATTGATCGCGGTCCTTAAATCAGGATCGAGGAGGACCGGGGCCCCCTTGCCATACTCCTTCAGAAAGCGGCTCGCATTCTCCGGCGTGTCCTCGTAGAGAATCGCCAGGAACCGGACCTTTTCAGAACGGCGGATCGCCTGTTGAATCAGCCGGTGTTCACCGAGGCAGGGACCACACCAGGTCGACCAGAAATTGAGGACGACCGGCTGGCCCTTCAACCGACTTAAGGAGACCTTTTCCCCCTCCAGCCCTACGAGCTCAAAATCAGGCGCGGCCCTTCCCAGCAAGGCGGAGGGGAGGTCCCGCGGATTTCGCGTCAAGCTGAAATAGAGGAGTGCGACCGCCGGAAGAACGAGCGCAACATAGATCAACGTCCTCTTCATCTCCCTTCCCCCCCTTTTTTTCTCCCTGAAATCAGGGACCAGAGGCCACCCAGCATAACGACCCCCCCGCCAACCCAGATCCAGGAGACCACCGGCGAGACCATCGCGCGGAGGGAAACGGAGGAACCATCTTTTTCAAAATGGATCAGCGTCAGGTAGAGATCCTCCAGAAGGCTCGACCGGATCGCAGGGCTCCCGATCGGCTCGCGCGAGTTCGGGTAGAAATTCATCTGGGGACTGAGGATCCCCGCAGGTTTCCCCCCTCTCTCAACCTGAATAACCGCCTTGACCTCGAATCTCTGAGGGACCTCTTCGGCAACCACCCTGTCCAGCGTCAGACGGTACCCACCGAAGAGGACCCCCTCCCCCTTCTTCAAGGCCATTTCCTGATCCCTTTCGTAGGCGGAGGAGAGGGAGACGGCGACGATCACAATCAAGGCGCCTATGTGTGCCGTCAACCCGGCGATGCGTCTCCCCCAACGGGGCGAGCCCCCACCGTGTCGCAGCGCCTCAAAGAGAATGACAAAGAAAACGAGCACCGAAAGAAAGAGGAGGATCACGACCGCCGGATTCCGGATCCCGAGCAGAACGAAAAGCGCCGAGATCAACAGGGAGGCGAGGAGAGGCCCGCGAATCTGTCTGAAAAACCGGCCCGGTTCTCCGCGCCCCCACGGTGTGATCCATCCGACACTCATCAGGAGGAGGATCATCCCGGTCAACGGGACCGTCATCTGGTTGAAATACGGCTCGCCGACCGAGAGGCGTGTCCCTCGGATCGCCTCGACGACAAGCGGGTAGAGGGTCCCCAGAAAGACGACAAAGAGGAAACTCAAGAAAAGGAGATTGTTGAAGAGAAAGAGGACCTCGAGTGAAAAAAGATTCTCAATCCGACCCTCACCCTTCAAGGAGGCCCCTCTCCAGAGGAGGAGGGCGAGCGACACAGCCAGTGCCAGGGAGATGAAGACAAGAAAATACGGCCCCACGTGGGACTCCGTGAAGGAGTGGACGCTATCGAGAACCCCGCTCCGTGTGAGAAACGTCCCGAGTATCGTCAGGAGAAAGGTGAGGACTGCGAGGGAGATGTTCCAGAGCGGCAGGAGTCTCCTCCTCTCCTGAACCATCATCGAATGGAGAAGCGCCGTGGCAGAGAGCCAGGGCATGAAGCTCGCGTTCTCCACCGGATCCCAGGCCCAGTAACCCCCCCATCCAAGGACCGCATACGACCACCAGCCGCCGAGGACGATCGCGATCGAGAGAAAGGACCAGGGAAATAGGATCCAGGGGCGAGCAAGCGCAGTCCAGTCAGACAGGTCCGACAAGTCGGACCTGTCTGACAAGAGAACTGATAAGGCCAACGCAAACGGCACCGAGAACCCGATATACCCGATGTACAGACAGGGGGGATGGACCGCCATCAGCCAGTGATTCTGGAGGAGCGGGTTGGGTCCGGGACCGTTCAGAGGCGGCAGATCAATCGGGAGAAACGGATTCGCCGCCAGCGCAAGCAGGAGATAAAAAAAACACTGGATCACGAGCAGGATGAGGCCGGCCCAGTGGAAGAGCGCGGTCTCCCTTTCACGATTGAGATAGACAAAGAGCGCGGAGTAGGCGGCCAAGACCCAAACCCACAGGAGGATTGACCCTTCGAGGGAACTCCAGAGGGAGATTGCGGAGATCCAGCGCGGCGTCTCACGGCTCCCGACATGCGCGACATAACTGACCGAGAAATCGTCCCGGAGGAGGGCATAGACCATCGCGAGCGAGGCGGCGGTCATCAGGGCAAAATTCAGGTAGTGCGCAGCGCGGGCCCATGGGGCCGGGGCCCACGGGGCTGCCCCGGGCGAACCGATCCGAATCGACGCATAAAACAGCAGGATTCCAAAAAGGGAGAGGGCGATCGCGAGGGCGATCGCCCCGTTACCGAGATAAACGACAGGACTCATCGGTCGCTTTCCCGTTCAAGCGATTTGTAGATCTCTTGCGGCATCTCTCCGGTCGCCGGGGGACGATATTCGTTTCCATGCTTGATCATCAGACGCTCCGCGAGAAACCGGCCTCCCGGCTGAAGGCTCCCCTCCACAACAACCCCCATCCCCTCCTGAAACATCTGCGGGGGGGCCTTGGTCGTGGTGACCCCAATCGTCTGGATGTCATCAGTAAGATCAAAGGTGAGGACAGCACCGTTCATCCGAACGGAGTCGGGCTTGACAACCCCGCCGAGCCGTACCGGGACGAGAACCGCCCCCTCGCCTTTCACCCGAAGCTCGGAAGGGGTCACAAAATAGACCATGTTTTCTTCCAAGCCCCCCCAGAGGAGGTAGGCGAGTCCCGCCAGGACCATCAGAATCGCCAAGATGAGAAAAGGCCGTTGCATCACCTGCTCCGGCTACCCCTCAACCAGATCGAGGCGGCATAAAATCCCAGCACGACCCAGGTAAGACAATAGGCGGCGACGACAAAACCCCATCCCACAACGGGGCGAGCCGACTCGATCATCCCCCCTCCCCCCTTTCTTCCAGCTCCCGGCGAGCCCGCGCGAGTCGGAGCCTTTCCCAAAAGAGGAGGAGCGAGACGGAGAGAAGGGCTGCCGCACAGAGTCTCAGAGAAAAAATCATCGAGGGGTCCATCCGAGATCGGACGCTGACTTGGTACGG
>CAYWRF010000047.1:0-12362 GCA_964460495.1 uncultured Pseudomonadota bacterium | reverse complement strand
GGTGGAACTCGCCGATCGGCCCGCTCCGTTTCGAATGGGGCCTCCCGATCAAGAAACGGCCTGAAGAAGACCCGGTCGTCTTTAACTTCGCCATCGGGTCGTTTTTTTAGGGATGAAATTCCGTGATTATTGAGGCCTGGATGCCGACAAGGGGCGATCTGAAATAGAGAGCGTTTGGCACCCTGCAATTTCACGAATTCTGCAGCCCAGCTCTTGCGTTTGTGAAGATACGCAATTGAGACGGGCAGTTTCCTGGCAGATTCGGTTTAACTTGCTTGAGAGGCGCCGACTTGTCAGTTGACACCCTGAAAGTCTCCCTGAAAGATCCCAAACTTCTCTGCCGAGATTGGTCAATTCGTCATGAAGAGAGTTTGTTTGGTCCTCACACTGATTGGCAGCCTCAGCCTCGTCGTTTGCCTCTTCACACAACTCACGGAACTCTCGAGCGGAGCTGCTGTGAAGACTGCCGCCCCCGGCGACAGCACAATCATACGTGAAACTAAAATCGGCTCTGTGGCTCTGACCATTTGGGAGAGTACACTCCAATAAAGAGCAACTTCCGTTGTATAACTCCAAACATCTCAAGATGCAACGACCATCTCTACGGTCGCCAATACATTGATCCGTCGATTGTATAACATAAGCGTGAGCCTTCGCTATAAAAGAAGTCATCAGGAAAAGTGCTGCGAGGCCCAAAATCGTATAAATTTTTTTCATAGGTTTCTCCTTCGAAGAGGACTAGTCGCAGGTTTCATGCCAGTTACAAAACCAAAGAGGCCTAACAAGTCTAAATATATGATATTAATCAATATTTTAAATAAACCCCTTGGTGACACTGAAATCCAAAGGGTTACGCAAAGAGCTAAAATCGAGGTATGTAGCCCTCGCACTAAAGGGTTTTGGTCCCACGCCTCCACTCGTTTTTTTAAGGGGTCAGGAGTCCGTTTCAAAATCGAGGCAGCTGTTTTCGCGGTTCGTTGCCGTTTCCAGATTTTGACCGCGCGGTTGACTGAGGACAGCGGTGCAGAGCCGGTAGATCCTGAGATCATGGGTCATCTCATCGCGCGGAAGATACCACTCCAGATGAAAGGATAATTCCTGATCCTCGGCAAACTCGTTTGAAACCGGAGTTTCGGATCTTACAAAAAAGGGATAGACCCTGAACGCCGGTCCCGCGTTCGGGCTGACTGTCAACTGAAGATAGCGCCCCGCTTCGATGGGAGGGCCATCGTTACGGAGAGTTATTGTGGCAATCAGCCGGATGCTTCCGCTCTCCGTTCGCCGGGAGGCGGTAACCTCGACAGGCCGGACATCGTAAAGCGGCAGCGCTCGGAAGGTACCTTGTTCCGTGGTCCTTCGGAGCCTCCCTCGGGCAGCCCTGTTCTCTGAGCTTGGATCTTGTGACGTGAAACCAATCGGTATTGCGATGATGAATGCCATCAGGATGAATACGATTTTCATGGAGCCTCCTCTCTTATGATACGGAGTATACCCCAACTGTTTGCGGGAGACAATTTTTTATCCTCAAAATCATCACTTTTTCAGAAGATTCCTTCGGCGTTCCTCACGGTGTTGAAGCCGGAGCTCTCGCCGGCGTTTGGCCTCTTCAAAACGTTGTTTTTCTTCAGGCAGTTCCGGGACGACCGGTGGCACGGGAACCGGTTGGCATTTCTTGTCCACACACACAAAGGTAAGGTAGGCGGAGGCGCAGTGCCGCCTCTCTCCGGTATCCGGATCCTCCGAGTCCACCCGGACCCCTATCTCCATCGAGGTCTTGTGGGTGTAGTTAACCGAGGCCTTCAGGATCACGACATGACCGATCCGCACAGGCGAGAGAAAATGGAGGTCGTCGATCGAGGCGGTCACGCAGTCCTGCCGCGCATGTCGCTTGGCGCAAATCGCGGCGGCCAAGTCGATCCAGGCAACCAGTTGCCCGCCGAAGATCGAGCCCATCGAGTTCGCATGGGCCGGTTGGACGATGTGGGTCGTTTCCACCCGGGATTCTTTGACTGGTTTTGGCGTCACCATTTGACAGGTAAATCGTGGATCCCTTGAACCGCTTCAAGGGGTGTCTTGACGGCCACGACCCCCTTGATATCCCAGCTTTGCAGACCAAACACCTTTTTTCCGTGAGAGAGTGCCAGGCCGATTTCGGAGAGGGTTCCATAGTTCCCCCCGATCGCGATAAACGCCTCCGCTGCCTGCGCGATGATCGCGTTTCGGGCCCAATGCATGTTGGTGGCGATCGGGATAGTGAGATATTTGTTTCCGCTCTCGGGAGTTGCGGTTGGCAGTATCCCCACCACGATTCCTCCCGACTCGGATGCTCCACGTGCCGAGGCCTCCATCACCCCCTCCAGCCCGCCGTTGATCAGGACCCACCCCTCCTTGGCAATCAGGGAACCGGCCTCATGTGCGTTCTTCAGGTCGTCCTCGGTGGGGGCCGAGGCGCCGATCACCGCTATTAATCGCTTAGGACCCATCCGGTTCGATCCCTATCCCAGCGGAGAGCTGTAGTCAAAGAAAGGTTGAAAGGTTCCGAGTTCATTTGAGAGGGCGATCACCTCTCCATTTTTCCAAACGTGACCTAATTTCTTTTTCCAGTCCATTTTCCGTCGGCTCATAATATTTTTTCCCGCGCAGCTTTTCAGGCAGATACTCCTCCTTCACATAATGTCCCTCAAAGTTGTGGGGGTACTGATACCCTTTTCCATACTCGAGCTCCTTCATCAATTTGGTTGGGGCGTTTCGGATATGTTTGGGGATAGGCAGGGCTCCTTCTTTCTCAACATCCTCTTTTGCTTTTTTATACGCCATGTAACTCGCATTACTTTTGGGGGCACTCGCCAAGTAGGTCGCCGCCTGCGCCAACGGGATCCATCCCTCCGGCATCCCGACAAAATCGAACGCCTGCATCGCCGAAATCGCCACCTGGATCGCCTGCGGGTCGGCGTTGCCGATATCTTCGGAGGCAAAGATCACCATCCGGCGGGCGAGGAACAACGGTTCTTCACCTGCCTCGAGCATCCGGGCTAGGTAGTAAACTGCGGCGTCGGGATCGGAGCCGCGCATCGATTTGATGAAGGCGGAGATCAGGCTGTAATGCTCCTCGCCGGATTTGTCGTACAGCAGTGATTTCTTCTGGAGGGCCTGTTCAATGGTTGCCAAGCCGATTGTTTTTTTGTCAGACCCGTCCGACAGGTCGGACCGGTCGGACATTTTTTTCAGACCCGCTGCAATCTCCAACGTATTCAGTCCCCTCCGCGCATCGCCATCGGAAGTTTCACAGAGGAACACCAGCGCCTCCGGATCGAGTTTCAATCTCAGAGACCCAAGCCCCCTCTCCGCATCCTCAAGGGCCCGGAGCAGAACGGTCTTGAGGTCCTCATGGGACAGGGGATCCAGGACAGTCACCTTGCAGCGCGAGAGGAGCGGGCCGATCACCTCAAACGAGGGGTTTTCAGTCGTCGCCCCTATCAGTGTGATCGTGCCATCCTCAATATGGGGCAGAAGGGCATCCTGCTGCGCCTTGTTCCAGCGGTGGATCTCGTCCACAAAGAGGATCGTCCTCTTCCCCTCAAACTTCCGGTGCCGCCTCGCCGCCTCAAGGATCTCCTTCAACTCCTTGACCCCTGCCAGGACCGCAGAAAGGCCATAAAATGCCGCGCGGCCCTGATGGGCGATAACGCGGGCGAGGGTTGTCTTGCCGCTCCCCGGCGGTCCCCAAAAAATAAGGGAGGGGATTTCATCCGATTCGATTTGTCGCCGGAGCGGCTTGCCGGTCCCGATGATCGATCCCTGCCCAACTACTTCATCAAGGACCCGCGGCCTCATCCTCTCGGCCAAGGGGGGGCGACAGTCGGTCCGGTCTGTCTTTGTCTCTCGTTCAAAAAGTTCCATGGCTGGACGCGGATACTAGATCCTTTATGCTGGAGTTTCCATAGACTTTTTTCGATAGTGATGCTAGCTGCCAGCGGGTGGGGACCTTGGAATCAATCGAGGATAAAATCTCCGCCCTTGGGGTTGAGGCGTACGAGATCTACCGGATCCTCTCCCGTCAGTTGTGGGTTGAGTCGAAAGACCTCTCCGTTGAATTGAGTCATCAGGCGACAACCAGCGGGATTGCGTTACAGCTCTTTCGAGGCGGAAAGGTCGGATTTGCCTCCTCTTCCCGGGAAGAGGACCGTTCGCTTGCCAGGATGGTCGAGCTCGCCTATCATTCCCTCGACGCCGTTGAGGAAGGGACCCCGGTTCCGCTCTTTCACGGAAAACCGGATTCGCTTCCGCTGTCGGATCGTGGACTTTTAGGCAGGCCCTTTAGGGAGAAGGCAGCTCTCGCGATCGCGATGGAGAGGGAGGCGCTTGGGTTTGACCCGAGGGTTCGGAGGGTTCGAGGGGCCCGTTACCAGGAGGAAGAAGAGACGGTTACATTGAGGAACTCGAGCGGATTTGAAGGGGGTTTTTCCAAGACGATCTGTGAGCTTTCACTCATGGTGATGGCAGAGGAGTCCGGCCGCCAAGAGATGGCCTGGGAGAGCTCTTTTTCCACTTTCTTTGAGGAGCTGGAGGCAGAGGAGGTGGCGCATCGGGCAGCGGAAAGGGCCGTTTCTCTCCTGGGGGCTGGTCCGGTTCCGAGCCGGAAGGTTGCGGCGCTCCTGGAGCCCCAGGTCGCCACCTCCTTTTTGAGCGTCCTCTCCTCTTCCTTCCTGGGGGATCAGGTCATGAAGGGAAAGTCATCACTCGCCGACAAGATCGGACAAGAGATTTATTCGGAAAAGGTCTCTTTGATTGATGACGGACGTTACCCGAAGGGGTATGCGACCGCCCCTTTTGACGGTGAAGGGGCGTTGACTCAAAAAACAACCCTTGTGGAGAAGGGGCGTCTCATCGGTTTTCTGCATAACGGTCTCTCGGCTGCCCGGTTGAAGAGACAATCGACAGGTAACGCCGTGCGGGCCGCCTATAAGGAAAGACCGGTGGTTGGGGTCACCAATTTTTATCTGCAGCCGTCAGCCGCCTCTCCGGACAAGATGGTTCGGGAGATGGGGCAAGGTTTTTTTGTGACGGACGTGATCGGTGTTCATACCGCCAACCCGGTGACGGGGGATTTCTCTCTGGGGGCCGCCGGATTTTGGATCGAAAAGGGAGAAAGGAGACCGGTCCGGGGGGTGACCGTTTCGGGAAATCTCCACGATCTTTTCAGAAAGGTTGTGGCGGTTGGGTCCGATCTCCGATTTTATCATGGTTTCGGTTCTCCCTCTCTTCTGGTCTCGGAGATGGATATCGGTGGGCTCTAACATGAAGGTTTCTGTTCACGGCATCACTGACGTCGGACGAAAAAGGGACAAGAACGAGGACAGCATCCTCGTCGATCCGGATTTGGGGATCTTCATGGTCGCCGACGGGATGGGCGGGCACCTCGGCGGCGAATTTGCCAGTCAGATGGCGGTCAAGACGGTTCGCGAGGTGCTGGTTAAATCCCGTGAATCTAACGGGGCGATCCCCCCCAACTCGTTCGAGGTGGAGGGTCATCCCGCGGGGCAGCCCCCGACACGGTATGCCCCAAAATCCCCTGGCGACCTCCTCAAGCTGGCAATCGGACTCGCCTCCAGGAGGATTTTTCGTGATGCGAGCCGGATCCCCGGCCTCCGCGGCATGGGGACGACGACGGTCGCAATCCTGGTCCGGAACGACCAGGCCTTCGTGGCCCACGTGGGGGATAGTAGGGCCTATCTGGTCCGTTCCGGGGAGATCCGCCAGCTGACGATCGATCATTCACTGGTGGTCGAGCAGCTCCAGGCTGGATTCATCACGGAGGCGGAGGTCCGGAATCACAAATTCAGGAATATCATCACACGCTCGGTTGGTTTCCAGGAGGATGTCGAGGTTGACCTCTCGGTCGTGGAAATGGAGGAAGACGATCGATTCATCCTCTGCTCGGATGGCCTGACCAACCTTGTCTCCGAGGCAGAGATCTTGAAACAGGTCCTGCGCAACCGGCAGCCGAATCCGAAGGCTGTTTGCGAGCGACTCGTCAATCTGGCAAACGAAAGAGGAGGCGATGACAACTGCTCGGTCGTCTTCCTCCTTCTTTCTTCTTGACAGCCAGGCGACCCGCTTGTTAGTGAATGCGTGCCATCCCTTCAGGAAGCCAGCCCAAGAAACCAATGAGAGGTCTCGTCAAGACATCGCGTTATTTCAATCTTCTCTTCATCCCTGAAGATCACAGGCGGGTCCGGAAGTTCAGGTTCTCCCTCTGGAATATCCGCTTGCTGATGGGGCTCGCCCTCGTTGCCGTCTGTTTCCTCTCATTCAATTTTGGGGGTTTTCTTTACTACCGGTCGCTCTATCGCTCCTTTGAGAAGGAGAGGGGGTCGAACCTGCAGTTTACAAAGGAACGCGCCGCGATCATGGAAAATCTGAAAAATCTGGAGGCGGTTGTTTCTTCAACAGAAAAATTTGCGAATGACCTCGCCTCGCTCGTCGGAACCGAGCGCCCCTCCCTGCGCGCCGGGATCGGCCCGGTCCAGAAGTCCTCCTTTGATGTGCCGATCCGCACGGAGCCGGTCATCACCTGGGAGGAGTTGGGGGAGAAGACAGATCTCATAGAGGATCGAGCCGAATCGATCCAGATGCGGATCAAGGAGCTGATGAAGATCCAGGAGGAGAAGCTCGTCTATCAGGCCTCGCGTCCCTCGATCTGGCCGGTCAAGGGATGGGTGACCAGTGAATTCGGCAACCGCCGCTCACCGTTCAACCGGTCGCGTGACTTTCATGCCGGGATCGATATTGCGGCCCAGTGGGGCACTGCGGTTGTTGCCCCGGCGGCCGGCGTCGTGAGCTATTCGGGGTATAAAGGCGGACTCGGGCGGACCGTCATCGTCGATCATGGTTACGGAATCCATTCCTACTTTGGCCATGCCGCCGCCCTGTTGGTTCGCCAGGGCCAGAAGGTCAAGCGCGGGACCCAGATCGCGCGCGTCGGGAACAGCGGTCACTCCACGGGGCCGCACCTCCATTATGAGATCCATGTGGATGGGGTTGCCACCGACCCGATGACGTATATTCTGCAATGAGGCATCTCCTGCATCGGCCCACCCGATGCCTGATCGTCCAGTCGAAATTTTCCGATTTCAGTTTCTGGAACTACATCGATGTCTGCCGCCTGGTCGGGGCCAAGTACCCGGCCGCTCCCCTCGGATTGATGACTGTTGCCGGGCTCCTGCCCCAGGAATGGGAGTTCAAGCTGGTGGATGAAAATGTCGAGCCGTTGCTCGATTCCCATCTCCAGTGGGCCGAGATCGTCTGTTGCGGCGGCATGCTCCCCCAACAGGCCGGGATTCAGGCGGTCATCCGGAGGGTCCATCAGTTTGGGAAAAAGGTCATCGTCGGCGGTCCCGATCCGACCTCTCAACCGGAGATGTACACGGAGGCCGATTTTCTGGTGCTGGGCGAAGGGGAGGTGACCCTCCCGATGATGCTCGCCGACTGGGAGGCCGGAAGGCATTCCCCTCGTTATCAATCTCCCGATCAGGCCGACATGACCCGGTCGGTCCTTCCCCGCTTTGACCTGATCCGATTCGAAGACTACCTCCATGTCGGCATCCAGTATTCGCGAGGTTGTCCGTTCAACTGTGAATTCTGCGATATCATCGAACTCTACGGCCGTGTCCCCCGCTCCAAAACAGCGGGGCAAGTGATCGCCGAATTGCAACGGCTCCATGACCTGGGCTATCGGGGGCATGTTGATTTTGTCGATGATAATTTGATTGGCAACAAAAAAAGCCTTAAAATCGCCCTGCCGATCATTCATCAATGGATGGCTGAGCATTCCTTCCCCTTCTTTTTCAGCACCGAGGCCTCGATCAATCTGGTGTCGGATGAGCCGTTGATGAAGATGATGCAGGCCCTCGATTTCCGTTATCTCTTTATCGGGATTGAAACCCCCGAAGATGAAGTGCTGCGACAGACGCAGAAGAAGCAGAACTGCAAGGTTTCGATCAAAGAGGCGATCCGGAAGATCGGCGGGTACGGGATGATCGTCAATGCCGGTTTTATCCTTGGTTTTGACACCGAGGGGAAGCTCTCGGCCCGGCATATGATCGACTGCATCCAGGACTCCGGGGTTTGCATGGCGATGGTCGGCCTGCTCACCGCGTTGCCCAACACGCAACTGACACGCCGACTTGCCACGGAGGGGCGATTGGCGGCGCAGGGGGTGCAGATCAGCGACGCGGGTCAGATTGATCAGACCACCAGCGGACTCAACTTCACCACCCGGCGTCCTCGCATTGAAATTTTACAGGATTACCTGAAGATTATCGAATCGGTTTATCACCCCAAAAATTATTACGACCGTGTCCTGTTAACGGCGCGCCAACTCCGGATTGCTAACAAGCACAAACCGCCGTTCCGAAAAATACTCAACATGGCAAGGGCGTTCGGGCGGCTCTGCTGGGCCGTCAGCCGGGATCGTGAGATCAGAAGACATTATTGGTCCATGTTCTTCAGGGTGCTGTTCGGCTCCCCCCGCTCGATCGAGGCGGCGGTCAACCTGGGGGCGATGTATCTCCATTTTCACAAACAGTCAGGGTATCTGAAACGGCTGATGACGACCCAGATCGCCGACCTCGAACTCTCCCGGGCCGCCTAAGAGGTCCGGCTTCACTCAGCATTTTTCCCCCACAACTTTTGTCCTTTGTTGACGACATTCGATCATGACCCTGACACCCCTCCCGATTGAGTATTCTGCCGTACGTGGTCTGGACGGCACTACCCCTCATCCACCACGGAATGAGAAGGAACTGACTCAAAGCCTCAAGGACGAATACCTCGGCTGGGGACTTGCCAAAAAGGTTGCCGAGAGTTTCTATTTTCTTCTGCCGATTATAGCAGTCGGTTCGTTGGGATCCCTCGCCGGTGGTCGCCGGGTGGTTACCTTGTGCTGACGCTCGACAATCGGGATATTTTTAATCATCATAGACCTTCCTTCCGACCCTTTTTAGAAAGCGATGGATGGACCACAGTTTTTAGCGGAACGATTGACCATTGGGTCATCCCCGGGGCCCTGGGGAGGCATTACCTGCACATCGCCCGCCGCAAACCGGTGCCGGTTTCGTAAAATCCCCTCCGCTAACAGTCTGTTGACAAACTATGCTTTCCCAGGCTGTTGAGAAAGTCCCCAGATGCAAGGCGCCCGCAAAGGCCCGACTGAGGCGTACTTAACGGTACGTTGAAGGAGGGCCTGCAGCGGGCAACGCCGCAGATGGGGCTTTGTCAACAGCCTGCTAATTGTTTAACCACGCCTTTGGTGAAAGTTGGGCCTGTTTCAGGATTCTTTTGAGCAACTCAATCCCGATGTCACCCCGGTGCGGATTGGGAATGGTAAGGACTAAGTCACCCTTGATCATATAAGGATGACGGCCACCTGAAAAGGGACCCTCAAAGTGAAGTTCTTTGAGACGATGAACCAACTCTCTCCAGGAGATTGGTCTGAGTCCGGGTATTAGGCGACTTTTTTAAGATTCAGATTAATACCCTTAAGGACAGGTACGGAGAGATTGCGTCGAAGTTTCACGATAATCCATTCCTCCAGGACCTCACGGAGTTCCCGGCGACAGGATTCGAGGTCTCGAGCATTGGCATAGACCCCACGCAAACCCGGCACACAGCCATAATAGGTGTCATCATCCGACAGGATCTCGTACTTGGCCTTTTTTAAGGCAGCATCGACATATTCCAGAATCATACTCCAAAGATACCTGTGAGAACGATAAAGAGCAAGGCAGTTTTTCAGCCCGGTGGCTGGAGATCTACCGCCGCAAACCGGCGCCGGTTGGCTAAAACCCATAAAATATCCCTCATCTCCCCTTGCCAAACCGTCACTCCTAACCTAAAAGTGCCGCGATGTGGCCCAAATTCCTCCGAAGGATCATCCCAACCCGGAACGAACGGGAGCTGACAAAGATCCGGCCGATCGTTGCCCGGATCAATGAGCTGGAGCCCTCCATCCAGAAGCTCTCGGATCCCCAGCTCAAAGGGAAGACCGCCGAGTTCCGCGAGAGACACGCTCGAGGGGAGTCGCTCGATCAGCTCCTCCCCGAGGCGTTTGCGGTGGTCCGGGAGGCCTCGGTCCGGACGCTTCGGATGCGTCCCTTTGATGCCCAACTGATCGGCGCGATCGTCCTGCATAACGGAAAGATCGCCGAGATGAAAACCGGTGAGGGGAAGACCCTTGTTGCGACATTGCCGGTCTATCTGAATGCATTGCCGGGAAAAGGGGTCCATGTCGTGACGGTCAACGACTACCTGGCCCGGCGGGATGCCGAGTGGATGGGGGCGATCTACAAGTTTCTGGGGCTGAATGTCGGCGTGATCGTCCACGGCCTGACCGATACGGAACGGAAGTGGGCCTACAGCGCCGATGTGACCTACGGCACGAACAACGAGTTCGGCTTCGATTACCTCCGGGACAACATGAAGTATTCCCTCGACTCCTATGTCCAGAGGGAGATGCAGTATGCGATCGTCGATGAGGTCGATTCGATCCTGATCGACGAGGCGCGGACCCCGTTGATCATCTCGGGGCAGGCGGAGGAATCGACCGACAAGTATTACAAGATCGACCGGATCATCCCTCGCTTAACGCGCGGGGAGGTGATCGAAAACAAGAAGGAGGGGACAAAAAAAACGACCGGCGATTTTGTCGTGGACGAAAAAAGCAAGACCTCCGTCCTGACCGAGCAGGGGGTTCTCAATGTCGAAAAGATATTGGGGATCGAGAATCTTTACGACCCCTCCAACATCGAGATCCTGCATCATGTCAATCAGGCGCTCCGCGCCCATGCGCTCTTCAAAAAGGATGTCGACTACGTGGTCAAGGAGGGGAAGGTTGTGATTGTGGATGAGTTCACCGGGCGGCTGATGCCGGGCCGTCGCTGGTCCGACGGGTTGCACCAGGCTGTCGAGGCGAAGGAAAACGCGACGATCGAAAACGAAAACCAGACACTCGCGACGATCACGTTTCAGAATTTTTTCCGGATGTACAAAAAACTCGCCGGGATGACCGGCACCGCCGACACCGAGGCGGTTGAGTTTTCCAAGATCTACAACCTCGAGGTGCTGGTGATCCCGACCCACCTCCCGATGGTTCGGAAGGACCTCTCGGATGTGATCTACAAGACCGAGCCCGCCAAGTTCAAGCGGGTGGTCCAGGAGATTGAGGAGCGGTACAAGAAGGGACAACCGGTCCTCGTCGGGACGATCTCGATCGAGAAATCGGAGGTCCTCTCTTCTCATCTGAAGCGGCACGGGATTGCGCACCATGTCCTGAACGCCAAGAATCATGAGAGTGAGGCGGAGATTGTCGCCCAGGCGGGCAGGGTCGGACAGGTGACGATCTCCACGAACATGGCCGGCCGCGGGACCGATATCGTGCTCGGGGGGAACGCCGAGTTTCTCGCCCGCTCGAAGGTCGATCGTGAAAAGGACCCGGACCGGTATCTGAAGGTGCTGGAGGAGTGCCGGCGGTTTCAGGAAGAGGAGAGGAAAAAGGTGCTGGAGGCGGGGGGGCTCCATATCCTTGGCACAGAACGTCATGAGTCGCGCCGGATCGACAACCAACTTCGCGGTCGTTCCGGAAGACAGGGGGACCCCGGTTCCTCGCAGTTTTTTCTCTCCCTCGAGGACGACCTCCTGAGGATCTTCGGTTCCGACCGGATCAAGGGGATCATGGAGAAGCTCGGTATGGAAGAAGATGAGGAGATCACGCATCCCTGGATCAACCGGGCGATCGAGAACGCCCAGAAAAAGGTGGAGGCCCATAACTTCGATCTGAGAAAGCATCTCCTGGAATATGATGATGTCCTGAATCAGCAGAGAAAGACGGTCTACGGGATGCGTCGCGAGTTCCTCGCAGGGGGAGGGACTCGTGAAAAGGCCCTGGACCTGATCGATCAGGAGGTGACCGCCCTTGTCTCTGAATTGTCGGAGAAGAATGTCCGGAGAGAGGATCTGGTTGCGTTGGGGGTCCCGCTCCAAAAAATATTCGGGTGGGAGGTTGATTGGGACCATCTCGTCTCCGGCGAGTGGAATCAGGAGACGGTCGGCCGCGCCTTTTATGACCGTTTGGAAAAGATGTATCAGGAACGGGAGGCCCAGTTTTCGACGGCGATCCTCCGGCAGGCGGAGAGGGTGATCCTCCTCTCGACGCTGGATCAGCTTTGGAAGGACCACCTGCTCTCGATGGATCATTTGAGAGAGGGGATCGGGTTGCGCGGTTACGGTCAGAAGGATCCGCTACTCGAATACAAGAGGGAAGGCTTCCTTTTATTCCAGACCATGATTGCCGAGTTCCGCCAGAA
>CAYWRF010000046.1:0-12426 GCA_964460495.1 uncultured Pseudomonadota bacterium | reverse complement strand
CCATCGTCCTCGCGCCCCTGGAAACGGCGAAGAAGCGGGGGGACTCCCTCGGAGGGATTTTTGAGATCTTCGTCGACGGCCTCCCGGCCGGGATCGGGAGTCACGTTCAGTGGGACCGCAAGCTGGATGGCCGGCTCGCTCAAGCGGTCTTGAGCATACAGGCGATCAAGGGGGTCGAATTCGGGATCGGTTTCCACGCGGCCGATCTCTTCGGTTCCGATGTTCATGATGAGATCTTTTATGACAAGAAGGGGAAGAGGTTTTTCCGGAATCGGAATCATGCCGGCGGGATCGAAGGGGGGATCAGCAATGGCGAGCCGATTCTGCTTCGCGCCGTGATGAAGCCGCTTTCGACCCTCTATCGCCCCTTGCAGTCGGTCGATATCGGAACGAAGGAGCCTTTTCAGGCAACGGTTGAGAGGAGCGACGTGACGGCGGTGCCGGCGGCCTGCGTGATCACGGAGAATGTGGTTGCGCTGACGGTTGCCGACTCGTTCCTCGAGAAGTTTGGCGGTGATTCAATGGGGGAGACGCGGAGGAACTACGAGGGGTTCCTGAAACAGATCCGGGAGTATTAAGATGGCGATCAAGGAATCACGCATCATCCTGACCGGCTTCATGGGGACCGGCAAGACCGCCGTGGGGGAGGCGCTCGCGGCGAAGCTCCACTTCTCCTTTCTCGACACCGACCTGATGGTGGAGGAGGAGACCGGAAAAAAGATCCCCGAAATTTTTGAGAAGGAGGGGGAGGAGGCCTTCCGTGAACGGGAGAAGAAGATGGTCCGGAAGGCGTTGGACAAGGAAAAGGTCGTCGTTGCGACCGGCGGCGGGGCGGTGATGGACCCGGAAAATCTCTCCCTCTTCAAGGAGAAGGGGATCCTGATCGCCCTCTCCGCATCTCCGGAGACCCTCTATGAGAGGGTCCGGCAGCTGCAAAACCGCCCCCTCCTGAATGACAAGGACAAGGATCAGCTGAGGGCGACGATCAAAAACCTCCTCTCCCGGCGTTCCCCTTACTATCGGCAGGCGGACCTCTTCATCGACACCACCGGCAAAACGATCGAGGAAACGGTTGGGGAGATCCTGAAAAACCTTCATGCAAACGGTTAAGGTCCATCTCGGCCCGCGAAGCTATTCGGTCCTTGTCGGCCGGAACGAGTGGCCGGCGATCCAGAGGGAGATCGAAAAAAAGATCGAGGGGCGGCGGACGATCCTCGCCACCTCGCCCCTGGTCGCGCGTCATTGTCTTCAAGGGGGGATCGGGAGGCAGCTTGGAAGGATTGTCTCACAAAAGATTATTGTCCCGGATCGGGAGAGGGCCAAGACCCTGAAGACCGTGCAAGGTTTGTACGACCGGTTGATCGCGGCGAGGGCCGATCGTCAAACCGTTCTGTTGATCGTCGGCGGCGGGGTTCTCGGGGATCTGGCCGGATTTGTCGCCTCCACCTATCTCCGGGGGATCCCCTATATCCAGATCCCGACGACGCTGGTTGCCCAGGTCGATTCCTCGGTCGGAGGAAAGGTCGCGGTCGATCTGCCGCAGGGGAAAAATCTGGTCGGGCTCTTCAGCCAGCCGCTCCTCGTGGCGGCCGAGACCTCGCTTCTAAAGACGCTCCCGCCGCGGGAGTTTCGGGCCGGCCTTGCCGAGGTGGTCAAATGCGGCCTGATCGCCGACCGCCGCCTCTTCTCGGCGACGTCCGGGGGGGCGGCCCTTCAGGGAGATCCGGAAAAACTTCAGGAGATCGTCTCTCGCTCGGTCCGGATCAAGGCGGGGATCGTCTCCCGGGATGAGAGGGAGACGGGGGATCTCCGTCGCCAACTGAATTTCGGTCACACGATCGGTCATGCCCTGGAACGGTTGACCGGTTTTCGCCGGTACCGGCACGGCGAGGCGGTCTCGATCGGGATCGTGGCGGCGGCGAGGATCTCGGCCCGGCTCGGATACTGCTCGGGCGCCCTTCCAACCGCCATTGAGAGGCACCTCGGCCGGTTGGGGCTTCCGACAAGGCTTCCCCTATTCTCCCATCACCGGTGGCTGGAGGCAATTAAGGTTGACAAAAAGGGGGAGGCAGGGATGATCCGGTTTGTTTTTTTAAGGGAGATCGGGAGGACTGTCGTTTGCCTGATATCGGGGAGGAGGCTGGTTTCCCTCTTATGACAGATTTGCCGCCGGAGCTTTTCAAACAATTTCATTTCTCGCGCTATTACCGGGTTTGGAAGAACAATCCGGATTCGATCCTCTTTGTCCCGTTGGCGGAAATCTGTCGTGAATCGGGTTATCTGAAACAGGCTGAGGAGATTTGTCAGTCGGGGCTTCAACATCATCCCCAGTCGGTCAGCGGGCGGCTCACGCTGGCACGGATCTACCGGGAGCTTGGGGAAAAAGAGGGGGTCGAAAACCGGCAGGCGGTTCTCTCCCTTCTGGAGGGGATCTTGCGGGACTATCCGGGCCACCAGGAGGCGTTGCAGCTCCTCCGGGAGCTCGATCCGGGCCGGTCTCTGAAGGAAGAACCGGTCTGGGAGACCTGCACCTTCGCCCGGATACTCGCCGATCAGGGGGAGAAGAAAAGGGCGATCGAGATCCTGAAAAAAATTCTTCACCGGGATCCATCCAACCAGCGGGCCTTGGAGATGATGGAGGGGTTTTGAAGATCCTCGTGATCCATGGCCCGAATCTGAACCTCCTCGGACGGAGAGAGCAGCAGATTTACGGCGGTCTCTCCCTTGCGGAGATCAACAGGAAACTTGAAGGTCAGGCGAGGCGGGAGGGGGTCACGGTCGATTTTTTCCAGTCGAACCACGAGGGGGAGATCGTTGAGAGACTCCAGGAGGCGGAGAGGCGCTATGCGGCGGTTGTGATCAATCCGGCCGCCTTTACGCACACCAGCGTCGCGATCCGGGATGCGGTCGCCGCGATCCGGACACCGGTCGTCGAGGTCCACCTCTCCAACATCCAGGCGCGGGAGCCATTCCGAAGGGAGTCGTTCATCTCGCCTGTGGCGCGCGGGGTCATCTTCGGGTTCGGCGTCGAGAGCTATCTCTTGGGCCTTCAGGGGGCGATCGCGCTTGCGAGACACTCGCCCGCGAGACACTCGCCTGCGAGGCAGAAGAAGAAGGGGACTCATGTCAAGGGATAAGGTGGTCTCCCAGGCGGAAAAGTACGCCGCCGGCGGAAAATTCGACAAGGCGATCAAGGAGCTCCTGAAGCTCACCCGCGAGGATCCGAACGATATGCGGGTCCGCCTGAAGATCGCCGACCTGACCGTCAAGAAAAAGGAGATCCCCGAGGCGCTGAAACTCTACAACGAGATTGCCGCCCATTACCTCAAGGAGAATTTTCATCTGAAGGCGATCGCCGTTTACAAGACGGTCCTGAAGCTGAATCCGATGTCGACCGAGGTCAATGAGAAGCTGGGAGACCTCTATCGCAAGGTTGGTCTCGATGAGGACGCGGTCAACCAGTACTACATCGTCGCCGGCTATTACGACAACAAGGGAATGATGGCCGAGGCGATGCAGATCCGGAAAAAGATCATCGAGATCGATCCCTCCAATGTGACCGGCCGGATCCGTCTGGCGGAGCTGCTTCAGTCGACCGGGAACACGGAGCAGTGCCTGAAGGAGTACGAGCAGGCGGCCGAGATCCTGAAAAGAAAGAATGACCGGGAGGGGCTGGTGGAGATCTACGAAAAGATCCTCTACTGCCGGCCGGACGATTTTTCAATGCTGATCGACCTGATCCGGATTTACTTCCAGAAGCGGGAGTTCAAAAAAGTTCTGCAGAAAATGCAGAACGCGACCGCCGAATCGAAGAACTCCCCCGAGATCCTGGAGCTTTGGGCCGAGGCGCTGCTGGAAGACCACCAGGTTGATCAGGCGAGGAAAAAGTTCAGGGACCTCTACGCCAGGGCCCTCGAGCTCCATCAGGTGGAGAGGGCGGTCAAGGTCTACAGCCGGATCCTTCAGGAGTTCGGAGATGACCAGGAATATATGTCCGAGATCAACCAGATCCAGAAGGAGTGGGGGGTGACCCACCAGGAGGCGCCTCCGAAACACCGGGAGGATTACGAAAAGACCGAGATGGTCGACACCTCCAATCCCCAGGATTATTTGAAAAGGAAATAGGTCAGGACACTAGTGTCCGGTCAGCGGATCGGCCTTTGACGGATCGATCTGGAACTCCTTGATTGCCTCCTGGACGATCTGCGGCGGGAGGTGTCCCTTTTTCATCAGCTGGTAGAGGGCGGCGACGACGACACTCTCGGCATCGACCTCAAAGAAGCGGCGGAGCTCCCTCCGGGAATCGCTCCGGCCGAGACCGTCTGTCCCCAAAGGATAAAAATCGGGGAGCCATCGGGAGATCTGGTCCGGGACCGACCGGATCCAATCCGAACAGGCGATCACAGGGCCGGGGCGCCCGCCCAACGCCTTCTGGATCCAGGGGATCCTCGGGGTCTCCATCGGATGCAGCCGGTTCCATCGTTCGACCGCCAATGCCTCCTTGCGAAGCTCGGAGTAACTCGTGACAGACCAGAGGTCCGCCTCCACGTTAAATTTTTTGGAGAGGATCTCCTGGGCCCTCAAGACCTCCCGGATCAGCGAACCGCTCCCGAGCAGTTGCACCCTTGGCTGGCCTTTTCCCTCTTTTCCCGGAGAGAGGAGGTAGATCCCCTTGAGTATCCCTTCCGCCGCCCCGTTCGGCATCGCCGGCATCGGGTAGTTTTCATTCTGGAGCGTCAGGTAGTAGGCAACCTCCTCGCCGCGGTCATACATCTCGGCGATCCCTTCACGGATCAGGGTCAGGATCTCATACGCAAAGGCCGGTTCATACGCCTTGATCCGCGGGAAACCGCTTGCGGTGAGGAGGCTTATGCCATCCTGATGCTGAAGCCCCTCCCCGGAAAGCGTGGTCCGGCCTGCCGTCGCGCCGAGAAGGAATCCGCGCCCGCGCATATCCTGAAGGGCCCAGATCAGGTCCCCGACACGCTGGAAACCGAACATCGAGTAATAGATATAGAACGGGATCATCGCGAGCCCGTGTGACGCCTCGGAGGTCCCGGCTGCGATGAAGGAGCAGAGGGCGCCTGCCTCGGTCAGCCCCTCCTCGATCAGCTGCCCATCCTTCGCCTCCCGGTAGTAGAGGATCATATCGGAGTCGACCGGTTCGTAGATCTGACCCAAGGCGGAATAGATCCCGACCTGACGGAAGAGGGGGTCCATTCCGAAGGTGCGCGCCTCGTCGGGGAGGATCGGGACGATCCATTTGCCGAGTCGGGCATGCCGGAGGAGTTTTGAGAGGAGTGAGACAAACGCCATCGTGGTCGAGACCTCACGCCCCGGTTTTGTCCCCTCCAGGAACTCCGGAAAATCGGTCAACGAGAATGTGCCGACCCTCGCCTTGGCAGTGCGACGTTTCGGCAGAAACCCGCCGAGCGCCCTTCTCCTTTCAAGGAGATACCGGATCTCCTCACTCCCGGCGGGTGGCTTGTAGAAAGGGGTTTCCTTGAGGTTCTTGTCGGAGATCGGGATCTCGAATCGATCCCTAAACTGCCGGAGCTCCTGTTCATTGAGTTTCTTCTGCTGGTGCGTGATGTTTCGCCCTTCCCCCGATTCACCGAGCCCGTACCCCTTGACCGTTTTCGCAAGGATGATCGTCGGCGATCCCCTGTTCTCAACCGCCGCCTTGTAGGCGGCATGGATCTTCTGCGAGTCGTGTCCCCCCCGTCCGAGTTTCCGGATCTGGTCGTCGGAGAGCTGTTCCACCAGTTTGAGGAGTGTCGGATCGGTCCCGAAAAAGTGGGTCCGTGTATAGCTGCCAGGTGCGACGACATATTTCTGGTAATCGCCGTCGACCGCCCGTCCCATCCGCTCAACCAGCAACCCCTTTTTGTCCGCCGCGAGGAGGGGATCCCAATCGCGCCCCCAGATCACCTTGATCACGTTCCAACCCGCGCCGCGGAAGATCGACTCCAGCTCCTGGATGATCTTTCCGTTCCCGCGGACCGGTCCGTCGAGCCGCTGCAGATTGCAGTTCACGACGAAGATCAGGTTGTCCAGTCCCTCCCGTGAGGCGACGGTGATCGAGCCCATTGATTCCGGCTCGTCCATTTCGCCATCGCCGACAAAGGCCCAAACCCTCTGTTCGCCGGTATCGCGGATCCCGCGGTCCCGGAGGTATCGGTTGAACCGGGCCTGGTAGATCGCCTGGATCGGCGAGAGTCCCATCGAGACGGAGGGAAACTCCCAGAAGTCGGGCATCAGCCAGGGATGCGGGTAGGAGGAGAGCCCGCCCCCTGGCGAGAGTTCGCGCCTGAAATTTTCAAGTTGGGTCTCGGCAAGACGCCCCTCGAGAAAGGCGCGGGCGTAGATCCCGGGCGAGGCATGCCCCTGAAAAAAGATCTGGTCCCCGCCGCCGGGGGCGTCATGTCCGCGCAGGAAATGGTTGAAGGCGACCTCAAAAAGGTTTGCGCAGGAGGCGTATGTCGAGATATGCCCGCCGATCCCCGGTTCGCGGGTATTGGCCCGGACGACCATCGCCATCGCATTCCAGCGGATGATCGATCGGATCCGCCGCTCGATCCTCTCGTCACCGGGATAAGGAGGCTCCCTTTCCACCGGGATCGTGTTGACGTACGGGGTCTCAAACGGGAATCGGGTACGTGACATCAAGAGGGACTCTATCTCTATTTTATTTTTGAGGCAATCAGAGAGACTATTTCTTCGGCCCACTGAAGTGCCTTGACCGCCACCGTCTCGTTTGGAGGTCCATCGGGCAGGGCACCGGCAGCATCCGGATAACGCAACGGGACATAAAACTCCGACAACTTTTTGAGGGAACTCCGGTGTGAATCGAGCCATTCCACATTCATCAGACGCAACAGTTCGATCAAACCATGTCCTCTGGGATAAGATTTGTTAAGAAAAACCAGATAGCCTTTCATCGCCTTCTCAACCGCCTGTTGGGCCAGGATACAAACATAGGAATAAAACGGATCCCGGAGCGCGTCCCGAGCAAAGGCAAGGTCATTCCGGGCATATTCAAGCCATTCCTCATGCGGCCTTTTCATAAAGTATCTTCCCTCTCTTTACAATTTCCTCTTGAAAAAATCTCCGTTCCCTGACGGCCCGTTCAAATTCCTCGGGGGTATAAACCAGAAAGTCGATGTCGATATCGTAATCCACCAGATCGACGAGTTGTTCCACACGTTCAAAATAATTAAGGGGGGTTTTTTTAATCACGACCATATCGATATCGGAATGAGGTCCCACCTTTCCGGTAACGGCAGAGCCGAAGAGGATCACCTTTTCAGGATCGTAGTATTTTTTGAGTCCTTCAAGAACTTTTTGCAGGTTTCTTTCAATCTCCTCGCGCCGTTCCAGGCTGGGCAAATTTTTCATTTCAGGATTCCCTTGCTCGCACATCTTCTCAACGGTCGACCTCAATGTTTGCGCATAGGGATATCCTTCATTCCACCGATAATAAAATCGCCTCCCCTTTTTTACCTTTTTCAGAAGCCCCCCCTTCGTCAGATATTGCAGCTCAAGTCCTACGGCAAAGGGTGCTTCATCGATCTCTTTCGCCACCTCCTGGGCATAGAAATCATAGTTAGGATTTAGCGAAAAAAGACCGATTGTTTTTCGTCTTATTGCTGATTTTACAAGTAAATCAAGCACATAATATATATACAATAAAACTGTATTTTAGTACAGTAAATTTTGTATTAACCTGAGTTTCGCAGCTGACTGTGGCGCTCAGTTCTCAAACTCCGGAGGCAGGTCCGGCAGGATCAGGTGGGGGATCTCTTCCTCGGCGAGCCGGGCCGCCTCTTCCCGGGTCACCTCTCCGTAGATGTTCCTTGGCGGGATCTCTCCCGTGTGCATCTCCCGGGCGAGTGTCGCAAAGTTTTTGTTCACATTTTCAAAATGACTCTTCACGTAGTGCCGCAGTGCCTTCATTATCGTGACCTGATCGATAGGTCCCGCCGCCAAAAGACCGGTCCCTTCGGGGGTCTTCTCCACCGGCTTTGGGGGCTCGCCCCGTGGGGTCACGCCCCGTTGGACAGGGGTTGCGGATCTCACAACATGGGCGGCCGACGGGAGTTTGTCTATCCGGGAGTCACCACAGACCTGGCATGTGAGATGCCCCCCCGCCTTTTGGAACTCAAACGCCTCAAGGTTTGGGAACCACCCCTCAAACTGGTGTCCCCATTGACAGCTCAAGTCATAGATGACCATATCGGGATGCATATTAAGCACTTATTTCAAAATGTCTAGTGCCGTTTCCCACAAATATGTGTACAAAGTTAGCCACCTGCGGCTCGCACGAGACCTCTCGGAAGCCGCCGCTTCCTCTAAGGCCTTTGGTTTTGCGGCGGCTGAGAGGGAGCGCGCGAGCCCGGCCTCAGAGGGCGAGCGACGCGGGTCGAGGAGAACCGCACGGTGGCTGACTTTGTACAAAGACTAATGGGAAATGACACTCGCTCAGATCTGATCGAGGCGGCCTGTGCGGTGATCGAACAGGAAGGCCGTTTTTTGATCACGCTCCGTTTGGAGACCTCCCCGATGGGACACTGCTGGGAGTTCCCGGGCGGTAAGATGGAACTCCATGAAACAGTTGAGGAATGTATAATCAGGGAGTGCCGTGAAGAGATTGCAGTCGAGGTGATCCCTCTCCGGCGTCTGGAGGATGCCCGATACGACTATCCCCACGGCAAGATCCTGCTCCATTTTGTCCTCTGCCGGATCGTTTCAGGCGAACCGCGGCCTGTGGCCTGCAGAAAGATCCTCTGGATCCGACCCGATGAGTTCGGCCAGTACGAGTTTCCCCCTGCCGATATCGGGGTTATTGAACGGCTCCGGAAATTGGGGTAGAATACCCCCCGTGGTTCCGGAGAGCCTTCAGGATCTGGCAATGATCGATATTGAGCAGGTTCCTCTCGATCGGATCTGTCTGCTCGTTGCCCGCGAGAAGTACCCGGAGATGGACCTCGCTCACTACCTCTCCCGGCTCGATGAGTTTGCGAGCCGCGCGACTCACCATGTCGCCAATGTCCAGGGGGGGAGACAGGTGATCCAGGCCCTGAACCACTACCTCTTCTCCATAGAGGGGTTTCAGGGGAACACGACAGACTACTACAACCCGTCAAACAGCCTCTTGAATGATGTCCTCGATCGAAGGACCGGCATCCCGATTACCCTCTCCATCATTTATATGGAGATCGGACGCCGGCTTGGGATCCCCCTTTCCGGGGCCGCTTTCCCGGGACATTTCCTCGTTTGTTACAAAGACCAGCATGAGACCTTTTTTATCGATCCGTTCCATGGCGGGAACATCTTGACCGAGGACGATTGCAAAAAGATGCTCTACGAGATGTACGGGGACCAGATCCTGTTTCGTCCGGAGCTCCTGCATCCGGCCCCGAAGCGCCAGATCCTGCTCCGGATCCTCGCCAACCTGAAGATCATTTATGTTTCCAAGAAGGATTTCGAGACCGCGTTGAGGACCTTGAATCATATGCTCCTCTTTGATCCGTACCCCGCGGAGATGATCAAGGAGCGCGGGATGATCCACTATGAACTGGAGTGCTACTCATCGGCCCTCAAGGATTTTCAGGCCTACCTCGTTCACCAGCCGGCGGCAACCGACCGTCCCTTTATCGAGGAATGCATTGAGGAGTTACAGCTCAAGGTAGAGCAAATGAGCTAGGTTTTGTTGCGGAGCTGACTGTAATCGACTACCTCCGAGTCTGTTTCTGATGGGGATTTCCCTTCCGCCATCTGCCGCTTCACCTTTTTGACGTCCTCCGGTCCTAGTTGCGACGGCTGGCCGAGTGCCGACATCACCTCGTTCGTCATCCGGGCGGTTATCTTCTCATGAAGCGAACCGGTCCCGTCAGGATCGGTCTCCAGGAAGAGGTCGATCTTGGGGTTCGGCGCCCCGGTTGCGATCAGGGCGTCCAGGAGCTCCCGAAATCCGCAGGAAGAGGGGAGGCGGTTGACCGCCTCGACCATCTTCAGGCAGTCGGGACAGGTCCGTTTCAGGAAACCGGCCTTGGTGCGGCAATAGACGCATCTCATATCTTTTCCCTGCGAGACCAGATGATCAATCCGATTGCGGCAGGGATCAAGAGGAGAGAGAGCATCCCGGGGATCCGGCCGACAGGGGATTCCTGAAGGGGGGTCGTCAATCCTGCCTGGAAATCGGCGTACGAGCCGACCTGGAGATAGCGGTCCGAGAGGGGGATCACGACAAGGACCGAGGCGGCAAGCCCGCAGAGGATCAGCAGGGGAGGGAGCAGTCGTCCGATCCTCTCCCCCTCCATCTTCAGGAAGAATCCGGCCGTATAGGCAGGGAAATAGAGGGAGAGGATGAAGAGGACCATCCAATACGGAATCTCTTCCCCCTCCACGAAATACATGAACATCCAGTCCGGCGCGAGGAGATAGGAATAAGTGACGAGGAGGACAAAAAGAAAGACGACCGCCAGGCCGGAGAGAAATCCCCTCGTCAGGAGAAGGCTTTTGTCGGGCCGACCCCTCACGCCGTATCCGAATATCAGGCCGATCGTGATCAATGCGGGCCAGTCAATGATAAATGTTGGAATCGCCCCCTTCCTAAACCCACCCGGCAGCCTTGTACCAGGCGACTGTTTCCTTCAATCCGACCCTGAAATCGGGGTATTGAAACTGAAACCCCGCTTTTTTGAGTTTTTCATTGGAATAGACAAAGTCGCAACCAAAATAACGGAGACTGTCCTTTTCAAACTTTGGCGGCCGGCCGCCGAAAATCCTCTGCCGCCATCGCCCCAGTGTGGCGATAAGATTCAGGTTGAGCTTGAAAAGCCCTAACGGGAACGGCGGGAGGGGTCGGAACGGGTGTCCCGACTCCTCTGCGATCATCCGAAAAAATTCGATCGTGGGAGTCTCGCTATCGTCGTTGAGATTGAATGCCTCACCGTTTGTCTCCGGGTGTTCCGCGAGAAACAGGGCCGCCCGGCAGACGTCCCGGACATGGACCGTCGGGATCTTGTAGGTAAAATTCCGGGGGACGAGGACCTTTTTCATCCGGATCGCATCCAGGAACATCTGTCCACCCCCGTAGACCGCCCGGGGGCCATAGACGGTTGTCGGCCGGACCGAGCTCCAGGCGATCCCCTGTTCCTGACAGCTCCTCGCCACCGTTTCCTCCTCCTCCCACTTGGTCTTCAGGTAGTTGCTGACCGGTTCGATCGGTGACCCCTCCTTGAGCGGGAGGTCTGCCGGTCCTTCGGGGAGCCTATAGATCCCGCCTGCCCCCCAGACAACCAGCTTCTTCAGTGACTTGATCCCTGAGATTTGGGCCAGGAGGTTCCGGGTCCCGACCACATTCACACGGTAAAGGAGGTCCCATGGGGCCGAATAGCTGAAGATCCCGGCTATATGGAAGATCTGCTCCACACCCTCCAGGGCCGGTCGGATCGATCCTGCCTCGGTCAGATCGGCCGGCACAAACTCGATCTTGAGGGACTTCAGGATGCTGGGGAAACGCCCCCTCGGGAAGTCGTCCTTTTCATAGGCGGAGGGGAGGTCGGTCGCCCGGATCCGGTGTCCCGCCTCATGGAGGACCTCGATCATGTGGGTCCCGACAAATCCGCAGGCGCCTGTGACGAGAGAGAGCGGGGGCATTGACCTAAATCCTCCGATACTTTCCTTGCCTTTTGATCGTATCAGGGGTAGTTGTCAACCGAAGAGGGGGAAAAGAAATTTCCAGGAATGGGAAAATAGTACGCAACCTTTCTTGAGAGTTCTCCGAACCTGGGTGTGAAGGTCTTGAAGAAAGGGCCTCAATTGGAAAGACGAAGGCACCCACGTCAGACGGTCGAACCAGGCTCCAGGCTCACGGCGAAGTTGATCCTGAAGGGGGGCTCTCTTCTTAACATCACATCACTCCGATCGATTGAAATAGGCGCACGACCGATGAATCTGAGCCAGGGGGGGGTCTGTCTGCAGCTTAAATTGGATGTCCCTTGGGAGACGCTCACCCCGGAGAAGAAGGTGACCCTTCTCCTGAATCATGGAGAGGACGACCACGCGATACCGGCGGTCGTGATCCGGCATGAGAGGGATCATCGGACCATCGGCCTCCGGTTTTCCCGGCCGCTCTCAAGCCTTTCGCCGTTCTTCACCCCTTTGGAACTGAAACGCTGATCCAATAAAGATTCCCCTTGTGTTCCCCCTCAAAATCCTTAAAGACCGGTGGCCTGGAGGTTTACGATGTACAAGAAGACAAAAATCGCCCGCAAGAAGAGGCGGAAAAAGGCAGGGAAGGTGATTCGCTCGGTCCGCTACAGAGGGCACTGAAAATTCAAGTTCACGAGCTCCCATCGTCTAGAGGCCTAGGACGGTGCCCTCTCACGGCATAAACACCGGTTCGAATCCGGTTGGGAG
>CAYWRF010000045.1:11539-12462 GCA_964460495.1 uncultured Pseudomonadota bacterium | reverse complement strand
AAAGTTTGTCGGCAGTCGCGATCAGATCGGTCGCCTTGGAGCCGGGATCGAGCTGAACCGTTCCTTTATTCTCGGCCCAGCAAGGGGTCTTGCCATCAGGCTCAACACATCGGATCTTATCGACCCCTTCTCCCTCAAGAATATAGAGGCGGCTGGATGAGTCGGTTGCGACGAAACCATCAAAATAGAGACCAGAGAGAACGGGCGAGAACCCACCGGTATCTGGATCGATATCAAATCTTCGAACCGTTGCCGGGTTCACGTTGCCATTCGGCGGGAGGTCGGTCGAGTCGTAGGTAAAAACAGTATCACGGACCTCACCCTCTGATTCCGCCTCGGATTCCGACTCCCCCTCCATCGGGACCTCCGCATCGGTCCCAACCAGATTGAGTCCCCCTTGATCCGGATTGATCCCGCCATCCGGTGGCTGCCTTCTTTCGTCACTGTCCCCAACGCAGGCGAGCGCCGCGAAAAAGGCAACCTGCGCCATCCTTGTTAAAAGGGTGATCCCCCTTCCGGATATCACAAATAGGTCCCTCCTCGATTCAACTAAGGTATCGGGGGAACCATGGAAAGGTTGCGCACTTTTTGGACTATTTTTTAACGGGGGGATCGCTGCCCCATCCGCCTTCGGCGGACAAGGGCCCCATCCCCCCGAACCCCTTTCGCTCGGACCGGCGAAGCCGGATCCTCGCTCACTTTCTTTTGTTTGTTATTTTTTTGTTAGAGGGTTCTGCCAACCGCCTCGGCGACCGGTTTGAGCCGATCCATCAGTTCCTGGAACCTCTTGAATGTGAGTGACTGTCCGCCGTCAGAGAGGGCCTCTTCAGGCCTCGGATGGACCTCCACCATTACCCCATCCGCCCCCGCCGCAACCCCCGCCAGGGCGACCGGGATCACGTAGGACCAGTTGCCGGTCCCAT
>CAYWRF010000045.1:0-11529 GCA_964460495.1 uncultured Pseudomonadota bacterium | reverse complement strand
TGGGTCTGGGACTTCACAACCGGGATCGCGTTGATGTCGATCGTGTTTCGGGTCGCAGTCTCAAAGGTCCTGATCCCCCTCTCACAAAGGATCACGTCTGGATTGCCTCCGGTCAGGATATACTCGGCGGAGAGGAGCCACTCCTTGATCGTGGTCGACATCCCCCGCTTGAGAAAAACCGGTTTTTTGACCTGACCAAGCTCCTTCAGGAGCGGGAAGTTCTGGACGTTCCTCGCACCGACCTGGAGGATATCGGCATACCGGCCGACCAGCTCCACCTCCTCCGGCCCCATCACCTCGGTGATGACCGGGAGTCCCGTTGCCTCCCGTGCCTTGGCGAGAAATTTCAGCCCCTCTTCCTCAAGCCCCTGAAAGTCATACGGGGAGGTCCTCGGCTTGAAGGCCCCTCCGCGCAGGATATGCGCCCCGCCCTTCTTGACGGCGCGGGCGGTCTCCAGGATCTGCGCCTCATTCTCGACCGAGCAAGGGCCCCCCATCACGCAGATCCTCCGCCCCCCTATCTCGACCGACCCTACCTTTATAACCGTCGGGCTCTTTTTGGTCTCGACACTCGCCAGCTTGTACGGCTTGGAGATCGGGACGATCGAATCGACCCCATCAAGGCTCTGCAGGTCATAGAGGTCGGTCTTCTTCTTTTCGTGCCCGACACAGGCGACAACGGTCCGCTCCTCCCCAAAGATCGGATGCGGTTTGAAACCGAGCTTCTTGACCCCCTGGATGACGGCGTCGATCTGCCTCTTTGACGCCCCCACCTTCATGACCACGATCATGGCTGATTCTCATCATCGTAATTTATAAATTTTTCAAGGAAATAAAGCATTTGAAATGCCCCCTTCTTCATGATTAGAAATAGTGAACGAGTAAGCCCCAATCAGGCTTTGCCTGTTGGGGCGACGGAGTGAGCGATACCATAATGGGTTGACCCGATGGGGGTGCTCAGGGGGAGAGCAGGATCTCCCCCTGAGTAAAATGAAGTATGCGTCTTAAAAAAGAGGAGGTTGCCGGTCTCTCCGGACAGATCGCCGCCTCCTTAAAAAAGATCGGCTGTCAATTCAAGGCGGATGAAGCAACGGTGATCGGGAAGATCGCCTCGATCATCCAGAAGAATATCAATCAGGAGTTGGGCATAGAGGAGGAGGTCAAGCGGCTGATGGAACGATACAAGGGGGATGTCGCCTCCCAATCGGTTGATCCGCAAAGAGCCTATCAGATGATCAAGAGACAGGTCGCCAAGGAGAAAAAGTTTATTTTATAAATATGAAACCGACCGATGACAGGATAAATTATCTCTCCCACCTGATCCAGGATGGCCTTTATTTTGATAACCTGGTCGACCATCCCGATGAGGAGAAGGTCCTTCGGGAGATCAAGAGAACGCTGAACCTCTACTTTCAGCTCGATGAGGAGGTTGACGCCTTCGTCCATGAAAAGATCGCCTCATTAAAGAGGGGGGTCTTCCCGGGCAGCCCGGAGTGGGAGGTCCTTTATCGAAAGTACTCTGAAGAGGAGAAGGGGAAGCGACGCCGGTTGACGGAAAGATGAAGGCATGTATAATCCGCGTCTTTTTTGAGGAGATATGACGGTACGCGTTGGGATAAACGGACTCGGGCGGATCGGGAAGGGGATCGTCAGCGCCTGGGTGGAGAGGAACTTTGAGGGGCTCGATATTGTCATGATCAATGACAAGACCGAGGCAGCCTCCTTTGCCCACCTCTTGAAGTACGATTCGATCCACGGACGACTCCATGCCGACCTCTGGGCGGAGGGGGACAATCTGGTGGTCGGGGGTACCAAACGGATCTCCCTCTCCTCCTGTAGCTCCCCGGAAGAGATCCCGTGGGATTCCCAATCGGTTGATGTGGTCCTCGAATGCACCGGCCGGTTCACCGGCCGTGCCCTCTCCGAGAAGCACCTTCGAAACGGGGTCAAGAAGGTGATCATCTCCGCCCCCTCCAAAGACGCCGATGTCACCGTGGTGATCGGGGTGAACGAGCGGACCTACGACAAGGGCAAACACCACATTATCTCCAACGCCTCCTGCACGACGAACTGCCTCGCCCCGGTCGCAAAGATCCTGAACGATCACCTGGGAATTGTCCGCGGCTTTATGACGACGGTCCACTCCTACACGAACGACCAGAACATACTGGACAAGTACCACCGGGACCTCCGGCGCGCGCGGGCGGGGGGGACCTCGATGATCCCGACGACAACCGGCGCCGCGAAGGCGATCGGCCTCGTGATCCCGGAGCTCGCCGGGAAACTGGACGGGCTCGCCGTCCGTGTCCCGACCGCGAACGTCTCGCTGGTCGACCTGGCGGTTGAGGTCCGGAAGGAGACGACCCGGGACGAGGTAAACGAGCTTTTCCAAAAAATGGCCGACACCGCCTATCGCGGGATTCTTTCGACCTCACGCGAGCCGCTCGTCTCGATCGATTTCAACGGGACCTGGGAGTCGGCGATCGTCGATCTCCCGCTGACGAACGTGGTCGGGGGGAGTCTCGTCAAGGTGTTCGCCTGGTACGATAATGAGACCGCCTTCTCCCACCGGATGCTCGATCTCGCGATCCTGGTCGGGCGGGGGCTCTCAAACTGAGGGACATGGGGATTTCCTATCCAGAGGATCTTTCGTTCCGGGGACAACGGGTCTTCCTGAGGGTCGATTTTAACGTCCCGCTGGATCCCTCCGGCGAGATCCTTGATGACAACCGGATCCGGGAGGCGATTCCGACGATCCGCTATATTTTGTCTCAGGGGGGGAGGCTTCTGATCGCCTCCCATCTGGGGAGGCCCAAGGGAAAAGACCCGAGTTTAAGCCTCGTCCGGATTGGGGAGCGTCTCTCCGAGCTCCTGAATCAGGAGGTCCTGTTTCCGGAGGATTGCATCGGGGATGCGGTCAGAAAACTGGCCCATGAGATGAAGGAGGGACAGATCCTCCTTTTGGAGAATCTCCGTTTCCATCCGGAGGAGGAAAAGAATGACCCTGTCTTCTCAAAAGAACTCGCGGTCCTTGCGGACGTTTATATCACCGACGCCTTCGGGACGCTTCACCGGGCCCACGCCTCGACGGTCGGGATGACGACAGAGATCCAGGGGAAGGGAGCCGGGTTTCTGGTCCGAAAGGAGCTGGCGGCACTCCGGAAACTGGTGGAGGGTCCGGACCGACCGTATTTCGCCCTCTTGGGCGGGGCGAAGGTCTCCGACAAGATCGGCGTGATCGAGAACCTGTTATCACAGGTGGACGGCATTTTTTTCGGGGGGGCGCTCGCCTATACCTTTTTGAAGGCGAAAGGTGTTCAAGTCGGCGGATCGCGAGTCGAGGAGGAGAAGCTGTTTGTCGCCCAAAAGATCATCAGGAAGGCCGAGGAGAGGGAGGTCCCCCTCTTCTTTCCGCTGGACCACCGCGTCGTCTTGCGTATTGACCTGAATGAGGGGGCCGGGATTGATGTCGTCGATCAGATCCCGCCGGGGCGGATCGGGATCGATATCGGCCCCAAAACGGTTGCCGCTTACGCACAGGCGCTCGGTCGGGCCCGGACGATTTTCTGGAACGGTCCCCTGGGCCTCTTCGAAAATCCGGCCTATGCGGAGGGGACTTATGCTATTGCGAGGGCGATAGCGGCGACCGGCGCAATGACTGTTGTCGGGGGTGGAGAGAGTGTGACCGCCTGCCGGCAGGCCGGCGTGGCGGAAAAAATCTCGCACCTTTCAACCGGTGGAGGGGCGACAATGGAGTATCTGGAAGGCAAGGTGTTGCCGGGTTTGAAGGCGATCGGGGGATAATCATGAAAAAGACACTGGCGGTTGGCAACTGGAAGATGAACGGGACGGTCGAGGAGACCTTGAAGCTCATTACGGAGCTGAAAAACAAGATTGATGAGCAGACGGCGGTGGAGGTGGTCCTTGCCCCCCCTTTTACCGCCCTTTACTCGGCGCAGATCATCATGCAGGAGACGAACTTCAAGTTAGCGGCCCAGAACATGCATTGGGAGATGGAGGGGGCCTATACGGGGGAGGTCTCGCCCCTCTTTCTGAAGGATATCGGAGTGAGCTATGTGATCCTCGGCCATTCGGAGAGGCGGCGCGGTTTTGGGGAAACGGATGAGGCGGTCGGAAAGAAGATCCAGTCGGCCCTTGCGGCTGAGCTGATCCCGATCCTTTGCATCGGCGAGACCTCCGAGGAGAGAAGCGGGGGGCGGACCGAGGCGGTCCTGGAGACGCAGATTCGCCGCGGATTGAGGGAACTTCACATGAATGATCTGAAGGATTTTGTGATCGCGTACGAACCGGTCTGGGCGATCGGGACCGGCGAGACCGCCACGGAGGAGCAGATTGAGAAGGCGCACGGATTCATACGAAACTTCCTCGCCAAGACCTACGATGCCCCGGCGGCCAACGGTGTCCGGATCATTTATGGGGGGAGTGTCACGCCGGATAATGCCGTGGCAATCCTCCGGGTGAAAAATGTCGATGGGGTGCTGGTGGGAGGAGCGAGCCTTTTTGCAGACAGGTTCGCCCGGATTGTCCTGTCAAGGACAGAAAAGGAGTCATGATGCAGACGGCCCTTCTGATCATTCACTATTTTCTATGCGTCTTCCTGATCCTGACGATCCTTCTTCAGGCGGGGAAGGGGGCCGATATCGGCGCCGCCTTCGGGGCGGGGAGCTCCCAGACGGTCTTTGGTCCGCGCGGGGCGGCGACCCTCCTCTCCAAGGTGACCGCGGTGGTGGCGATCCTCTTTCTGATGACCTCCGTCGGTCTCGCCCGGTATGCGAAGGGGAAAAACGTGGGAAGCGTCCTGGAAAAGGTTCCGGCCGAGGCGCCGTCGAGCCCCGTGCCAGTGGAACCGCCGTTGACAACTCCCGAAAAAGGGAAGTAGTCTCCACCTCTATTTTCGATTTTCCATTCTCAATTTTCCAATTTTGCGACAATGGAAAATGGAGAGAATTGAGAATAGAGGAAAATTTTACTGTCGCAAAATTTTGCCCAGGTGGCGGAACTGGTAGACGCGTACGTTTGAGGGGCGTATACCGCAAGGTGTGGGGGTTCGAATCCCCCCCTGGGCACAAATGAAAAAAATCTGGCGCTAGAAAAGTGAATGTTGTCAGCACCGTTGAATAACCGATCGGGACCTGCTACCCTTCGACACCGTGAAAACAGAACTCCCCCCGTTTTGGGAACCTCTCCTCAAGCGGTACGTCAAGAAGACCTTCTATGCCGGCACGCGAAAGAGCGGTTTTGCCGATCGGGAGGAATTCACGGAGGGGGATTTCCGTTTCTTTGCCCCGGGGGTCGCCCGGCTCAATGCCTACTTCACGAGTGAACGGGGGGAACGTCCGGCAAACTACTTCAATCAGAAGGATCTCCGCTCCGGCTACATCCTCTATTTTCTTCCGGTGAATGCCCTGAAGGTTGCCGCATTGCTATCACAAATCTCTCTCCCAACCATCCCCCTTACAATTCTCGATCTCGGCTCCGGCCCCGGGACAGGGATGTTTGGTGCCCAGGCGGCGTTTCCGTCGCAAAAGATCCATTTTATCCTGATCGATCAAAACAGGAATATACTGAGGGATGCCGAGTCGCTCCACAGGGAGATGGCGACCCAATCAACACTCGATACGATCGATGCCGATCTGACGCGAGGCCCCAACTGGGCGAGACCCCACGGGGCGAGACCCCACGGGGCGAGCCCCCTCCCCCGGACCCCGCCGGCCGACCTGATCCTCGCGGTCAACCTCCTCTCCGAGATCCCAGGCCCCCGGCGACTCCCGCTCATTGAGGGTCTGTTGAGGAACCGGCTGAAGACCGGTGGGAAGATCCTGATCGTTGAACCGGCGCTTCAAAGGACGACCCGGGAGTTGATGGAGCTTCATGACCAGATCCTCCGGAACCGTTCCGGTTTTGTCTATGCCCCCTGCCTCCATCAGACCGCCTGCCCGATGCTCGCCGCAAACAGAAGGGACTGGTGTCACACCACCATCGAGTGGCAGAGACCGGGCTGGATCGAAAGGCTCGACCATCTGGTCGGGATCCGGAAGGATTACCTGAAATGCTCGTATCTCCTGCTCGGCCGGGAACCGGCGCCGGTTGTCTCCAACGAGACCTGGCGGGTCGTCTCCGGTCATCTCAACTCAAAAGGGAAATCGGAGCTCCTGCTCTGCGGTCCCTGCGGATTACCTGAACTCCTCAGGGTGACGCGACTCGATCGGGACCGGTCGGAGGCAAATCGAATCTTTGATGAGGCACAAAGGGGGGATTTGATAGAGATGCCACGGGTGACACGGATAAAATCAGAAATCCGAATATCGAAACTTTAGGATTTCAATCTGAGTCTGTCGACCAGCTTCTTTAGATCCCTCGGCAGTTCCGAACGAAACTCCATCTTTTTTCCCGTAATCGGATGCCGGAAGCAGAGATACGCGGCATGGAGCGCCTGGCGGGGAAACGGGATCGGAGAGGTCCCATAGATCTTGTCCCCAATCACCGGGTGCCCGATCGAGGCGAGATGGACCCGGATCTGATGGGTCCTCCCGGTGTCGAGGTCCACCTCCAGCAGGGAGGCATCGGGGTATCGCTCCAGCAGGCGCCAGCGGGTTGTCGCCTTTCTGCCGGTCGCCTCCGTAGAAGGTTTTGCCTTTTTCCCCCCCTTGAGGAGCGGGCTCTTTGCAAGAAATCCGCTGATCGTCCCCTCCTCCCGAGCAACCGGCCCGGCGACGATTGCCAGATACCGCCTGACGATCGTGTGCCTCTTGAATTGGTCCGTGATCCGGTTCGCCTCGCGGGACTTGGTATAAACCATCACACCCGACGTCTCCCTGTCGAGCCGGTGGACGAGTCCCAGATAATGACCCTTCTGCCCCGGAGATCGCCTCCGGAGATAGACGTTGATGATCTCCACGAGGGTCGGCGCCGTTGTGATCGGGCTCGACTCGCACGGGATCCCCGCCTCCTTTTTGACGACGAGGAGATGAGGGTCCTCATAGAGGACTTTTAGAAAATGTCCCTTGGCATCGGGATGCCTCTCGTCGGTCTCCTTCAGAACTTGAAGACGGTCTCCTCTTTTCACCTCCCACGAGGCGATCACCACCTTGCGGTTGTTCAGGACAACCCGCCCCGTATCCAGAAGCGCCTTGACCTTCTTGCGCGAAAGCCCGGTCAACGCCTGGAGGGAGCGGTCAAGCCGGGCCCCGTTCTCCCGTTCGCCGATTGTGAAGATCATTTTGACATTCTCCCGGTTGGATGCTAGGTTCTACCCTGCATGCCCAAGATCCTTCTCAGCAATCTCGAATGTGAAATCCCCCCGACCTGGCAGGAACAGGGGATGCTGACCTTCACCATCCCCTCGCCGGACAAGAACGTCAAGCCGAACATCATCATGACCAAGGAGACCCTGCCACAGGTGATCGACCTGAAGGAGTATTTCCAGAAGATCAAGGATTCGATCCTGAAACGGGGGATCCGGGATTTCAAGATCTCCGACGAGCGGGAGATTATCGTCGGCGGGCAGAGGGCGATGCAGATGGTCTGCACCTGGGACGTCTCCGCGATGAAGCAGATGCTCGGCGGCGGCGGGGGGCAGGCGCCGGATATCAAACCGGGTCAGATGGTCAAGCAGGTGCAGGTCACGATCCTTAAAGGGCAGGTGGCGATCAACCTGACCGGCAGCTTCCCGGCGGAGCAGTTTGAGATCTATTATCGTCCGTTCCAGAATTTTTTAAAGACACTCCGGATTGCCTAAACCTCAATTCAAAACCGGCAAAAGATTCGAGGCAATCGACCTCCACTGGCTCGGCGGCAAATCGGTCTTCAGCGCCCTCGCGCCGCGCGGCCTCAAACTGGTTGCCCGTTTTCTGAAGAGGTCGACCCATCCCCCTAAAACCGTCCTCTGTTGGGAAGGGGCGGTCGGAGATGATCGCCTCTTTATCGTTGAGTCGGGGGAGCTGGAGGTCCTGAAAAAGACCTCTAAAAAGGGGGCGAGGAGGATCGCCATCCTCCGGGAGGGGATGACCTTCGGGGAGATGTCGCTCGTCGGTATCGCCCCCCGCTCGGCAACGGTCCGGACATTGAAGAAGACGATCACCCTCTCCTTGAGCGGCAAGGATCTCCAGAAGGTCTATAAAAAGGACAGTGATACATTTCTTTTATTTATCATGAACTTGGCACGCGAGATCTGCCGGCGCCTTGGCCGGATGAACGAGCTTGTTGCGGAATTCAACATTCGAAAATAACCGCTAGCAACTTTCGACCCCCTTTTGCCGATGCTATTAACGTGCAGATTGAGACCCTACCGCCGGAACCAGCCCCCAAGGAAGGGACAATCCTCTACCTCGATGACCAGCCCTCCCATCGCCTGCTCTTTGAACGGTCGTTTCGTGCCGACTGGCTGATACTGACCGCCGGGTCGGCTGACGAGGCACGGGAGATCCTGAAGGAGCATCAGGTCTTTCTGGTTGTTGCCGACCACAACATGCCGGGGGTCTCCGGGATCGATTTCCTGCAGGAGGTGAAGAGCGCACACCCGGCAACTGTCCGGGCGATTCTTTCGGCCTACGCCGACCCCTCACTCAAGGAAGAGGCGAGCCGGAGGGCCGGAATCGCAGCCTATCTGGAAAAACCGTGGGACCGGGAGACGATCCGACGGTTTCTCGATGAGGCATATGCCCGTTACCTGTTTGGTGTCCCAACACCTGCAACGCCGGAACGACCCGATCTTGAATCAATTTTGCAGCGGGGACTCTCCTCCCCCGACCGACTCGCATCCCTGTTTAGCCGACTGGAGAGGCCGGTGGATGAGCGTGGATTCAGACGGGTGATCCTCACCTACAGCGAGCCGCCTTTGAAGTCCTTCGTGGCTGTGGTTCGAAGGCCGACGGAGGAGTGGATAGCCAAGGCGCTTCAGGCGGCGGTCTCCGGGAACCCCCGCGAAGTCGAGAAGATCCTTTCCGCCTATTTTGGTCAAACGGTTTCGGAGGCCACCGAACCGCCCGAACGAAATCTGCATTAAAAAGGCAGCAATCCCCCCATTAAAATAATAGCACCCTTTTTTAAAAAAGGTCGATAGTCTTCTTACATGGCGTTTGAACCTGTCAGACAGCGTATCTCTGGTGCCCTATCCCCGGGATACGCTTGCGAGGTCGGCCCCTCTGAGGCCGGGCCCACACGTTTCAGTCGGACCGATCTGACAGCCCTGACACGTCCGACAGATATTTCCGAGAGGTCTCGTGCGAGCCGCAGGGGGGCCGATTTTCACCCCCTTTTCCCGCAACAGACAAACTACTGGGTGATCGGCGGGTTGGCGGCATCAGCAGGACTCGCCGTGGGGCTCGCGCTTCTATTGGGCAGGACCCCGTTCACAACAAGGCTTCTCAGGAAGGGGGTGGAGTTCCGGTGGGACAGGCTTCTTCAATCGCTCCCTAATCAACCTGGGGCCCTTGAGTTTGGGCGTGCGATGCAGAGGGCATCGATAATCCCCTCACCCGCCTGGTTCATCGAGGAGCATAGACAGGTCGCCCTCGGATTGAGATTTAACTGGCAGCGCGCTCAAGACGCCTTGGAATCCTACCGTCCCGAGATGACGGGAGAGGCACTCAAGGGATGGGTGGAGCGGTTTGCCCAATCGATCGATGACATGAGCCGCTTCGGAAGGGGGAGACAGAATGCCCTGGAGACGATCGCCCGGATCTTCAGGGGTTACCACGGAAAGGAGACCGCAAGGCTCTTTCTGGAGAGAGAGAGTTCGCACCTTTTCCATGAGATCAATAACCCACTCTCCTCCCTGAGCGGGAATGCACAGTTCCTCTCTAGGGCAGCGCAGGGCAGGGAGTTGACCCCACAAATGGCAGCGGAGCTGGTCGCCGAGATGAGGCCCGATCTCTCCCGGTTGGGTAACAGCCTGACCCTTTTCGTGGAGAGACCCGGGCAGCTTGGGCGGTCATTGGAACTGCTGAGAGAGCGGGCCGTCTTGATCGGTCAAAATGTCCAGTTGGGCCGGATCGAGGGGATCTCACTCGCCCCCGATGCGGCGTATGATGCCGGACTGGTCCTCAGGAAGGAGGCCAAACAATTCGGGCGAGGGGCCTCGATCTTGATCCATGGGGGGGATGGAAAAATTCATATGGATATTACGGGGGCCAGTACGCGCGGAAACGGGGACCTGATCGCAACAATCTGTGAGGAGAGGGGTTGGCAGAGATCTTTTGTCCAGGACGGGCCGACACTGCGTTACACACTGGGTCTGCGGGGGGATGAGGCAAAATGGGCTGAGGTAGCCAGGGTTGCAACGAGACCTGAAATCGAGCAGCTCAGACGCCAGATCGGCGAGCCGAACCGGAGGTGGATCGAGCGAGAGACGACCCGGCTGACAAAGGGGCTTCAGGATGACTGGATCGATGTCGAGAAGGTGCTCATGGAGGAGGCTGCCAAGCCAACACCGGCTATCACCAAAATCTGTGGTTCATTGGAACAGGCAACCCTGGGGATTAAAGCACGTATCGATGAACTGTACCGATTGAGAAGGATCTTCACCGCCTATCACGGACGGGAGATTGCGGATCGAGAAGGGGCCCTCCTGATCGGCCATGCATTTATCCACGAGGTGAGGAATGATCTTCAATGGCTCCAGATGGTTATTCTCACCTGGAGAGAGAGCCAAACTGCAGGGCACTGGCAACAACTGGCCCATTTGATGATGAGACTCCGGGATACGGTCGCCTCCTACGCAGACGACCTCGATCTCCCAGACATGGTCCGGATGCTCCAAGAGAGGGGGGCCATCGATGGGGCGAGGGTTGTTGCGGAAATGGGTGAGCTATCCCTCTCCCGTCCGGAGGCGAGGAGTCTCTGGGCGATTGCGAGGGAGAATTATCGGAACGCGGAGAGAAAGGTGCGGATCCTTCGGGAGACAGACCCCTCCCGGCCCCCCCTTGAATTCCGGTTACGCGGGGATAGCGACGAACTCCATTTTGTCGACAACGCCGGCGGTATCGAACCGGGGACCGCACCGGGTCTTGAGGGGAGCGGTCTCGAACTCAATGGGCAACTCGCAAGATTCCATGGCTGGGATCTGACCCGATCCGAGGTCCCGGGCGGGACCGATTTTTTCCTTAAATTAAATCGGAAGACCTGATAGAGGTCTTGTCATGAACCTGGGGCTCCTGAAGCTCGACCTCCTGCTCCGCGGGATCCGGCCGACCGCTGACCTCCCCGAAGAGTTTATCCTGATATTGCCTGAGAACACGCATGTCTTTGTCGAGCAGATAAAAGGCTCGCCGTACGCACTCGGCGCCGGCCCGCTCGAAAAGGGGCGCCCCCTCCTCCCCCCAAAGGCTTATGAGAAAAAGACCTCCTCCGGTCACCGCGTTGGAGACCTCGTCAAGGTCCATGGCGGTTTTATCGCCGCGGCGCCTCGCGGCCCCTGCCGTTTTGCGAAATCGGGGTTCCGTTGCAAGTATTGCGGCACCAAGGAGACCCCCAAACCGCGCGAATACTCCCATCGCGACTTTGTCGAGG
>CAYWRF010000044.1:0-12463 GCA_964460495.1 uncultured Pseudomonadota bacterium | reverse complement strand
ACCAATTTACCGTCATTATGGAGCCGTGTGAGGAAGGAGGGTACTACGCAGAATGTCCCTCTTTACCCGGCTGTCACGTTCAAGGCGAGACGTATGAAGAAACTCTTCGTGAAATGAGGAGTGCCGTTCATGATTTTCTGGATGATTACAGGAAAGACGGCGAATCGATTCCATTTGATGAGGTGACGGTCACCTCCCTCCGGGTTGCTGTTTAATGAGCGACAAATTTCCTGCTGTTCATGCCAAGCAAGTTGTGAAACTGCTTGAAGCGCTCGGTTTCGTTTTTTTAAGGCAAACAGGCTCCTGATTAAAGTTTATTTGAAGTATAATCGAGTTCAAGGTATGTTGAGAGCCGCTGAAGATGAGCCTCAAATCCCACTACTTTGACAAGTCCAAGATCGACAAGGTCATCGTCAACCTCCTCTCCAACGCGATCAAGTTCACACCCAAGGGGGGGAAGATTACGGTGAGGGTTTGGGATGAAGGGGGGATTTTGAAGGTTTCTGTAACAGACACCGGCATCGGGATTCCAAAGGAGAAGCTCGGTCAGGTCTTTGAGAGGTTCATGCAGGTAGACGCCTCCTCGACCCGCGCCTACGGCGGGATGGGGATCGGTCTCTCACTCGTGAAGGACTTTGTCGAACAGCACGGCGGGACGGTCGAGGTCGAGAGCGAGGTCGGCAACGGGACACGGTTCACGATCACGCTCCCCCGCGGCAAGGAGCATTTCAAGGCGACCGTTGTCGAGGCCTCCGACAGCGATGTTGGCAAGGGGGTCGATCTCCCAATCGCCCCGATCGCCGAGACGATGGGAAAGGGTCCCAAGTCATGGGATACGGTTCAAGAGTCTCCAGGACCCGAGACACCGGACTCAGGACTCGAGACTGTTCTGGTGGTCGATGATACACCCGACATGCTTCAGGCGGTTGGCGAGGTCCTGAAGGGGAGGTATCGGATGCTTTTCGCGAATGATGGAGAAGAGGGGGTTCAGATGGCGCGTGAGCAGAGGCCCGATCTGGTCATCTCCGACGTGATGATGCCCAAGAAGGACGGTTATGGCCTGCTAAAAGATTTGAAGGGGGATCCGGTTACAAGGGAGATCCCGATTATCCTCCTGACGGCAAAGTCGGGGGAGGAGAATCTCGCGATCGGATTCCAGTACGGGGCGGATGACTATGTGACCAAGCCGTTTCAGCCGAAAGAGGTTCTTTCCCGAACCGCAAATCTGATCCGGATCAGGCGTCAGAGGGAGGAGATCGCCAGACAAAGGGATGAACTGGCCCGGATGAACCGGGAGCTGAAGGAGATGGAGGCGGAGCTGGTGCAATCTGAAAAGCTCTCAACCGTCGGGATGCTGGCGGCCGGGATCGCACATGAGATCAACAATCCGGCCTACGCGCTCACACTCTCCCTCGCCAATATCGAGGTGAGGCTTGAAGAGATGCAAAACGGCAATCGCGGTGAGACGCTGGAAAAGCTCCAGCATCATTTGAAGAGGAGCCAGGAGGAGATCGGCCGGATCAAGAAGATCGTGAAGACGATCCTCGGCTACTCCCAGAAGAATCGCGAAGGGGTCAAGAGGGGCGATCTTGCGGATGATATTGAGAACACCCTTGTCCTCCTCAAACATCAGATTGAGGAATCGAAGGCGACCGTGCATTGGGAAAGAAAATCACTGCCGATCGAGGCGGATCATGGGGCGTTGAACCAGGCGGTGACGAACGTCATCCAGAATGCGCTTCAGGCGGGGGCGAAGAACATCCGGATTGCGGCTGACAGGGAGCGGGATAATTGCCGGATCCGTATCGCCGATGACGGCTCCGGGATCCCGGAGGAGGTCCTTCCCCGGATCTTTGAGCCGTTTTTTACGACAAAGGAGGTCGGAAAAGGGTCGGGGCTCGGACTCAATATTGTGCATCGGATTATCAAGGCCCATCACGGGGAGGTTCTTGTCACCTCCAAGGTCGGATCGGGGAGCGAGTTTACGATTGTCCTCCCGGTCAACCGATCGCACCGGTCTTGACCGTACCGGTCTTGACCGTTTACAACCCGGTCTCTCTTTGGTAACCGGACCTCATGTCGGATGCCCAGGAAACAACCCCGATGCTCCGTCAGTATCGGGAGATCAAGGGACAACACCCCGATGCGATCCTGATGGTCCGGATCGGCGACTTCTACGAGATGTTCTTTGAAGACGCGGTCGTTGCCTCGAAGATCCTCGATATTGTTTTGACCTCACGAAACAGGAACGACCCGAACCCGGTCCCGCTCTGCGGGGTCCCTTATCACTCGGTTGAATCGTATATCTCCCGCCTGATCGGGGCAGGGCACAAGGTTGCCCTCTGCGATCAGGTAGAAGATCCAAAGGTTGCCAAGGGGATCGTCCGCCGGGAGGTGACGCGGGTCATCACCCCCGGCCTCCGGCTTGACCCCGGATCTTCACGCGAATCGAATTACCTTGCCTCAGTTGTGCCAGGGGCCTGCCCCGATGGACCAGACCTCTGGGGATTCAGCCTTGTGGAGCTCTCCACGGGCGAGTTTCTCGCGGCTGAGCTCAAAAGGGAGGAGGTTCTGGAGGAGCTGGAGAAGGCCGCCGAGATCCTAATTCCGGAATCCGCCAAAGAAAAAGTCGCATTTTCATCTCCCAAGGTGATTACCGAGAGACCGGACTGGGTCTTCGACCCCTCCCATGGACGAAGGCTCCTGCTTGGGCAGTTTCGGGTCGCCTCGCTATCCGGTTTTGACTGCGAGTCGATCCCGCTTGGAATAGCTGCGGCCGGGGCCGCCCTCCATTATATCTGCGAGACACAGAAGGTCTCCTCTCTTCCCCATATCACCTCCCTGAAGAGGTACGAACAAGGGGATCATCTTATCCTTTCGGAGACGACTCGAAAGAGCCTCGATCTGGACCAGCTCGCGGACCTCCTTGATCGGACAAAGACGGCGATGGGGGGGAGACGGCTCCGGGAGTGGGTCTTGCGTCCTCTAAAAGATCGGGCGCTGATCGAAGGGCGGCTCGATTCGGTAGATGAGCTTTTGCAGAAATCTCCGCTCACGGAGAAACTGAGGGTTGCCCTCTCGGAGGTCTATGACATGGAGAGGATCTGCGGAAGGCTCTCCCTCCGGACCGCCGATGCGCGGGACCTCACCGCCCTTGCCCAATCGCTCCGCGCGATCTTCTCGCTTAAGGGGCCTCGCCCCGTTGGGGTCCTTTCCGAGTTTGTCCATCTGAGGCGACTCGCCGATATCGGACCGCTTGAGGAACGGGAACAGGAGATCAGCGCCACACTCGTTGCCGAACCGCCATTTTCCGTCCGCGAGGGGGGATTGATCCGGGAGGGGGTCAATCCCTCGCTTGATGAATTGAGGGAAATCCGGCGATCGAGCCGGGACTATCTTGCGCGGATCGAGGAGAGGGAGAGGGAGAGGACCGGAATTTCGTCCCTGAAGGTCCGGTTCAACAAGGTCTTTGGGTATTATATCGAGGTGACGACGACCCACCTCTCCCGGATCCCGGCCGATTATCAGAGGAAGCAGACGCTCACGAACGCGGAACGCTTTCTGACGCCGGAGCTGAAGGAGCTGGAGGGGAAGATACTTGGGGCGGAGGAGAAGATCCGGGCGATAGAATATGAGGTCTTTGAACGGCTGCGTGATCGGGTTGCGTCAGAAATCCCTTTGATCCAGCAGATTGCAAACCAGATCGCGGATCTCGACGTCCTGCAGTCGCTTGCGCAGGTGGCACGGGAAAGGGGCTACAAACGCCCGGAGATTACGGAAGAGAATCTCCTGGAGATCGAGGGGGGAAGGCATCCGTTGGTCGAGGCGAATCTGCCGCCGGGGAAATTTGTCGCAAACGACCTCCATCTGGATCCGGACCGCCAGCGTCTGATCCTGATCACCGGCCCCAATATGGCGGGGAAGTCGACCTTCATCCGTCAGGCGGGGTTGATCGTCGTGATGGCCCAGATCGGCAGCTTTGTCCCGGCAGACCGCGCCGTGATCGGCCTCGTCGACCGTCTCTATTCCCGGATCGGCGCCTCCGACCGCCTGACCGAGGGGGAGTCAACCTTTATGGTGGAGATGACCGAGACCGCCTCGATCCTCCATCATGCGACAGGCAATAGCCTGATCTTGCTGGATGAGATTGGGCGGGGCACGTCGACGTTCGACGGGATCTCGATCGCCTGGGCGGTCGCGGAGTATCTGCACGACCAGACCCGCGCGCGGACCCTCTTTGCGACCCATTACCACGAGCTGATCGATCTCGCCCTCTCGCGCCCCGGGATCAAGAATTACAACGTCTCCATCAAGACGGAGGCGGTCGGACAGATTGTCTTCCTCTACCGGGTCGTTCCGGGCGGGATGAGTCACAGCTACGGGATCCATGTCGGGGCGCTTGCGGGGCTTCCGGCGCAAATTGTGGAGAGGGCCCGGGAGGTCCTTGCCAATCTGGAACAGGGGGAGCTGGAGCAAGGGGCCCCGCGGATCGGGAAGAAGCGGAAGAGAGACTTGGGTCAGGCATCTTTATTTTGATGATTCGGTTATTTGCAGCCGTTGTCTTCCTGACCCTCTTTCCCGGCCCGGCCGGCGCCGGGTCCAAGGCGGAGCCGCCGGTGATCGTGATCGATCCCGGCCACGGCGGGCATGACTCCGGCGCCAAGGTTCGCGGCGTCAAGGAAGAGGATCTGGTCCTTTCGATCTCAAAAAGATTGAAGAAGGGTCTATCCAAGACCGGCGTCCGCGTCTTTCTGACCCGCTCACGCGACGAATTCCTGACCCTCGATCAACGAGACCGGATCGCGAACGAAAAGGGGTGCGACCTGTTTCTCTCGATCCATGCGAACTCGGCCCGGAACAAAAAGGCTCAAGGGATCGAGATCTACTCCCTGAACAAGGCGACCGACGAGGCCTCACGCCGTCTCGCGGCGCGCGAGAATCGCGGCGTCAGGAAGAAACGGGGCGAGGTTGAGGCGCTGCTGTCGGATCTTCTCCAGACCGCTCAGGCGGAGGAGTCGGTCGATGTCGCCCTGGCTATAAAAAAGTCGCTCGCACGCCGCGGCCTCCGCGAGGTACGGCTCAAATCGGCCCTGTTTTATGTGCTGGTCGGCGCGAAGTGCCCGAGCTTGCTCATCGAAACCGGTTTTATGACAAACCGGCAGGAGTTGAAAAAATTAGGATCCGTCTCCCATCAAGATCAGATTGCGGACTCGATCGCAGAGGGTGTCTCCCGCTACCTGACCGAGTTGAATTCGGGAAAGAGGAGGGGAAATTTGTGAAGGGGCTTGCGGAACAGGTCAAAGAGATCCAGCAGGAGATGATCCGGATCCAGGAGGGGGAGAAGGATGCGTACCGGGCGATCCTCTTCAGGACCACAGCGATCGACCGCCTGCTGACCGCCCTCTTTGGAGAAGCATGGTCAGAGCAGGGGAGACACCGCGTAACCCTGATCGGCCAGGGTGGATACGGGAGGCGCGAGCTCTGCCTCTGCTCGGATATCGACCTCCTCTTTCTCCACGAGGACAAGGGGCAGAAGGCGATTGAGGAGCCGCTCCGGCAGATGATGCAGGCGCTTTGGGACGCCGGACTCGAGGTCGGGCTCGCGACGCGGACGATCAAGGAGTGTCGCGAGGGGATGGAGGGGGACCTGACGATCCTGACCTCCCTCCTCGATGCCCGTTATCTGGCAGGGGATCGGGATCTTTATGAAGAGTTCACCCGGATGATGAAGGGGCATTTTGCCTCATCCAAAAAGGTGGAACGGTTTTTTGAGCAAAAGAGGCGGGAAAACGAGGAGAGGCTCAAAAAATATGGGGAGTCGGTCTATCTGCTGGAACCTCACCTGAAGGAAGGGGAGGGGGGGCTTCGCGACTACCATTGCCTCTACTGGTTCGAGCGGGCGCGGGGCGCCGTCCGGAGGCCGGAGGATCTGAAAGGGTGTCTGAAGGGGGACGAGTTTGAGAAACTCTGGGACTCCCTAAAATTTATCTGGAGGGTCAGGAATGAGCTCCACCGAAGGGCGGGGAGGAGGCTCGACCAGCTCCTGTTCGAGCATCAGGAGCCGATCTCCCAGCGGCTCGAATTTGCGGAATCGGGGTCGATCCCCGGTGTCGAGAGGTTCATGCAGCACTACTACCGGTCGGCCTCCCTGATCCATGAGATCAGCGACCGCCGGATCCGGAGGCAGGGTCCTGCACGAGTCCCCAGGAAGGTCGATTTCTTAAGGGACCCGCTCTCGCTTCTCAAGATTTTTGAACCGTGTCGCGGGGGGATCGAGATCGAAGAGGAGGTGCGGGAGGAGATCGGCAAAAATCTCTCCCGGATTGATGACCGGTTCAGGGCCGATTCGGAGGCGGGACGGGTCTTTCGGGAGATGCTCGCCCGTCCGGCCGGTCTCGACAATCTCCTCTTTCCGATGAATGAGTGCGGGGTTTTGGGGGCGTATCTCCCGGAATTTGAAAAACTCCACTTCAGGGTCCAGCATGACGCCTACCACCATTATACGGTTGATGTACACTCGATCCTCGCGGTGGGAGAGTTGGGAAAACTTTATTCTGGCGAGCACCGCGAGAAGCACAAGACCTTCTCGGAGATCGTGCCGGACATCCGGAGGCCGGACCTTCTCGCCTTTGCGATTCTTTACCACGATATAGGGAAAGGGGAGGGGCACGGACACCTGGAGAAGGGGGCCCCGCTGATCCATCAGGCCGCCTTGAGGATCGGTTTCTCCGAGACCGACGCCGAGACACTGGAATTTCTGGAGAGGAGTCATCTGATCATGACGCATCTGGCCTTCCGTCGTGATCTGGAAGAGCCGGAGCTGATCGTCCGATTTGCGCGGGCCCTTCGGAATCTCGACAACCTGAATCTGCTCTGCCTCTTGACCTTCTGTGACGTGAAAGGGGTCAGCCCGGTGGCGATGACCGACTGGAAGGCCTCGCTCCTCGAGTACCTTTACTTAAAGACGCGCGAGTTCTTCCGGCAAGGGGCCCCGGAAAAGATTTCCACCATCCTTCCCCGGATCCGAAAGACGGTTGAAGAGGGGGTTGAGGGAGACGCCCGGCCGTTGCTGGATTCGTTCTTCGAGTCGATGCCCCCCCGGTATTTTCTGGCGACCTCCCCCTCCCGGATCCGCCGGCACCTCTCGCTCTGGAAAAAACTGGAGACTGAACGGATCATTTTTGAGGCGGTCCCCCAAGAAAAAGAGGGGTGGAATGAGGTGACGGTTCTGACGCTCGACAGCCCGATCCTCTTTTCCCAGAACGCCGGGCTCTTTGCGGCCCACAACATCAACATATTGAGCTCGGATCATGCCGTCTCTCGTCAGGGGATCGCGTTCCAGACCTTTCGCGTGACGGATCCTCAGGGGGATCTGATCCGGGACCCCGAGAAGTGGCGGCATCTGGAGAGGGATCTGAGGGATGTCCTCCAAGGCCGTGTCCGGATCGAGGACCTGGTTGCGGAGAAGTTCAAGCCATCGCTGTTCCGGAAAAAGACGGCCCGGGTGATGCCGACCCGGATCGACATTGATAATGACGTCTCTGCCTTTTATACGGTGATCGATCTCTATACCCATGACCGCGGGGGGCTGCTTTTTCAGATCACCTCAACGCTCGCGGCGCTCGGCCTGTATGTCGATGTCTCGAAGATATCGACCAAGGTCGATCAGGTTGCTGACACCTTCTATGTGAAGGATATCTTCGGACACCGGGTCACCGACCCGGCCCGTCTCCAGAAGATGAGGGAGGTCTTGCAGAGGGTGATTGAGACGGAACCGACTCCGGGCTGGAAGGCACGTGAGGTGCTCACATGATTTTCAGTGAGGCACTTCTGTTAATCTTTTTAATCGTATTGCTGGGGTTTTTGCTTTATCTGAACAGGAGGAGGGAATCGCGGCGGATCGGGATGAGGACGCGCGACGCGATCGATCCTGAATTTCGGGAGCAGATCGAACAGGAACGGGCGAGGGATCGGGAGAAAAAACAGAAGTTTGAGGAGGCCCTGAAGAAAGCGGGCAAGTAGAAGGCCGGAATCCAGTTGAAATCGCGGTCAAAATGAATAGGATGGCCCGGTGTCGTCCACCAAAATCAGGATCTGTACGGAGCCTGACTGCAAGAATGTTCAGACTACCAAGGGGTATTGTCGTCTCCACTATCTGAAAAACTGGAAGATGCTGAAGGACGAGGCGCGGCGGAAGGCGTCCGAGAGGCTTAACCGCTATGTGGAAGGGATCTGCAAAAAATTTCCGGATCGCTACCTTGAGGTGATCCGCAAGGATATCCGGGAAAAAAGCTCCTTTGATGACGGTTCCGGAGAGACGATGACCCACGATGAGGTGGAGGGGATCCTTGAGGACCTGGGCTATCGCGACGATGAGAGCCTTGACCGGATTCTGACCCAGATCAAGATCGACAAGGACTTTTCATGAAATATTTTATCAAGACGTTCGGTTGCCAGATGAATGAGCAGGACTCGGAGGTGATGTCGGCCTTGCTCACCGGGGAGGGGCATCAAAAGACCGCCCACAGCGGCGAGGCGGATCTGATACTGATCAACACCTGCAGTATCCGTGAAAAGGCGTATCATAAGGCGATGAGCGAGATCGGCCGATACGCGGCGAGCCGCTATCGGAGAGAAGGAGTCACGATCGGTGTGGCGGGGTGTGTCGCGTCGCAAGAGGGGGAGAGGATCCTGAAAATCCCGCATGTCAATTTTGTCGTCGGGACAGACCGGATCGCGGAGCTCCCGCGTCTGGTGCGAGAAACAAAGGGGCACGACGTTCGTCGTGTGGCGGCTCGCCGCGTAGCGGTCGATTTTCAGGATATCTCCGACTACGAGTTTCCGACGCCGCTAGCCGGATGGGAGCCGAGAGTGAAGGCCTTCGTCACGATCATGAAGGGGTGTGACAATACCTGCGCCTTTTGCATCGTCCCGATGACCCGTGGGGCCGAGGTCTCCCGTGATCCGGACGAGATTGTGAGAGAGGTGGCGCGTCTCCGGGAGACCGGGGTGCGGGAGGTGATGCTCCTCGGCCAGAATGTGAACTCCTACGGAAAGAAACTCGGTGTGACATTTGCGTGCCTCCTCCGCCGGATCGAGGAAGAAACCGGGATCGACCGGCTCCGTTTTACGAGCCCGCATCCGAAGGATCTTTCGGAAGGACTGATTGAGGAGTATGCGCGGAACCGGCGGCTCTGCCCGCATATTCACCTGCCGGTCCAGTCAGGCTCCGACAGGATCCTGAAGAAGATGCAGCGGGCCTATTCGCGAGAGGTCTATCTGAGAAAGGTCCGGAAGGTGCGCGAGGCGAGGGAGGGGCTCGCGATCACGACCGATTTCATTGTCGGATTTCCGGGTGAGACGGAAGACGATTTTCGGCAGACGCTTACCCTCATAGAGGAGGCCGGTTTTGACCAGAGTTACGCCTTTGCCTTCTCGCCGCGTCCCGGAACGGCAGCGGCCCTCCTTCCGGATGACGTCCCGCCGGAGGTAAAAAAGGAAAGACTCTCCAGGCTATTCGCCCTGCAGGAGAGGGTGAGCCTTGAAAAGATGCGGGAGAGGGTCGGCAAGGTGGAGGAGGTGTTGGTCGAGGGTTCTTCAGAGGCGGGGGGCTCGCCCCGGTGGCAGGGACAACTGACCGGCCGGACTCCGCAAGGGAGGATCGTAAATTTCGATGGTGGCCGCGAACTCATTGGTGCTATAATCCGGATCGGGATCGAGGAGGCGAGCCCCTTCTCCCTGAAAGGAAGGATTGATGCTGATTGAGATGAAGGTGACAGGCCTGACGATCGATCCCTTCACGAACATGCCGATCATCATCCTGAAGGATCTGGAGGAGAAGAGCGCCCTGCCGATCTGGATCGGCCTGATTGAGGCCTCGGCGATCGCGACGGAGCTGGAAAAGATCCAGCTCTCGCGCCCGATGACCCATGATCTGATGCGGAACATCCTGAATGATCTGCATGTGAAGGTCGAGAAGGTCGAGGTGACCGATCTCTGCGACAACACCTTCTATGCCCGGATCTATTTGAAGAACGGGACGAAGGAACATGTGGTCGATTCACGCCCGTCGGACGCGATTGCGATCGCGCTCCGGACCTCTGCGCCGATCTACGTCGACAAGAAGGTGATCGAGAAATCGCGCAACATCGATCTCGCTAAGGCGGGCAAGGAGGGGGAGAAGAAGATCAAAGAGGAGAAGTGGACCGAGATCCTGGAAAACCTGAATCCGGAGGATTTTGGAAAGTACAAAATGTGACCCCGCCATGTCCCGGATCATTCCCCACCACGATGTGACCCCCCAGATTCACCCTTCCGTCTTTTTGGCGGAGGGTTCGATCGTGATCGGCGATGTGGTGATTGGGGAGGATTCATCGCTCTGGTACAATTCGGTCCTGCGTGGTGACATCCACTCTATAAGGATAGGGGCGAGGACGAACATCCAGGACCTCTCGGTCGGTCATGTGCTGACCGGCACCTGGCCGCTGATTATCGGGGACGATGTGACAGTGGGACACCGCGTTGTGTTGCATGGCTGCGAGATCAAATCGGGGAGTCTTATTGGAATGGGTTCAATCCTCCTCGATGGGGCGGTTGTTGGTGAGGAGGCGCTGGTCGGGGCCGGTTCGCTCGTGACGGAAAAGATGGTGATCCCTCCACGCACACTCGCCCTCGGCTCACCCGCCAAGGTGAAAAGGGACCTCACTGCCGAAGAGCTTGCCCTGCTCAAGACCTCCGCGCCGCATTATGTCGAGAATGCACGAAGTCACAAGAAGGTTTAGGGAGACGATCCGGGACTGGGGTCTGTGGGGACCGGGAGAGGATCTCCTGCTGGCGGTTTCCGGCGGGATTGACTCGATGGTGTTGGCCGATCTGGTCAGGCGCCTCGCGCCTTCGGAGCGTCCGAAGGCAACTGTCGTCCATTTCAATCACAACCTGCGTGGCAAGGAATCAGACCGCGATGCCGTCTTTGTTCAGGAGACCTGCAAGGGGTGGGGGATTCGTTGTGAGATCGGAAAGGCTCCCGCATGGGGATCCAAAAACAATCTTCAGGAAAGGGCGCGGGAACTCCGCTACGGTTTTTTTCGGTCGGTGGCCGAGAAATCCAAGATTTTCAGACTTGCCACGGCCCATCAGGCGGACGATCAAGCGGAGACCTTCCTGATCCGATGGATCCAGGGGGCGGGATTGAAGGGTCTGGCGGGAATCCCTCTTGTTCGTGAGGACGGGGACTTGAAGGTTGTCCGCCCGCTCCTCTTTGTGACCCGGGAGGAGATCGGGTCTTACGCGAGGGTTCGGGAGGTCCCTTATCGAGAGGATTCATCCAATCAAGGTGATGCCTATCTCCGGAACAAGGTGAGACGCCTCCTGGTGGAATTGAAAGAATTGAATCCGGGGATTGCGGGGCTTTCCGCCATCAATGCCCTCCTCCTCAGGGCCGATCAGGAGTTTCTTGAAAAGGCTGTTGGGGAATCATTTTCAAAAGGGGACAGGAAGGATTGCCCCGTTTCAGGTTATATTAATCTCCCGCCGGCGCTCCGGTATCGGGTCCTCCAGAGGATGTATCAGGAGGGATTGTCCGACGGATCGCCCGGTCATTCCCTTTCCGGGGAGTTTGTACTGAAACTCGATCGGCTGATCCGGGACAAGCGGCCCCGGCTCTCTTTGAACCTTCCCAATCGGGTGGTCTTCAGAAAGGACTATGTGATATTCACCCTGGACCGGCTTCGGGATTAGATATTGATTTGATTGGAGAAGCCATGCTAGCATTCCACGTCTGATATTGATATGAAACAGTCCCAAAAAACACTGGCCCTCTGGGCCCTTATCATCCTCCTCTCCGTTTCTCTGCTCCATTTCATGAGCAACCGGACGATGATGCGGAAGGGGATCAGCTTCAGCGAGTTTCTGAAGGCTCTTGAAAATAATCAGGTGGAACGGATCGCGATCCAGGACGAAGAGTACTTTGGCAAGTTCAAGAGCGGGTATCGCGAGGGGGAGATGTTCGAAACGGTCGGACCGATCCAGAGCGAAAAGGCGTTTGATCTCCTCTCCAGATCAGATGCGATTATTGAATACAAGAGGGGGCGCGAGACCCCCCTCTGGCAGCAGGTCCTGATCTCATGGCTCCCGATGATCCTCCTCTTCGGCTTCTTCTTTTTCTCGATGAGACAGATCCAGATCGGGGGGGGGAGGGCCCTCTCCTTTGGGCGGAGCCGAGCCCGGCTCCTCTCCGAGAACCAGAAGAAGGTGACGTTCAAGGATGTCGCCGGCTGCGAGGAGGCAAAATACGAGCTGGAAGAGATCATCCAGTTCCTGAAAGAGCCGAAGAAATTTACGAAGCTCGGCGGTCGTATCCCGAAAGGAGTCCTCCTGATCGGCGCCCCGGGGACAGGGAAGACACTGCTCGCCAAGGCGGTTGCGGGCGAGGCGGGGGCCCCTTTCTTCTCGATCTCCGGATCGG
>CAYWRF010000043.1:0-12531 GCA_964460495.1 uncultured Pseudomonadota bacterium | reverse complement strand
AGGCTTTGGTTTTTTCTTTCATAGTGGGTACCGGTGAAACCGCACAGGAATACTAACAAAACCGGTTGATTTGGCAAGAAGTGATCTTCCGAAACATCGAGGCACCCCTTAAAAAACTACGCAACCGATCCGGATGAGCGTCGAAGAGGAGGTCAAACAGGGAAGATCACTATGCGAAGCCTGCCAACTCTACTGCGTTATGTGCTGCCACTTATTACGGTTGCCGGCTGCGCCTTACGACCCAAAAGAGAAGCAGGAACCTTGAGAGGAGTGACCGGCAAAAGTTATCCCCGGATCGAGAGGGATGTCTTCAATCAATTTGGAAAAGAACTGGGACTGGAGTGGGTGAAGGATGAGGCCAATCCAGGGTGGATCGACCTCGACAAGTTCGAGGTGGTCGATCGCTCCCCGGATCAAAAGTACATCGTCAACGGTCGTCCGACCAACGCCTTTGTACAGGCGCTGGATCAGATTCTTGAAAAACATCGCTTGGATCTCGTTCGCCGAGAATTAGCGCAGGCGCAAAAGGCAGAGGTTGTGACACGTTTAGCCGATTTTAATGTCGACCGGCATGAAGTTGAAATGGTTCGTCACCTGGTGCGCGCCTCGGAGCTCTACGACCTGCTCCATCGGCGACTGCTTGGATCGGATCCATATGCCGACAAAGTGGTGCAGGATCCTTCTTCCGTCGAACTCTTCAGACGAAATCACGGACCCTGGTGTGAAACAACCGCCGATCCGCATTGTTCCGCAACAGCCGTTCCCCCGGCACACTTTTCTACTCTGTACCCTGAAGGAATCCAGGAGCCTGAGGGAAACTTTTGTTCGACATTAAAAACCAGACCCGAAAAAGATATCTTGGCACCCTTTACTATCAACAGGGAGGCCGAAGGGGGACAGATCCAGGTCATTCCCTATCATGAACACCCACTTCTGAATGGCCCGATGGAGGAGGTTGCGAGAGAGCTGGAACTCGCCGCGGCCGCAGGCGAGCCGTCTAAGAATGTCGATGCTTCATTCACTACCTATCTTCGCGCCGCCGCCAAGGCCCACCGGGATGGCTCCTGGTTCGATGCGGATCAGGCGTGGCTGGCGGTCGAGGGGAAATGGACCGCCCGGGTCGCGCCGGATGAGGTGAACGCCTACATGGATCCTTGCAAGGCAAAGGCGGCCTTCGGGTTCAAACTGGGAATTGTCATCACCGAGGCGGACCCAGAGAGCAGTGAACGGATGAAGGTGCTTGCCGCCAGAAAGCAGGTTCACGAAGAACGGTTTGCAAAGCTTGCCGGGCCCAATTATTCGGCCCGTCGAATCGATGCACGTCCCTCTACCCTTGTCCATCTTGTCCTGTTGAGCGGCGACGCAAGACTGGCGCGTGGAACGAGCGCCGGTTTTACACTGCCAAATTGGGGTCCTGGAGGTGAGCGGGCAAGGACCTTTGTCTACACCAACGGCCCTCAGGAATTTATGGATATGTACAAAAAATACGCCGAAATCCTTCTCGACCCGGACCAGGCGGTCTACTTCAGTCGGCAGGGTCACCTGGAAAATGCACGCGATCATGAATATGCCCATGTCTTGGGTCCCACTCATGAAACTCGAATCACCGTTAATGGAAAGGAGACAACCTCCGGTGAGGCGATGGGGCCGGTCTTCCGTCTGGTTGAGGAGACAAAGGGGGACTTTGGTTCCCTCGATATCGCCTTCGCCGATTACGAGGCGGGGCTCATCTCTCATGATGTACTGATGCGGCGTCTTGTCCTCCAGTTTGTCTGGTCTGTACAAAAAATCAGGACGTCAGGTCTTTACGGTCCCCATGGGGAACCGCATTGGTACGCGATCTTGGGGGCGGTAAGACTCGGAAGCTGGGTTGAGACGGGACTTCTGACCTATAACGAAGGAACCGGCCGATGGAGACTCCACCCTGAACCAGAAAAGTTGAAGAATGCCAACACCCCACCCCTGGCAGCGATGTTGAAAACCCAGGCACAGGGTGACTTTGCAATTGTTAAAGCGCTCTTTGACAGATTCTCAAAAACCCCCGAGGGGAAGGCGCTGTTCCGTCATGACGAACTGGTGGCCAACGACCAATTGCCGACGGGAACATTTACAATGACCTATCGGATTGAGTGGCCGAAGATCTAGGAGATAGGAGATTCCATGTGGCCAGGAAAAATTTTCTGGGGGGTTGCCGCGTTCGCGTTGGCCGCCTGCGCCACAAGACCAAAGCTGTCAACGATCGGCGGGCTTGTCCCGATCCCTGAGGAGAAACCTTTCGTCCCCCCTCCACGTCCCGACTTTCTTAAAGCGGAGAATTGCCCCGGTTGTCTGATCTTCAAGCCGGGCAAGGTGACGCCGGAGTGGCGCGGGTATGCCCCGGGACAAGGGGCGACGGTTTCGAGAGACGTCCTCGACCGGCTCGATAGAGATGAGATCAAACACACATTGATAGAGGCGATCGCGATCCCCTCCCCCTCTTTTCATGAGAGACGGTTTGCCGAATGGGTGATCCAAAAATTCCAGGAGATAGGGGTCGATGCCGGGATGGACGATTCGCTGGAGCGATTCAAAAAACTCCTCCCTGAAGTGAAAAAGGAATTGGCAGGCGATACGATGCCGGACTCGGGCAACGTCGTCGCCTACATCCCGCCGCCGAATCCTAAACTTGAGCTCCCGAGCTTTCAGTTTTCGTTTCACCTCGATACGCGGGCCGATGACGACACCGGTGTTGAGGAGCGAGACGGGCGTCTCTGGGCGAGACAGGTTGGAAACAAGATCATTCTGGGTGCCGATGACAAGGCCGGATTCGCAGAACTCTATCACGTCCTCAAGGTGATCCTTGAGGCGAGACTCCCGCACGGCGGGATTACTGTCACAGGACTTTGGGGTGAGGAGGCGGGTGGCGCGGGGGCGAAGCTCCTTCGAAGGGAATGGAAACGGGGAGATATCGGGATCGTCCCGGACGGGGCAAGGACCGACGAGGTCTACAACGCCGGTGCCGATATCTATTTTGGTTCGTGTCGGATCGCAGATGGCAAACCGGAGCCGATTGCCCCGACCCCTTTCTCGGAGCGGTTCAGTCTCGCCTTTCAGGGGGCGCCGCAACATCCGGCGTTTCCATCGATTTCAGCGATCGCCCTCGCGACCCAAACCCTTAAAGGGATGAAGACCGCCGCCTGCGGGACAGTCGGGGACGACGAGAACATGAAGGCCTACTTTCTAGAAAAGGCGAATGAGATCGCGAGGGAGGCGAGCGAGAACAACTACGGCGTCTCGTTCGGGAGGGTCCTTTCTCTCAGCCGATAAAATGGATTTTTGGAAAATTCACCGAGACGGCATCGAACAACGGCCGGTCTGCGGTCCAGAAGTCGGCCTTGAGATGCTCCGCAACTGCGAGGTAACTCGCATCGTAAACAGTCAGTTCCGATCCATACGCCTCGGCGAGGGCCATGCACCGGTCGATGAGCCCGTCAAAAAAAACCATTTCAATCTGCATTTCCTGGAACTGATGGAGCGCCCCAAGCGCTTCGGCGCTGGTCAAAATCTTCCGTATCCGTTTTTTTTGGAGAAGCGAGGCGACCTCAAAGGGGAGGAGGTGGGGGGCAAAAAAGTTCTCGCCGGCCAGGCGGGCCTCTTCGTAACGGGAGTTGAGCCTTTCCACCTGTTCGTCGGACGAAATGAGTCTCCCGACGACACTCGCGTCAATGCAGATCATCAGGATTCCTGCCGGAGTTCGCGTAACAGTTCAACGGTACTGGAATCGGGGCCGTGGCTGGCACGAAGTCTCTTTTGAAATTCGCGGAGACGGGTCATAAACTGCAACGTCTCCTTCTTTGAATCTCCCCTCTCTCCAGAGGCAGGGACAAGCTTGGCCACTACCTTTCCACGTCTCTCGATGAGAACCTCACCCCCTGAGACGACGTCGTTAAGATATTGATTTAATTTTGCTTTTGCATCTGCCGTATTGCATACACGCCGTTTCATGACCTTAGCATATAGTCATGAGGACTATCTGTAAAGGGGAAAAATGTAGAGCAACTCGCGAGGATACATGCCGATAATAGGATCAAATGGCGATCGACAAACTCTCCCTTGCCCATTCCCAGCTCTCGAACCCCCTGCTTCGGAGCCCCGTTATCGGAGGGCAGTCGAGGCCGACCGATATCTTCCGAAAGACCTTCGGCGAGCCGATCCCGCAGATTGTCGATATCTCCAAAGACCCCTTTTTGATGGCGCTCTTCGGTCCCTTTGGTGCCGCCGAACATGTGAGGAAAAAACTGGTCGCCTTGAGCCGTAAAAATGGGCGGATCATCCCGGCCCGTGGGACAATTGCCTCCGCCCTCGCCGCAAGCGAGGAAACAGGGGAGGAAGACAGCGTCTTTGTCGGTGTCGACTTTCTGGCCCGGCATCATAAAGAGGTCGAGACAGTGGCCGGGGTTCTGGCCCACGAGTGGGGACACCTGGTCTCCGAATTTCCGAATGGGATCAATCCGGATGAACTGACATGGGACGAGATCTTCGGGATGAGGCGCGACGAAGAGGGGCAGGCGGATAGCTACGCCGGCCGGATGCTCTACCGGATGTGCTACAGGCCGGAGTCGTTCATCCGTTTTCTTTCACAGAAGGAATTCCGGAAGGAAACGACCAAGTATCATCCGGTTCCTGTTCGGGTCGCGCTCGTAGGAGAATCGTACCGGGATGAGGAACGAAAGAATCGACAGGCAAAAAATCTCTTCAACGGGGTGTACCCCCATCTTCAAACGGTCCGTCTGATCGCGGTTGCCTAATACGGCTGTTGATAAAGGCCCATCTTTAAATATCTCTTCCCAAATGGCGTGAAATTAAATAACAAGTCCTTATGAGAATCATTCTCGTAATCATCCTCACATTGGTCCCGTCACTCGGTTTTGCCCTCGGGGCTGAAAACAAGAGGCTCGGCGCCGGCCTGAACCTCGGTGAGCCGATCGGTTACAATGCCCGACTCTATCTGCTGGACCAGCTCGCCGCCGATCTCGTGGTCGGTTACGGCTTTGACGAAGAGGCGCTGATCATCCAGCCCTCGCTCCTGGTCCCCTTGCGCCGGATCATCGATTATGACGGAGAGAACTTCTCGATCGTCCCCTACTTTGGGACCGGCTTGAAGACCGGTGTCGATGTCGCCGGGAGGAACGACGGCGAAGGGGTCGCGGCGCTCCGCTTCCCGGTCGGGTTCTCGGTCATCCTCAAGGAGGGGCTCTTCGAGATCTCCGGCGAATTCGCCCCCGGTGTCGAGTTTTCACCAGACACCGCCTTTGACCCGACCGGCGGCATCGGACTCCGCTACTACTTTTGGTAATCCCCCTTGTGGAAGCTCCTTTTTAATCGGGAAGGTATTGTTGTACGCGCCGCGGAGGTCACCGGACTTCTTGGGACACTGAGGCTCGTTTGGGAAAGACCGTTCCCGGAGTCCCTCCCCTGGATCCTGCTCCTCCTGGATTACCTCTTCATCCGGTTCTGTGACCTTTACCCCTGGTACCCGCGGTTCGAGACGCCTGCCGGATTCAGGGACCGGCAGGTCGGGATCCGCGTCCACTTCCGGAAGGCGCTGGTGCCGACCTCATTCATCCTGTCGGTCGCCGCGGCAACCGATCTGATCGGCCCCGGTTGGTTCTCATCGATCGGCGCGATCTTTGCCAATCTCTGCATGCTGGTGGTCGTATCGGTCAACCTGATCCTGATCCGCTTTCACCTGCGGGATCATTCCCCACTCCCCGTAAACTATTTCAGCCATAACAAATACCTGGAGGCCGGTGATGCTCCTTCTGGGAATTGAGACCTCATGTGACGAGACCGCCGCGGCGGTCCTGAATCTCTCCGGTCTCGGCAATCGTATGAGGCCAAAGATCCTGTCCGATCTTGTCGCCTCGCAGGAGGAGATCCATCTCCCGTACGGCGGTATCGTCCCGGAGTTGGCGAGCCGCCGTCATATCGAAATCCTGCAGCCGCTTGTGGAGCAAGCGCTGTCCAAGGCGAAGGTCGGTCTGACCGACCTCAACGCAATCGCAGTCACACATGCGCCCGGTCTGGTCGGCTCGCTCCTGGTTGGTCTCTCCTTTGCCAAGAGCCTTGCGCTCGGCCTCAATATCCCGTTTGTCGGTGTGAGCCACCTCGAAGGTCACCTGAACGCCCCGTTTCTCGAAAATCCGGGGATCCCGTATCCGCAGATCGGACTGATCGTCTCGGGCGGTCATACGGCGCTCTATTTCATCAAAGGTTTTGGCGACTACCGGTTCCTCGGCGGGACGCGGGACGACGCCGCCGGCGAGGCGTTTGACAAGGTGGCCAAGCTTCTGGGTCTCGGTTATCCGGGCGGGCCGGTGATTGACAAGATCGCCAGAGAAGGAGACCCAACTGCTATCAAACTGCCGAGACCGAAAATGCCCAAGTATGACTTTAGTTTTAGTGGGCTGAAAACAGCGGTGAAGAATCTTTCGCACGACGCACAACGCATGACGCATGACGTCTGTGCCTCCTTTCAGGAAACCGTTGCAGATCACCTGATTGAAAAAACGATGTTGGCGGCAAAAAATTACCGCTGTCGGGTTGTCGTGATCACCGGCGGTGTCGCCTGCAACTCGCGACTGAAGGCGAAACTGGGAGAAATTTGCCGGCAAACCGGCCGCCGGCTCTTTGTCCCGTCTCCACGATATTGCACAGACAATGCGGCGATGATCGCCTACACAGGCGGTCGTTATCTCCTCAAGGGGCAATCGTCCCCCTGGTCGCTCAATGCCCTGGCCAATCTGGACCTGAATCAAGTAGGCGGTGTTGTATGATCTTGCCGGCCAAGAAGAGTCTTGGGCAGCACTTCCTTCTGAACCCGACAACGATCGAGGCCCTGCTTTCGAAGGCGCAGGTCTCCTCCGGGGATCAGATCCTTGAGATCGGTCCGGGCCCTGGCGTGATGACACGACTCCTGCTCCGAAGGGGCGCGCGCGTCGTTGCGGTTGAAAAGGACCATCGTCTCGTGGAACTCTTGCGGGAGGAGTTGAAGGAGTTTCCCCATCTCACATTGATTGAGGGGGATATACTGGAGACCGATCTCGACAAGACCCTCAGCGCCGGCAAATGGAAGGTGGTTGCCAATCTCCCGTACAACATCTCCACACAGGTCGTGTTTCACCTCCTGGAGAAGAGCCTCCTCTTCAACTTTTTCTACCTGATGTTCCAGAAGGAGGTGGCGCTCCGGTTTGTGGCGAGCCCCGGCTCCAGGGATTACGGGCTCCTTCCGATCTTTTCCCAGATCCTCTCGGAGAACCGGATCCTCCTGAAACTCCCGCCGGGCGCCTTCACACCACCCCCTCAGGTCTCGTCGGCACTGGTCGAATTTCGTCTGCACGAGGCGCCGCGATTCCCGATCGTGAACCTCCCGTTCTTTGAAAAGGTGGTCCAGGCCTCCTTTGCCCACCGGCGGAAGATGATCCGGAATTGCCTCCGGGATGGGCTCGCGACGACCCCGTCCGAGTCGCTGGATGTGGCGCTCTCCGTTGCCGGCATCGCCCCCTCCATCCGGGCGGAGGAGCTGTCAATCGGTCAGTTTACGACGCTCGCGAATCACTTGTATTCCACCTCCGGGATAAGTTAGGGGGTTGGCGTGGACGTTCCCAGACATATCGCCATAGAGGGGCCAATCGGCGTCGGAAAGACGACCTTGTGCAAGCTGCTGGCGGAGGGGTTTCACGCGAAGCTGATTCTCGAGGACACGAACGCGAACCCGTTTCTCCCCCAGTTCTACCGGGATCGGACCAAACATGCCCTGAAGACACAAATCCTCTTCCTGATCAACCGCTATCTGCAGCAGAAGGAGCTTGCGCAGCAGGACCTCTTCTCCCAGCGGATCGTCTGCGACTACCTGTTTTCCAAAGACCGGATCTTCGCCTCGATCAACCTGAATCAGGAGGAGATGTTTCTCTATGAGAAGATCTATTCCCTCCTGGATATGAATCTTCCCAAACCGGAACTGGTGATCTTTCTGCAGGCCTCTCTCGATGTCCTGATGAGACATATAAAAAGGAGGGGGATTGAGCACGAAAGGATGATCGACCGGGACTACCTTGGGGAACTGATCGACGCCTACAACCGCTATTTTTTCTCTTATCAGGAGACCCCGCTCGTGGTGGTCAACGTCTCCGACATCGACTTCGTGAAGAGCAAGGCGGACTACGAAAACCTGGTCCGCGAGATTCTCTCGGCCAAAAGAGGGCAGAAGCATTATGTTTCGATCGGTCGATAAGGGAAATGAGGGAGGATCCGGCTCTGCCGGTCCGACCGGAAGGGGTACGGGGGGATGGGGCCCTCGTCCCGCGAAGCGGGATGGGGCAGTGATCCCCCCGTTAAAACAGACAAAACAGACGATCCCAAAAATTCGCAAGATGAAGGGGGTCGAGAAGATCTCCTCGATCACCTGTTACGACGCCTCGTTTGCGCGGCTGGTCGATCGGGCCGGGATCGACCTCGTGTTGGTCGGTGATTCGGTCGGGACCGTCGTTCAGGGGCAGAAGAACACGATCCCTGTCACGATCGGGCAGATCGCCTATCATACCGCCTGTGTCGCGCGGGGGCTCACGCAGGCGTTGCTCGTCGCCGACATGCCATTCATGAGTTATCAATCCTCGACAGGCGAGGCGCTGAAACAGGCGGGGCGACTGATGAAGGAGGGACAGGCGGAATCGGTCAAGCTGGAGGGGGGGGTGGAGGTGGCCGAGATGATCTACCGGATGAACCGGGTCGGGATCCCGGTGATGGCGCATATCGGGCTTCAGCCCCAGTCGCTGCACCGCTACGGCGGATACAAGATCCGCGGAAAGACCGCCGCCGAGGAGCGGTCGCTCCTGGAGGATGCGCGGGCGGTCGAGGAGGCGGGGGCCTGGTCTGTGGTGCTGGAGGGGATCCCGAGCGAGGCGGCAGAGAGGATCACCGCAAGGCTTAAAATCCCGACGATCGGGATCGGCTCCGGACCCGGTTGCGATGGGCAGATCCTCGTCCTCTATGATCTCCTCGGGATGGACCCGGATTTTTCTCCCCGATTCCTCAAGCGTTATGCCGATCTCGCATCGCTTGTCCCCGAGGCGCTCCGCACTTACAAAAAAGAGGTCCGGGAGGGACGTTTCCCCGATGAGGAGCACTCCTTTCAAAATAGAGACCGTATCCGGATTGCAGCGGGCCGTTGAGAAGGCGAGGCTCGAAGGCAAGAGGATCGCCTTTATCCCGACGATGGGGGCGCTCCATGAGGGGCACCGGTCGCTCATTCACCAGGCAAAATCCCCCCCGGCCCCCCTTTTTCAAAGTGGGGTGAAGAAGAATTATTTTAGAGTTGTGAGTATTTTTGTTAATCCGACCCAATTCAATTCCGCAGAGGATTTGCAAAAATATCCCCGAACCCTCGGGCAGGACCTGAAGCTCTGTGAGAGGGAGGGGGTCGATCTCGTTTTCACGCCAACAGTGGATGAAATTTACCCGGACGGCCTCAAGACCAACATTCCTGTCCCAGAGGTCGGTCTCCCTATGGAGGGGGAGTTCCGACCCGGCCATTTCGCAGGGGTTTGTGCCGTGGTCCACCGGTTGTTCAAGATCGTTGGGCCCTGCGTCGCGCTGTTTGGCGAAAAGGATTTTCAGCAGGTCCGGGTGATCGAGGAGATGGTGAGGGAGCAGAAGATCCCGGTCGAGATTGTCTGGTGCCCGACGGTCCGTGACAAAAACGGACTCGCGCTGAGCTCCCGGAACGCGAGGCTCTCCCCGGAGGGGTACCAAAAGGCGTTGGCGATTCCGCGGGGGATTAAGGCAGTACAGGAGGGCAAGGGGATTAAGGCGGCAAAAAAAGAATTGGCCAACTTAAAAACCGATTACTTCATTATTGCGGACTCGGAAACACTCATTTCAGAACCGGATGAGATGCGAGGCAGGCCGCCGAGGCGCGACGCAGGCGTACTTGGAAGGTACGTCGAGGAGCGACCGAGGCGGCCAACGAAGCAGATCGCCGGTTATGAAATGAGTTCCCGGATTTTTATCGCCGCCTGGGTTGAAGGGGTGAGGTTGATTGATAATGATATCTTGCAATGAAAACAAATTTGCAGGATGTTCAATCCAAAGCATGAAATCTAAAAAGAAAATTGTAAAAACTCGTAAAAAATGCCTTCGAAATGCATCAAAGGCAGTATGGAAACAATCTCTATCCGTAAATCGTGAATGGTCTCCCGCTTCATCTGCCTTGAAAATAAAGTAGACCTTGAATCCGTCTGTCGGATTTTTTTGGCTGGTGAGGCAATCGATAGCAGGCGAGACTCGTCGGGCTTCTGAGTGAGTAAGGATTTTTCAACACCCGGTCGTGCTGCGAATGCCTCCCTCCAACGGGGCATGACCCGAGCCAGCCTTGCATCCAGCTGATCTGCCTCGCTCCCATTCACTCTTCGAAGCCGCGGCAGCAGGCATTTCTGATAGGTGTCAAGTCTTTCCGCGACCCTGCATCCTGCAAAGAGATCGGACGCAGGGGAGATGAGATATCCCCCTCCCAGGCGACAAAGTTGCCAGGGGTGACCCGGTCCGGGATGCCAGGTCGACCAATGGGCCCCGGAGGAACGGACAAATAACCATTCCCTAAGGTTGCGATTGACCACCGGTTCCGGAATTGCGACCCAATCGATCTCCTTGCCATGATAGATCGGCAGACGGAGAAAAGAGTTGTTTGGATTTTGGCGCAGTCAAACAGGCATTTTTTAAATGCCTTTTATCCCGTTGTTTGATAGGAAGGAGTCGTGAAACTCCTCTCCGCCTCCTACGTCTTGCCAATCGCCTCCGATCCGATCCCGGAGGGGGCGGTCTTGATTGAGGACGCAATCGTTCGTGAAGTGGGTCCCGCCTCCAGACTCCGGAAAAAGTATCCGGAGGCAAAAGAGGAGCCCCACAACAATGCGGCGTTGCTGCCGGGACTCGTCAACTGCGACACCGCGCTTGAGTTCCCTCCCCTTGACGGCACAGGACGGGAACCCAATTTCATAGACTGGTTTTTGGCCCGCCTGGAATGTCGGCAACAGATCCGGCCGGAAGAAAGAAGGGCCCATATCACTCAAGGGCTGAGACGTCTCCTTTCGAGTGGGACTACCTGTGTCGGGGATGTTGGAGACTACGCCGGCTCCCTCCCGACCTTTGGCGACAGCCCTTTGCGCCTGACCCTCTTTGCGGAAATACTCACATCGGCCGAGGCCTCGGTGCAGGACCGCTATCAGGCAGCGCTGGCGATTGTCGAAGAGCTCCGGAAATCAGAACGTCTGCAGGCCGGTCTCGCGCCTTATTCCGCCTATACCCTTTCCCGAAACCTGCTCAAGGTGATCGCGAGTCAGGCGGGTCAAATGAAGATCCCCTTGAAGATCCATGCGGCGGAGTCATTCGCCGAGATGCAGTTTTTCTACGAATCATCAGGCGAGATCGCCGAGCGGCTCTTTCCCAAGCTCGGATGGGTCGAGTCGCTCCCCCCGCCGCACCGAAAAACACCGATCCAGTTTCTCGAGGCAATCGGGCTTTTGGAAGGTTCTCCCATTCTGATCGGTTGCCTCCATCTTGCCGATGGAGACCTCGACCTCCTGACAAAAAGAAGATGCCGTGTTGTCTGGCTGCCACGTCTCCAGAAACACCTCAAGCTGGGGGAGTTCCCGGTCAAGAAATTAAAAGGGGTCCCGATAGGGCTTGGGACCGACGGCTCCACACTCTCCCTCTGGGACGAGATGAGGGAGGCGCTCCCCCGCTGCAACGCCAAGGAGCTTCTCCGAATGGCGACCCTGGAAGGGGCCCAGGTTCTGGGCCGTGGGGATGAGATCGGTTCTCTTGAGGCGGGAAAGAAGGCGGACCTGATTGCGGTTAAGATCCCGCCCTCACTCAAACCGGCCCAGATCTGCAACCATCTCGTCGAAAAGACGACAGAGCGTGAAATCCTGTCTGTCTGGATCAATGGGAAAAAAATCTAAAGAGGCCGGTCCCTTCCTTGCCGACAATCGAAAGGCGTCGTTCCGCTATTTTTTTCTGGAAAAGATGGAGGCGGGGATCGTGCTGACCGGGAGCGAGGTCAAGTCGCTCCGGGACAAACGGGTCAATCTCGGGGACAGTTACGGGATCAGCCATCAGGGGGAGCTTTACCTGATCAACTGCCATATCTCCCCCTACCCCCCGGCCGGTCAGCTGAATCATGATCCGTTGAGATCGAGAAAGCTCCTTCTGAAGAAAAAGGAGATTGAATACCTGCTCTCCAAGATGAAGGAGCGCGGGCTCGCCCTGATACCGACCCGGATTTATCTCAAGAACGGGAGGGTCAAGTGCGAGATCGCACTGGCCAAGGGGAAGAAGTTGTACGACCAGAGGGAGGAGCTCCGGAAAAAGGCACATCAGAGGGAAATGGACCGGGCCTTGAAGAGATAATTTATCTTCTGAGCGCCTCGAGGATCCGGCCGTGTTCCTCGATGAGTCGTTTCAATCTCTCAATACACCTGCCGGTCTTCAGCATCT
>CAYWRF010000042.1:0-12663 GCA_964460495.1 uncultured Pseudomonadota bacterium | reverse complement strand
GCGCGAGCGGGTGGTAGTTCAGGTTGAAGGGGTGCAGCCGGTCGAAGACCTCGGCCGCCTTGCCGAGCGCCTGGTGGCGGAAGGGCTCGTTCCAGAACGACATCCCCTTGAATGGGAACTCCAGCTCCTGATCCCGGTTGGTGCGTTCACTTATCTCGGGGCCTACATCCTTGTCTCTCGCCTCTTTCAGGGGGACTATCCCTGGAGGCTTCAAGGGCCGGCGGTCGACTGGTTTGAGAAGCTCCTGCCGCTTATCCCCCAGAGATGAGGGGGAACCGCGGTGAATCAATGACATTCGTTCTCGGTCTATCGGCCTACTATCATGACAGCGCCGCCTGCCTCCTCCGTGACGGTGAGATCATCGCCGCCGCCCAGGAGGAGCGTTTTTCCCGGAAGAAACACGACCCCCGGTTCCCGACGAGCGCGGTCCGCTACTGCCTGAAGGAGGCGAGGGTCGGACCGCACGATCTCGACCATGTCGCCTTCTATGACAAGCCGTTCATCAAGTTTGAGAGGATCCTCGAGACCTATCTCCGGTACGCCCCGAAGGGATTAAAGTCTTTCATCCTCTCGATGCCGTTATGGCTCAAGGAAAAGCTCTTTTTACCCTCTCTGCTCCCGAAGGAACTCGATCAGACCTTTGGTCTCAAGAAGGGGGAGATCCGCTGGGAGGAAAAGATCCTCTATCCCGAACACCACCACTCCCATGCCGCATCGGCCTTCTTTGCATCTCCCTATGAGAGGGCGGCGGTCCTGACGATCGACGGTGTCGGGGAGTGGGCGACCACCTCGGCCGGGGTTGGGTGCGGCAACGACCTCTCCCTCCTTTATGAGCAGCAGTTCCCGCACTCGCTTGGCCTCCTCTACGCCGCCTTCACCTACTACACCGGCTTCAAGATCAACTCCGGGGAGTACAAGGTGATGGGGCTTGCCCCGTACGGGAGGCCGCTCTATGTCGATCAGATCTACAGGGATCTGATCGACATGAAGGAGGATGGTTCCTTCACGCTGAACATGGATTTCTTCAACTACGCCTCCGGGCTCACGATGACGAACGGCCGGTTCGACCGGCTGTTCGGGGGGCCGAGAAGGTTGCCGGAATCCCCGGTCACACAGCGGGAGATGGATATCGCCCGCTCTATTCAGGAGGTGACGGAGGAGGTGGTCCTCCGGATCGCCCGTTTTTTAAAGCGGGAGACAGGGGAGGAGGATCTCTGTATGGCTGGCGGGGTCGCCCTGAACTGTGTCGCGAACGGGAAACTCTTGCGTGAGGGGATTTTCAAGAGGATCTGGATCCAGCCGGCGGCCGGTGATGCGGGAGGGGCTGTAGGTGCCGCATTGACGGTCTGGCATCAGTTTCTGGAAAAACCGCGGAAGGATTCTGGGACAGATCGGATGCGGGGGTCGTATCTGGGCCCTTCTTTTGACGATGCCGAGATTGAGGAGTTTCTCACGTCGCGCGGGATCCCGTATCGCCGCCTCCCGGAGGAGGAGATGATCGACCATGTTGCGGAGTGGCTTGGCCAAGGGAAGGTCGTCGGCTGGTTTCAGGGGAGGATGGAGTTCGGGCCGCGCGCCTTGGGCAATCGAAGCATATTGGGCGATGCAAGGAATCCGGAGATGCAATCGGTCATGAACTTGAAGATCAAGTACCGTGAGTCATTCCGTCCGTTTGCCCCGTCGGTCCTCTCCGATCGGGTTACCGATTGGTTTGATCTCACTGTGGAGAGCCCGTACATGCTGCTGGTCGCCTCGGTGAAGGAGTCGCGTCTCGTGAAGCGCACCATCAACCAAAACCTCTGGGGGATCGACCTCCTGAAGGTCCCGCGGTCCGAGATCCCGGCGGTGACCCATGTCGACTTTTCGGCAAGGATCCAGACGGTCGATCGGGAGACGAACCGGCGATACCATGCCCTGCTCACACGATTTGAAGAGAAGACCGGTTGTCCGGTCATCGTCAATACCTCCTTCAATGTGCGCGGCGAGCCGATCGTCTGCAATCCGGCGGAGGCGTATACCTGTTTCATGAGGACCGAGATGGATGCCCTTGCCCTCGGCAATTGCCTCCTGGAGAAACAGGGGCAGCCTGCCTTTGTGGAGGATCAGGACTGGAGAAAATCGTTTGAACTCGATTGAGCTTCGGAAATTTGGACTGATTGTCGGGTCGATCTTCAGCCTGATCGGGCTCTATCCGCTTGTCCGGTCTGGTGATACTCGTTGGGCCTTTTTAGGCGTCGGTGTCGTCCTGATCCTGACGGCCGTTATAAGACCGGTCTGGCTTGAGAGGCCGTATCGAATCTGGATGACGGTCGGACACGCGATCGGTCGTGTGAATACAACCCTGCTCCTCTCCGTGATTTTCTATCTCATCCTGACGCCAGTCGGTCTGATTCGCCGAGTCGTCACCGCCATCGGTCGGGCCCCTGACCGGTTTGCCTTCAGGCCAGGTGTCGGGTCCACCTGGATCCGCCGCCCCCCTTGTAACCTGAAGGAAAGTATGAAAAGGACCTATTGACCGTGTGGTTTCTTCGTGAATTGTGGGGTTTTTTGAGGGTCCGGAAAAAGTTCTGGCTGCTGCCGGTCCTCCTTTCTCTGATCCTGACAGGAGGTCTCCTGATCTTTGCGCAGGGGTCGGTGGTTGCGCCGTTCATCTACACACTCTTTTGATATGTCACCCGATTATACCACAGTGACGGAGCTGCCGGAGACGCTTGTCCTCCCGATTCAAGTGGAAAGGGCGTATCACCGGTACAAGTTCGGGGCGACACTCTGTCAGGGGAGAGAGCTCCTGGAGGTTGCCTGTGGGGGGGGGCAGGGGCTCGGTCTTCTGGCCTGCAGCGCCAAGCGGGTTGTCGGCGGGGATATTGAGCCGGCGAACCTCGTTCATGCCCGGAAGACCTATTCGGGGAGGAAGAATATCGAGATTCGGGAGCTCGATGCCCAGAACCTCCCTTTCGAACCCCGCTCCTTCGACGCGGTTGTCCTTTATGAGGCGATATACTACCTCCAGTCTCCGGAGAGATTTATTCAGGAGTGTCGCAGGATCCTGAGGCCCGGGGGGGTCCTGATCCTCTGCACCGCGAACAAGGACTGGCCCGATTTCAATCCGAGTCCGTTCAGCTATCGGTATTTTTCCATCCCGGAGCTTGCGGGGCTTTTGGAGGGTTTCAGGACCGATTTCTTTGGTGCCTTTCCGGATCACGAGGATGGTTGGAAGTCGAATCTCCGCTCGTTGATCAAGCGGACGGCGGTCAAGTGTCACCTGATGCCCCGGACGATGAAGGGGAAGGTCCTCCTGAAGAGGCTCTTTATGGGAGGTCTTACAAGACTGCCGCGGGAACTGACCGATGGGCTCGCCCCGTACGTGCCGCCGGTCAGGCTTCCAACGAACAAGCCGGATTATGTCCATACGGCTATTTACGCCGTCGGGGTTTTGCCGTGAAGGCGATTGCGGTCACACCGGGAAAGGCGGGGAGTCTGCGGCTCGTTCAGTCCGATCCACCTCGGCCCCGGGCGGGGGAGCTGCTCGTGCGGTTGATCGAGGCCGGGATCTGCGGGACCGACCTCGAGATTGCGGAGGGGCTTTATGGGGAGGGGCCCAATGGTTCCGATTTTTTGATTCTCGGTCACGAGTCGCTCGGGGTGGTCGAGACGGCGGGATCGGATCGGTTCGCTCCCGGCGATCTGGTTGTCGCGACTGTCAGGAGGCCTTGCCCCTCCTGTTCCAACTGCAGGGCGGGTGTCAGCGATATGTGTGAGACAGGCCGGTTCACGGAACGGGGGATCTTGGGGGGTCACGGTTTCATGGCGGAGTTTTATGCCGAGTCGCCGGAGTTTCTTGTCAAGGTTCCCGCCTTGCAGAGGTCGTTTGCGGTCCTTTTGGAGCCAATGAGTGTCGTGGAAAAGGGGATCGAGCAGATTTTCAGGATCCAGCAGAGGATGGAATGGCAACCGGGGTCGGCGCTCGTTCTGGGGGCGGGACCTATCGGCTTACTCGCGACCCTCCTCCTTCGAATCCGGGGAATATCGACCACGACCTTTGCAACCCGGCCTGTCGGGGGCCTCAAATCAAGACTTGTGTCTGAAGCCGGGGCCCGGTATAGGAGCCGTTCCGAGGTCGATTTGAATCGTTGGCCCGATCGTTTTGACCTGATCGTCGAGGCGACCGGGAGCGCGGATGTCGCTTTCGATGCGATCAACCTGTTGAAGGCCAATGGGGTCCTTTGCCTGACCAGTGTGACCGGCGGGGCGTTTGAGAAACGGATCGAGGCGGCCCGGATGAATTTTGATATCGTGCTTGGCAACAAACTTGTCTTTGGAACGGTGAATGCCAATCGGCGTTATTTTGAAAAGGGGGTTTTGGACTTTGCCGAGATTGAAACGAGGTGGCCGGGGATCCTCGATCGGATGATTACGAGGAGGATCCCGTTCTCCTCTTTCCGGGAGGCGTTTGCAAAGGACCCGGAGGGAGTCAAGACGGTTTTGGTGAATTCATGACTGAGAAGAGACAGATCCCTTTTTTTCCGTACGGCACCTTCTTCAGGTCGAGGGAGGGGGAATTTACTCGTGTGATCCAGGATGTGCTCAGGCGGGGGGCCTTTATCCTGCAGAAGGACCTTGAGGAGTTTGAGGGGGCGCTCGCCCGGTATCTGAAGGTCAGACATGCGATCGGCGTCGGGAACGCAACCGACGGGATGTTACTCGCGCTCCGGGCGGCCGGTCTTCAGGCCGGTGATGAGGTGGTGATCTCCTCGCACACCTTTGTCGCCACCGCCTCCGCGATCCACTTTGCCGGTGGCGTCGCGGTCCCGGTTGAGGCGGGTCCAGACCACTTGATCGACCCGGATGCAGTCGAGGGGGCGATCACCTCCCGGACAAGGTTTCTGATGCCGACCCAGTTGAACGGAAGGACCTGTGACATGGACCGTCTGCAGGCGATTGCGGACCGCAACCATCTGCAGATCGTTGAGGATGCCGCCCAGGGGCTCGGATCCCGCTTCCGGCAAAAATTTGCCGGGACCTTCGGGATCGCCTCTGCTGTGAGCTTCTACCCGGCGAAGATCCTCGGCTGTTTCGGGGATGGCGGCGTCGTCGTCACGAACGACGACGAGGTGGCGAGGAAGGTCCGGCTGATGCGGGATCATGGCCGCGACCCCGACGGGAAGGTGGTGGTCTGGGGTCTGAACTCCCGATTGGACAACCTGCAGGCGGCGATCCTCAATCATCAATTCCAGTATTATGGAGAGACGATTGCCCGAAGGCGTCAGATCGCCCAGCTCTACGATTCCGGTCTGAGAGGGGTCAAGGAGGTGACGCTCCCTCCCTCGCCTGAAGAGGAGGGGGATCACTTCGACACCTACCAGAACTATGAGATCGAGGCGGATCGGCGGGACGAGCTTCGCGCCTCTCTGAAGGAGGTCGGGATCGGAACGCTCGTACAGTGGGGCGGCGTTGCGGTCCACCAGATGAAGGAGCTGGGGTTTCACCAGAGGCTTCCGAGAACGGAAAAACTTTTCACCCGCTCCCTGATGCTCCCGATGAATACCTATTTGAGTGATGAGGATGTCCAGACAATCACAGATGCGATCCGGCAATTCTATCGCCGCTGAACTCTCGACAGATGAGCTTGCGAGGAGGATCCGCTGTCATGCGGTCCGGATGACCTCCAAGGGAAAGAGCTCGCATGTCGCGTCGGTCCTCTCGATGGCGGATCTCTTGGCGGTCCTCTACGGGAAGATCCTCCGGCTCGATCCGAGGGATACTTCGTCACCTACGCGCGACCGCTTTATCCTGAGCAAGGGGCATGGGGGGGCGGGGATCTACGCGGCGCTGGCCGAGACCGGTTTTTTTCCGGTGGAGTTGCTGGAGACCCACTGTCAGGATGGTTCGCTCCTCTCCGGTCACGTCTCGCACAAGGGGCTTCCAGGTGTCGAGATATCAACCGGCTCGCTCGGTCATGGGCTCTCGATCGGCGCCGGGATGGCGTACGGGGCGAAACTGGACGGGGCCGATCACCGGGTCTTTGTTCTCTTAAGCGACGGGGAGTGCGATGAAGGCTCCAACTGGGAGGCGATCCTGTTCGCGGGCCACCACAGTCTCGACAATCTCGTTGTCGTGGTGGATTACAACAAGATCCAGAGCCTCGCCTCCGTCTCCGAGACGCTTGAACTGGAGCCGTTTGCCGATAAATGGAGGAGTTTTCGCTGGGGGGTCGAAGAGGTGGATGGACACGACCATCGGGCCTTGGCAGAAATTTTCTTCCGGCTTCCGTTTCGCGCAGGGTCTCCCTCTTGTCTGATCGCCCATACGACCAAGGGGAAGGGGGTCTCGTTCATGGAGGACTCGGTCCTCTGGCACTATCGGTCGCCTCAAGGGGAGGAGTTGAAAGACGCCTTGAAGGAGCTGGGGGAGGGGTCTTGAGGGACCATTTTATCAAGAGGCTGACGACGCTTGCCGCCGAGGAGCCGCGGATTCTGCTGATTACAGGTGACCTCGGTTTTGGTGTCCTGGAGGAGTTTCAAAAACGGTTTCCCCGCCAGTACCTGAATGCGGGGGTTGCGGAGCAGAACATGACGGGGCTCGCCTGCGGCCTGGCGTTGGAGGGGCGGATTGTCTTCACCTACTCCATTGCGAACTTCCCCGTTCTCCGGTGTCTGGAGCAGGTCCGGAACGACATCTGTTATCACGAGGCGAATGTGAAGATCGTCTCGATCGGCGGCGGGTTCAGTTACGGCCCGCTCGGTTTTTCCCATCACGGGACCGAGGACCTCTCGATCCTCCGGACGATGCCGGGGATGACGGTCGTTGCCCCCGGTGATCCGTGGGAGGTGGAGGAGGCGACGGCGGCCCTTGTCCGGATGAAGGGGCCTGCCTATCTCCGCCTGGACAAGAGTGCGGCCGGGACGACCGGTCGGGAGCGGGAGAGGTTTGAGATCGGCCGGGCGAGGCGTCTCATGGAAGGGGGGGATGTCACGCTGATCGCCACAGGGGGGATTTTAGGCGAATCTCTAAAGGCGGCCGACCGGCTTTTGAAGGAAAAAATCCGGTGCCGCGTCGTTTCGATGCATACGGTGCAGCCGTTGGATCGAGACGAAGTGCTCGCCGCCGCTCGGGAGACGGGGGGGATTGTCACCATTGAGGAGCAGACCGTCCTGGGTGGTCTCGGGGGGGCGGTGGCGGAAACCTGTCTTGAATCGGGGGTGTTGCCGGCTGCGTTTTTACGGCTGGGGATCCGGGAAGGGTTTGCGAAGACAGCCGGGAGCCAGGATTATTTGAGAAAAAATCACAACTTGGACTCTGTTTCGCTCATTGGCGTCGTGAAGGGTCTTCTAAAAAATTGCTTTACTTCACAGCGGCGATGTGATGTGAACTCGCCTCCGATTTCGGGGATTAACGATGCAACCTTCGAGCGAAATTGATCTGATAGAATACCTGCTGATCCTCTATCGAAAGAAGAAGTTGATCGGTGTTTTTGCGTTGGTGGGACTCGTTGTCGGGACGATTTATGCCGTCACGATGCCGGTCCTCTACAGGACCCAGGCGAATATTTTCATCGAGGAGGGGGGATCGGGGTTGATCCTTCCGGCTCCGCTCATCGGGTTGGCGACTTCGGCGGGTCTCTCGCTCCAGAGCATTCCGGCGATGACCCGGTATTCGGGCTACCTGGAGTCCCTGTCGCTACCCGAAAGCATTGTGGAAAGGCATCCGGAACTGATTCCGAGGCTTTACGATATTTCGCCTGACCTGCCACCGGAAGAGCGTGAGAAGAGGATGAAGGGGATCACCATTGAAATGGCAGGAGGCGTCCTGAAGGGGATGATATCCTTTGAGGAAGCGGTGCTCTCCGGGGCCATATCCATTTATGCGGTTGCGGAAAGTCCGGAGTTTGCGGCGGATGTTGCGAACCTCTATGTTGAGGGCTTACGGGAGTACATCAACCGGCATGAGATGATCAAGGCAAGACACAAACAGATGAATCTCGAGGCCCAGATCCTGAACAACCAGGTGGAGCTCTTTGAGGCGACCAAACTGGTCAGGGAGTATTACGAGGGGAAGAGGATCCCGGAGACCGCATCCAAGGTGACGGTCACGATGCAATCGGCGGATCTGGTCAAGGGTCCGGAAATCTCTGTCGCCTATTCCAACCTCGATCTGGGGAAGCCGAGCCATAATCCCGAGGATGGAGATATGGCGGTCCTCCGGAAAAAGACGCAAGAGCTTCAGGAAAAATTGAAGAGTGTCAGTGTCACCGGTGTCTCCCCCCAGATCTATCTTGAGTATCTGAACGGACGGGCACTGCTCTTAAAGCAGCTTCAGGTCCTCCTCTCCCAGCAATACGAGAATGCAAAAATAGAGGTCGCATCGGCGGTCCCTGGATTTCATATTCTTGACTCGGCCCGGGTGCCTCGCAGCAAATGGAAGCCGAAATATCAGGCTATCTATACAGCCTTCCTGCTTTCTTCTTTAGGCATGAGCGTTCTCACGATCTTTGGGATGGAATATTTCAAGAAGTGGAGGAGTGAACATTCATGAAGGTTCTCGTCTGGATTGTTGTCCTGACCCTTGTTTGTCCGTTGCCGGGAGGTTCTCTTCAGGCGCAGGTTCGGGATTCGGGACAAAAGCAAGGAATGGGAGACGAATCGGCCGGTTTGAGCTTTCGCGCGGTGGAAGAGTCTGCCCGCTTGATGCCTGGTGGCAGGGGTTTGCAGTTGCCGGGAGGGCGGGGGGAGGGATTGTCGGGTGGCGGAGAGGGTTTGATTCCTTTGATTTACCAGGCCCATGTGGTCGGCGCGGTCCGGACCCCCGGAACCTACCGGATCAGCGCCTCGAACCGTCTGGACGAGGTTCTCGAATTGGCGGGAGGTTTGACGCCGATGGGATCGGGAAGGAACGTTGAGATCCGGCGAGAGGGACGCCTCTTTAAACTGTACGACTTGAGGAAATTCAAGGACGAGGGGGATCTCTCCCAGAACCCGTATCTCCAGGACAATGACGTCGCCTTTGTCCCCTTCAAAAAGAATGCGATCGAGGTCGTCGGAGCGGTGAAACGGCCTGGGGAATATGAGATGAGAAATGAGAAGACGGTTGGCGACGTGCTGAAAATGGCGGGTGGGTTTGCCCCGGGGGCCTCCAAAAAACAGGAAATCCATGTGGTGCGGTTTGTGGACGAGGAGAAGAAGGTCTTCAAGGTGCCGGTGGATGACAATGACATCAATCATTTCTCCGTAGAGCCGGGGGATGTCGTTTATATTCCCCATGTCCTGACGGCGGCGAACAAGTTTGATTTTGGACTCGCAACACTCCCGGCGGACAATATCTTTTTCCCTTCTTTTGAAGATCGCGTCTTTGTGGTCGGAGAGGTTGGTCGTTCCGGTGCCTATCAATTCAGCCCCTACTATTCGATGTCTCAATATCTTGCTCTGGCGGGAGGGCCGGGTACCATGGCCAAGAAGGTTCGTTACATCATCCGCGGGGGGACCGGGAAAAAGATCAAGGTGCGGGCCTCCAAACAGGATGAGGTGGTCATCAATCCGGGCGATACCATTCTGCTCCGCAAGAAAAAGCTCGACGCGTTGGGATGGATTTCCTTTGTTATGACTTTGACGGGATTCACGACCGGTACGATTCTGTCGGTCGTCGCCGTCAAGAACCTCTAGAAGCAATCGGATTCAGGTCGTTTTAACCACTCCTGGAAGGTCTGTCCCGAGGCGTCCCGAGGCGACAAAACCGGATTTTTCACCGGCCATCGTATCCCTATTTCCGGGTCATTCCAGATAATACTAGATTCCCCTTTTGGGTTGTAGGGCGCGGTATAGAGATATTCAACCTGGGCCGGATCGGAGAGCGAACAAAACCCGGAGGCAAAACCGGGCGGAACATACATTTCCTTTCTCTCTTCGGCTGAGAGCTCAATCCCCATCCATTTCCCAAGGGCGGGAGATTTCTTGCGAATATCCACCGCCACCGCAAAAATAAGTCCCCATGAAACACGGATCAGCTTGGCCAACGGCGGGTCCCACTGAAAGTGCAGTCCTCGAACAACGCTTTTCATGGAAAGAGAAACGTTTTGCTGGACAAAAATGGCTTCCAGGCTGTGCTCTCTGAAAAAGTCTCTTCGAAAAAGCTCAGAAAAGGAACCGCGGTTATCCTCAAGAACTTGAGGGGTAATGATAGCGATCCCCTCGAGCTTCCCTCTCTCAATTTGCACGGAAGGTTCCCTTGATCCATTCGATCATCTTGCCTATTCCCGCTTCCAGGCCCCTCGTCGGTCGCCAGGAGAAAACCGATAAAGTTTTCCCCATATCGGCCTCCTGGCACCCGCGATCGTAGGTGACATCCTTTGCCTGTCCCCACCTCACGACACTTTTGGATGATGTCATCTCCAAAACGAGATTGACAAGCTCTTTCAGTGTCACCGCCCTGCCTCGGCCGACATTAAATATCTCCCCTTTCAAGACAGGGGCCTTGGCGATCGCTTCCAGGCAGAGGTCGACGATATCATCGACAAAAATGAAGTCCCTTGCCGTCTCCGGCCTCGTCAGCACAATTTCTTCGTTCTGAAGGGCCCTTCGGACAACCTCATAGACCAGACGGCCTTCTTCCATTTCCGGACCGTAGGGGCTGAAGATTCTGAAGGTGATAACCGGTTTTCCCGTCCTTTCGGCCACTGCCTGCAAGTGCAAGGTGGCGGCAAGCTTTGTGATGGCATAAGCTTCAACGGGATCGCATCGGTCCGTTTCCTGGAAGGGTCTTTCTTTTCTTCCGTATTCGAGGTAGCTGCCGCAGTTTACGAGAAACTTGTAGTCAATCTCCTCCAACGCTCTTGCCAGATGCATCGTTCCGGTGACATTCGTTTTGACAAGCTCGTCTTCAGACGCGGCGACGCCGCTTTTAATGCCTGAAGCGGCGCAGTGGAATATTCCTTGCGGGTTAAGCTCGCGGAAGGAAACTTTTAGGCGATCCAAATCACTCAGATCGTCCCGGATAAACGTGAGCCTTTCTGAGAGATTTTCGATCCGGCGCCTCTGCGTTGTCTCTTTAACCAATACGGCCACAGAATGCCCCTCGTTCAGCAGCCGCCTGACAAGATGGGAGCCGATGAAGCCGGCGCCACCTGTTATAAGAACAGGACGTTGATAAAGGCCCATCTAAGCCTCGACAACTCTTTTTCCACTTCTGAACCGCTCACCCCAAATGAGCCACCCCATCTTGACTCCTACTTTTATTGCCGACCAAATGTCCCCGGCCCCCTTCGACTGGCCTACGCGCGGGCGGTAGAATACCGGAATCTCGACAAAGCTGATTCCGTTCTGGATTGCCCGGATAATGAGCTCCGGAGAAAAATGGGGTCCCTTGACAGTCAGCGAATCCTTGATCTTTTCAAAGGCAGCCCTTTTGATCAGCTTGAAGGTGCAGCCGACCTCCGTCAGCGTCGGTCCGTCGAACAGACAGGAGAGCATCTTTGCCTCTGCCCAGTTTCCCAGCCGAACCGCGAGAGGCATAAAGGCCCCCGGCAAAATCAGTGACCGGGACATCCGGGATCCAAAAACGAAATCAATCTCGTTACTGTAGGCAAGCAGCTTCTCGATGTCCGAGGCGAAGTAGGTTGAATCAGAGTCGGCTGTAATAATGATATCTCCCGAGGCCTCTTGCATGGCCCTCTTGAGAGCCGATCCGTAGCCTTGAACGGGCTCAAAAACATATTTGGCCCGTGTTTTCCTGATCTCCGCAGCGCTCGCATCCGTCGAATTATTATCAACGGCAACTACCTCGTCGACTTCAGGGCACGAAAAAAAATCTTCTATAACAGCGGCGATCCCTTCAGCCTCGTTGTACACCGGCAGGACAACACTGACTTTCTGGTGATGATACATGGTTCAGGATTGTTTTTTAAAAAACTCTTCGAAGACTGAAAACAGGTAGTCCAGCATAGCGTCTCCCAAACCGTGATGGGCTCCTATCAGAAAGGAATGGCCCAGAATGTAGTCAGAGTTCTCCAGAGGACTCCCCCTTCGATATCTCATGCCGCGGTAAGCGGGGTGTTTGATGATATTCCCGGAAAAAAGGGGCCTCGTCTGGATTTTGTGATCCTCAAGGTGTTTCACGATTTCCTCGCGTGAAAAGGGGGCCCCCTCGCGGAGGGTGATCGGAAAGGCGAGCCAGACCGGCTGAAAGCCAGGCAGTGAAGTGGGGAGGATCAGATATCTTTCGTACCGTTTCAGGAACCGATGGATCTTTTGAAACACCCACTTTCTTGCCGCAATAAAACGACTGAGATTCCGCAACTGCGACAAGGCAAAGGCCGCCTGCGGCTCTGTGGCCTTCAGATTATAACCGCGTTCAACAAACACGAAGGCGCTGTCATAGGGCTTCCCCTCGATTTTCCATTTAGCCAGGCGCGAACGAATATCCTCATCGTAACGAGAAATGCCGCGGCCCCAATCACGCAGCACGCGCGCTCGTTTCATCCAGGATGCCTTGTTCGCCATGATCATTCCTCCGGCGCCCGCCGCGGTGATGACATGGGAGGCGTAAAAACTGGTTGTAACCAAATCACTCCAAAAGCCGCTTTTTCTGCCATCGATCCGGCTCCCGATCGTGTCACAGCTGTCTTCAATAAGAAAAATTTTGTGTTTCCGGCAAAGGGCTCCCAGACGAGGCATA
>CAYWRF010000041.1:0-12738 GCA_964460495.1 uncultured Pseudomonadota bacterium | reverse complement strand
GTCTGCCCAATCAAGAAATTGAGATGGGTAAAAAAGAACTCCATTTCAAGTCAGGACTGACGAGGATCATCTGTCCCTTCTAACTATTCAACATGACAAATTTATTTTTCATGAATCCGGAATTTTGCCCGAATCCCCCTGAGTGCAGTCCTACCCCTTTTCCGGAGTGTGTCTCCTGTCGAATCCCAACAAAATCAAGGGCCTGTTGACTGGCGATTGTTTTGCAAAGGTGAAGGGACCTGAACTCGATCAATGGCGATAAACGCCGGGAGGAGATAATATGAGATCGATCAAGTCATCACTCGTCTTAGTTTCACTGCTCGCCCTGCCGTTACTGTGGGGGTGTGGAGCGGCGTCAAGCAGGGCTGCCGATAGTGGTGGCGACAGTGGAGGCGGGACAACCGCTACAGGGAGTCTCGGTCTGACGGCAGATGTCACTGTTCCGACCGCGACTGCCGATATCTCGCTCCCCGGCTCGGCCCTTGTGATACGCCGAACGACCAAACTTGTTGAGGAGGGGGCCCCGGAGGACGGGACGGTCGTTCATTGCGAAGACCTCGAAGGAAACATCATTGGTAATTCCTGTACCACAACCGACGGCTCCTGCGAGATTACGGGACTCACACGTGAACAGTTGGATGCCGGTGTCGTCGTCGTGGCGACCACCTCCGATGGATCTGAGATGAAAGATGTCGTCTTCCCGACGGAAGAAGAGATCACAGCTGCTGAGGATGGGACACCCCCGACCTCCACCGTCAATACCGAGTCGACTGTCTCGGCGGCGGTGACCGTTGACGCGACCGGTGAGGACCTGACCGCCTGTGGAGACACGGTTGATTGCGAGGCGGTGATCGAGGCGACCGAGGCGATTATCGACGGTGATGCCCCCTCTGAAGGGACAATGGATGGGGCGAGCGAGGCGATCTACCTCGCCTGTGCGACGGCGATCACGAATGGGGCCGATGACCCGGGCCAGGCGATCGTCTCTGCCCTCGCCGGCAGCGTGGGAGACCTCGAGACCGCCGTCGGGAGCAGCACGGTGTCCGATGTTCCGTTGTCCGGTGCCTCTGAAAATCTCGCTTCCCTTGTAACGACCATCGTGGAGGCGTATGGAGACCCTGAGACCGCAACCTGGAGCACCGCCAAGACGGAGGCGGGCGCCGACTGGAACCCCGAATCGCTCGCCGGTATCTTTGAATTCTTCACACCGACTGAGTTCAAGGAATACAAACCGGCCTACTTCAGGGGTTTTGCAGAGTCGATACCGAATCTGACCGGCGGTTTTGTAATGTTTGGTGCGCATCCCGAGGCACGGCAGTCGGCGGTCGCCCAGTTCCGTCTCGGCGGATTTAACGATCCGGCCAAGGCGGGATCGGCGCTGGGATTCCTGGCCTCGACATTCCCTCCCCCTCCCACGGCCGGAGATTTTGCGAACATGAGTTTCAAGAACTTTGATCCGACCGTTGCGGCGCGATGTTCGAATAACGGATTCCTCACCTATGCCGGGAGCGCGAAGACCTTTGCCGACCCGGCCACGATCTATGCCAAATACAATTCGATACTTTCCGACTCGAACAACCGGCAATCGATCGCCCTCGGAGGAACCGGGGCAGGCGCAAGCCTCTTTACCGGGTTCGCCTCAGATCCGTCCGGCTTCCGGCCGGAGACGATCTCGCTGAAGGCCCCTCCGGGAAGCGCCTGCAAGACGAGCACCGATTGTCTCCCGTGCGACAGCTGCGTGAACAAGGTCTGCACATCGCTCTCACAGAAGATGGGGCTTTCGTGTTCAACCGACAACGACTGCGATGACATCACCGGCTGTGTCGGCGGATTCACCGCCGGGATCAAGGGTCAGTGTATGTGCAAGAGCGGTATCCCGACCGGCGCCTTTGTGCACCAGGGAACCGGCGGACCTGCTGTTGCCGGCGGGACTGGACCTGGAGGATATACCCCTCCTCCTCAGGGGGGAGGAGGTCCCGGATCCCCTTGCGGTCAAGTATTCGGCGCCTGCATCCTTCCGCTCACCTGTTCGGATAGTGTGCAGGGGGTCTGTATCGGAAGCACCTTCAAGAGGGGACCCTATAGCAGTTGCAGCGCGAACAGTGACTGTCAATCAGACAAATGCACGAGTGGCCTCTGCTCGGCGCCGACCGTGACGACCACGGCACAGGCGCAGGGGGTCGCCACGCACTCGATCGGCCAGCCATGTGCCGGTCCGTCCGAGTGTTCAACCTACTTCTGCCAAAATGGGCTTTGCGCCTCGGCCCCAACCGCCTTTGCAGCGGTGGATACTACCTCAACGCGCAAGGCGAACGGTTCGACTTGTACGTCTCCTGTTGATTGTCAGAGCGACTGTTGCGCGAGCGCTGTCTGCTCCGCCAGGAACTCGGCCGGCATCTGTGCCCTCACCACAACCACCACAACTACGACAACGACCGGTGGAACCACAACCACAGGTGGGACGACAACGACCGGTGGCACAACCACAACGACCCCAACCGGCTTCCCGCTAGGAAGCCCCTGCACGATGCCCTCGAGCTGCACCTCAGGGATCTGCGATTACATGACCTATCGCTGCCGGTAGGGGGAACGGCCAGGATTTGAGGCCCGGGAGTGAAAATTCCCGGGCCTTTTTCTTTTAAGACCGAACGAGGGCAACCGGTCCACCAAAAAGTTGATCGAGTTTTTGAATCAGCTCGTGAGAGGGATCGACCATCAGGTCCTCCGGAAGGGCCAGGACCGTCTCCTTCTTGTTCAATTCCCTGAAATGGAGAGAGACCGGCGAACTCCCGTGATGTCCCGCCAGGATCTCCTTTAAACGCTCCAATTGCGGACGGGAGACCTGACCGGTCTCCAGATGGAGATGAAGCTCCCTTAAGGGGCTCGCCCCGATGGGGCTCGCCCCGCTGGGGCTTGCCCCGCTGGAGGAACCTTCTGCACGCCTCAGGGCCGCAATCTCTCGCGCAATCACCTTGACCCCCTCCTCCCCCTGATCGGTCTGGCCCCGCACGAGTATCGGATCCTGTCCCTTGAGCAGGGTGAGACAGTTATTATAGAGATCCGAAAAAACAACCACCTGAACGGTCCCCGAGAGGTCTTCCAGCGTAACAAACCCCATCCGGTCCCCGTTCCGGGTCACAATCTCGCGCAGGGCCGAGACGACCCCGACGACGAGGACGGTGGAACCATCCGCCAGTTCAGGAAGAGAGTGGAGAGTTTGAGCCCGGCTCTCTGCAAGTTCCAGCCGATACTCATCCAGCGGGTGTCCCGTGATGTAGAAACCAAGAGACTCCTTCTCGTGGAGAAGCCTTTCCCTCATCCCCCATTCAGCAGACTCCGGCAAGGAAAAGGATCGGGCCCCGGGCGAGGAACCGGCGAAGAGGGGTGCCTGATTCGAATTCCTCTCTCTTTGAACCCGGGAGCCATGCTCGATCAGTTCCGTCAATCCCGCCATCGCCTGGGCCCGACGGACCCCCAGGGAATCAAAGGCGCCGCAACAGATCAAACCCTCGATGACCCTTCGATTGACCTTCCGAAGATCGACCGATTCGCAGAAGTCAATCAGGGAGGCAAAGCCCTCCTTTTCCTCCCGGACCTCCAAAATCGATTCGATTGCAACCACACCGACATTCTTGACCGCGGCGAGCCCGAAGCGGATCTGACTCTCCCCCACCACCGAAAAATCGGTAAAGCTCTGATTGATATCGGGCGGGAGGATCGAGATGCCGATCTCGCGGCAATGTGAGATGTAGGCCATCACCTTGTCGGTGTTCCCCATTTCATGCGTCAGGAGAGACGCCATAAACTCGACCGGAAAGTGCGTCTTCAGATAGGCGGTCTGATAGGAGATGAAGGCATAGGCGGCGCTGTGTGATTTGTTGAAACCGTATTCAGCGAACTTCGCCATCAGGTCAAAGATTTTATCGGCCTTTTTCTCCGCAATCTTGTTCGCAAGGCAACCTTTAAGGAACTTGTCCTTCTGCTCCGCCATCTCCGCCGGCTTCTTTTTTCCCATCGCGCGCCGGAGGATATCGGCGTCCCCCAGGGAGAAATTGGCGATTGCTGAGGCGATCTGCATCACCTGTTCCTGATAGACGATAACCCCGTGGGTCTCCCGGAGGATCGACTCCAGGGCCGGCAACTCATACCGCGCCTGGACCCGTCCATGCTTGCGGTTGATGAAGTCATCGACCATCCCGCTGCCAAGGGGCCCCGGGCGATAAAGGGCGACCAGTGCGATCAGGTCCGGGAAGGCGGTCGGCTTCAGTTTGACAATCAACTCGCGCATCCCCGACGACTCCAGCTGGAAGATCCCGGCGGTGTTCCCGTGAGAGAGGTACTGGTAGACCTCCGGGTCATCGAGCGGGATCTCCGAGATCGCAATCTCTTCCCCCCGCGTCCTCCGGATAATCTTCAGGGCATGATGGATCACCGTCAACGTCTTCAATCCCAGAAAGTCAAACTTGACGAGCCCGACCTCCTCCACCGCCTTCATGTCGTACTGGGTCACCGTCTCCCCCTTTTGCCCCACCGCAAGGGGGAGAAACTCGACCAGCGGCCGATCGGAAATGACGACCCCCGCCGCGTGCGTCGAGGCGTGGCGATTGAGCCCCTCGAGGGAATGGGCGATCGACATCATTTCCTTGACCCGCGACTCCTTCTCCGCCAGCTCCCGGAGACGCGGCTCCTGCCTCAAGGCCTCATCGAGGGTGATGTTCAGGGCGTTCGGGATCATCTTTGCGATCCGGTCGACCTCGCCGTACGGCATGTTCAGGACGCGACCGACATCCCGCACAACCGCCTTCGCCTTCATCTTTCCGAAGGTGATGATCTGAGCCACATTGCCGTATTTCGCCTGCACATAGTGGATCACCTCGTCGCGACGATCCATGCAGAAGTCGATATCCATGTCCGGCATGCTGATCCGCTCCGGATTCAGGAATCTCTCAAAGAGCAGGTGGTACGGCATCGGGTCGAGGTCGGTGATCCCCAGACAATAAACGACAAGGCTGCCGGCGGCTGAGCCGCGTCCCGGACCAACCGGTATCCCGATCTCCTTCGCGTACCGGATGAAGTCGGCGACAATCAGGAAATAGCCGGCGAATCCGGTCTTCCGGATCATCTCGATCTCCTGACGCAACCGGTCTTCGTACCGCCTTCTCTCCTCCGCCTCTTCCAGGTCGCAGAGACGCCTTCGGATTGAGGCCCATCGCCCCTCGAATCCGGCCAGGGTCTGCTCTTCAAGATGCTGGTCCAGGGTCTTCCCGGCCGGCGGCTCAAATTTCGGGAAGTGATAGGTCTTGAAATCAAGCTCCAGGTGACAGCGCCCCGCCACGGCAAGCGTCGCATCAACCGCCTGAGGCAACTCCCCAAAAAGTTTCTTCATCTCCTCTCCGGACCGGAAATAGAAGGCATCCGTCTCGAAACGCATCCGGTCGGCATCCTGAAGCGTCTTGCCGGTCTGGATGCAGAGGAGCGCCTCGTGGGCCTGGGCATCCTCCCTCCGGAGATAGTGGCAGTCGTTTGTCGCAACAAGAGGGATGGAAAATCTCTCTGAAAGATTTTTCAGGATCTCGTTGAACTGACTCTGTCTGGCAATCCCGTTTTCCTGAACCTCCAGATAGAAGCGATCGCCAAAAAGGGACCGGTAGAAATCGATAGTCTTTTCCGGATCCCCCCCGGAGAGGGCGGTCTCTGCGAGCTCGCTGGAGAGACACCCCGAGAGGACGATCAGACCCTCGTGATACTCCTTGAGGATCTCCTTGTCGATACGCGGCTTGTAATAGAATCCCTCAAGATGCGCCGCCGTCACCAGCCGGCAGAGATTCCGGTAACCGGGAAGATCCATCGCCAGGAGCGTCAGGTGATGATAAGGCTCATAGCCCCGCCGGACCTTTTTGTCAAAACGGCTCCCTTGGGATTCAATGTAGACCTCGCAACCGATGATCGGCTTGACCCCTTCCTTGGAGACCTTTTGATAAAACTCGACCGCCCCGAAGAGATTCCCGTGGTCGGTCATCGCAACCGCCGGCATCCGGTATTCCTTCGCCTTTCCGGCCAGCGCCTCGATCGTGATCGCCCCGTCCAGCAGGCTGTATTGGGTGTGGAGGTGGAGGTGGACAAAAGACATGGGTCTGCTCTAGTGAAGAGCGGGAACGTGAGTCAAGTCTTAAAGATCGTCTACAATTGCCTGAACTGGCAGGTAAAATGCCGGAGGACCGGAGCCTCCCGGGTTATCTCCATTCCGCGGACCCGGTCTCTCCTCTCAAAAATTTTTCCAAAGACCTGCGCCACACAGGCTAAGTGATTGTCGGTCAGGCTCCTCCGGGGGACCGCCAGACGGACCATCTCGAGGTCGGGAAACCGGTTCTCCCCGCTCTCCGGATCCCGATCGGCAAGGACGGCGCCGATCTCGACAGAGCGAATTCCCCCTTCGCGATATGCCTCAACAACCAGCGCCTGTGCCGGAATCGGTCAGGAGGTCGATCGTCACCTTGTTCGAGGGGATCTTGAAGAGATTGTAATGAACCGCCTCCAGGATTTTTTCCCGTTCCTCCCGCGTCGTCCTGTGCAAGGGGCGAACGACGGAGGTCAGGTAGGATTCAAAAGGTAGCTCTTGATAAAGCATGCCGGAATAGTATTCATCTCCCCATGAAAGATCGAGAACTTTTTCTCGAGCCGCGGATCCTGATCGGGATCCCGCTCTCCGGCCCCTGGATCTACTGGAGGACCGTCTCGGCCCTCCTCGAGATGGAGAAGCCGGGTGAGTCGCGTCTTTCTGTTTTTCAGGGGGCGCTGATCGACAGGGCCCGGAACCGGATTGTCGAGGAGATGCTCGCGATGAAGGCGACCCACCTTTTTTTTCTCGATTCCGACGTCGTCCCGGCAAGAGACACACTCACACGTCTCCTCCATCACGACCTCTCGATCGTCGGCGGTGTCTACCGGCGCCGCATCCCTCCCCATGAACCGATGGCGTTTGTGAAATCCCCCTCTTTGAAAAAGAGGGGGATGGGGGGAGATTTAAAGCCAATCACCCTGAGCAGGAGATCACAACTCCAGCCAGTCGATTTCATCGGAACCGGCTGCCTCCTGATCCGCCGGGAGGTATTTGAAAGGGTGCGCCCCCCCTGGTTTCGCAGTGAATGGCGGAGGTCGGGTCATCTCTCCGAGGATTTCTCGTTCTGTGAAAAGGCCCGAAAGAAGGGGTACAGGATCTTTGCCGATCCCACCGTGAATCCCCTGCACCTGGAACCGGTCGGGATCGGTTCCGATAACAAAGGGAGGGCACGGTTCACCCCGCTCACCTGAATGAAGGCGTATCAATACATCGATTTTCTGACCGCCGCCTTTGTGACGATCCTCCTCTGCTCAAATATCATCAGCGCCTCAAAGGTGGTGACCCTCTGGGGATTCACCTTCGGGGCCGGCATCCTGATCTTTCCCGTGAGTTACATCTTTGGCGACATCCTGACCGAGGTCTACGGCTATGCCCGGGCGCGGCGTGTTGTCTGGTCCGGATTTGCCGCCCTCCTGTTTGCCTCTCTGACAAGCTGGTTTGTCGTCAAGCTCCCGCCAGCCAAGGATTGGCCTTATCAAGCGGCCTATGAGGCCGTTTTTTCGATGACCCCCCGGATCGCGCTCTCATCGCTCGTCGCCTTCTTCGCCGGGGAGTTTTCAAACTCCTACGTCCTCGCCCGGATGAAGATCTCCACCTCAGGGCGTTACCTCTGGTGCCGCACGATCGGTTCGACCCTCATCGGTGAGGGGGTCGATTCCCTCATCTTCTATCCCCTCGCCTTCTACGGAAGCTGGGAGGATTCACTCGTGATCCAGGTGATGATTGCCAATTACATCCTGAAGGTCGGATGGGAGGTGATGATGACCCCCTTTACCTACAAGATCGTGAACTTTTTGAAAAAGAGGGAACATGAGGATTTTTTTGACCGGAAGACAGACTTTACCCCGTTCTCGCTGAAGGTTTCATGAACGGAAATCTGAAGAAAAAGCTCGCCTGGATCTCGCTCCTTTACTTCGCCGAGGGACTCCCGCTCGGGGTGGTGGCAGACCTGCTGCCTGTCTACTTCCGGCAGCACGGCGTCTCGTTGAAGGCGATCGGTTTCATGTTCTTCCTGACACTCCCCTGGGCGATCAAGTTCCTCTGGTCGCCCTTGGTCGATCGATTTGGCGAGAGGCGGGCCTGGATCAGCCCCTGCCTCGCAATCCTCGCCGTCTCAATGCTCCTGCTCCCGCTGCCGGACCCCTCCCACCCGTCCACAGCCCTCTGGATCCTCCTCCTGCTGATCCCTCTCGCCTCGGCAACGCAGGACATCGCGATCGACGCCTATTCGATAGGACTGATCTCCAAAGGTGAGGAGGGGATCGCAAACGGCGTCCGGGCCTCGTTTTATCGCGTCGCCCTCGTCGTGAGCGGTGGGGCGACGATGTTCCTTGTCACCCCTCTCGGTTGGCGGGCGGTCTATATCCTGCTCGCCCTCCTCTTTGGGCTCCTAGCCCTCCTGCTCTGGAAGGTCCCAAGCGTCCCGGTGGTCCATGAACCGCCTCGCGAGTGGGCGAGACATCTTTTAAAATTCCTCACGCGGCCCGGTTCTCTCGCCGTTTTTCTCTTTATCCTGACCTACAAGCTCGGGGACCTTGTGATGGGACCGATGGTCAAACCGTTCTGGGTCGACCGCGGGATGACCCCCGAATCGATCGGGGCGATCTCGACGACCGGCGGTGTCGTGATGAGCATCTGTGGCGCACTCATCGGCGGCTGGTTGACCAGCCGGATCGGGATCTCCCGCGGACTCTGGATCCTCGGCCTTTTCCAGGCGGTCTCGAATCTCGGCTATGCGGCGGTCGCCCACTGGAATCTTGCGATCCCCTTCCTGTATGGCGCCTCCCTCTTTGAGTCATTTTCTGCGGGGTTAGGTTCCGCCGCCTTCCTTTCTTTTCTGATGAGGATCTGTGACAAGGATCAGGCCGCCACGCAATATGCGTTGCTCTCCGCCCTCTTTGGTGTCACGCGGTTCTTCGGCGGTTTTAGCGGGATCGGCGTCGAGCAACTTGGTTACGCCCCGTTTTTTCTCCTGACCTTTTTCCTCGCACTCCCTTGCTATATTCTCCTGCCGTGGGTTCGAGGGTGGATCGGGGAAACAGAATATTTCCTCGCCCCAAAAGACAAAAAGGATCAAACTTGCGCTTGATCTCGACCATTTTGCGAATCTGGGGTTCTGACCACTGGATCTTCAGGAGATCCCGATACATTTTGCCCAAACCGTGTTCGCCTGCGACACCTCCGCCAAACTGGACCGCCCGCTGACACTGACGCTTCAGGAGGTCCTCAGCCCTCTTCATCTCTTCTCGATTACGCGCAATATAATTGACGTGCGGATGACCGTCCCCGATATGGGCGAACGCGAGCCACCTCAAACCGAGCTCGTCACTTTCTTTTCGGACCTCCCGCATCATCTCCCGAATCCGCTGAGGAGGAACCCACCAGTCGGTCGCGATCTTTCCCCCCCCATCCTTTTGAAACAATCGCGCCTCCTCATTCACGGTTGCAGGAACCGAGTGACGAAGTTTTCTGAGTTTCTCTTTTGAAACATCGTCAGTTGCGACAACGATCTGATCGACCAAGGGGTCGGAATTCCTCTTTTTCAATACCGATTCGATCAGCGTGAGCCATCGGCCAAGAAGATTATCCCTCTCGGGTTCACCCAAAAATTCCTGTTTAAAGGTGATTGCGCAGTTTTCGCCACGCGCCCCAACAGGGGCATCCTGCTGTCGTGAAACGATCGTCAGGGCAACCCTGTCGAGGAGCTCGAGCGACCTCGGCCGGATCCCGTTCGTCGAGAGGCCCCACGTGACAAATTCGAGCGCCGAGTCGAGGTCGGGGAAAAAGGCCCAGCAGAGAAAAAAATCGGGCGGCCTTGGCAGAAGGTCAACCGTCACCTCGGTGATGATCCCCAAGGTTCCCTCCGAACCGATCAGGAGGTCAATCGGATCGCCGGTCAGGCAATAGCCGCCGAAATTCTTGGTCGGTCCGCGATACGGGATCTTTCTCTCAATCGTCTGCCCGGAACCATCTGCCTTGAGGAACTTCAACCGGCGGATATAACGGCGCGTCGGGCCGTAGAGGAGGGAGTCTTCTCCCGTCGCGTTGGTCGCAACGGTCCCCCCGAGCTGTGCCTCAAACCGGCTGGTCGGATCCGGGGGATAAGAGAAACCGGTATCCGCAATCTGCCTCTGAAAATCGCCCAACAGGATCCCGGCCTCAGCGGTTGCCTGTGGAGACGACGGGTCGGCGGAAATATCGAGCAGACGGTTTTTCCCCTCCATCGCCACCAGGAGACCACCGGCCGGCATCGCCCCACCGGCGAGTCCCGTCCGACCGCCGCAGACGGTCACCGGAATCCTGTTCCCTGAACAAGAGCGGAGGATCTCGGAGAGGTCCTGAGTGTCCCGCGCGCGGTAGACCCAGTCGGGATCCCCACGAAAGAGGGTGTCTGTAAGGTACGGGGTGATCCGCTCATCCCCCTTGGGGATCATCTGATCCTGATGCGGGATCGGCACCCCCTCTTCATAAGGGATCCTATTTTGGGCGCAACTCATTTCCAAAGCACCTCTCATTTTTCGGCAGTCAGAGAACAGGAGTCAGCCAAAAAAAGTTCAGAAAAAAGTTGATAGCGTCTTTGCCCGGACTATAATCGGATCAAATGAAACACCGGGATCAAGAATGGATTGAGAAGGGGGTCGATATCGGATTGATCCGGGAGAATCTGGAACTTTCGTTCGAGGAGCGGGTTCTTCAGCACCAAAAGATGCTGGATTTCATTGAGGAACTGAATCAGATTGGCCGACAGAACCGTGAAAGACCTCCAAAAACTTCTGAAATTGTTGATTCATAGCCCGCTTGATTTTGTTTTGGTGGGCGGATTTGCCGCGGTCTTGCACGGCTCCAACCAGACAACCCGGGATGTCGATATCTGCGTTGCCTCTTCTGCAGATCAGGTGGCTTCATTAAGAGACCTCTTGCAGCCGTACCACCCCACTCACCGGTTTTCCGAATCAAAGGAATCCTTTCTCGAGACGCCGGGAGACCTTTCAAGACAACAAGATTTTCATCTGACGACGGACCTGGGCAGTCTCGACATCGTGACCCATATTGAAGGGATCGGCGATTATTACGATCTCCTTCAGAACAGTGAAGAGATTGAAATCTACGGTGGCAGATGCCGCCTTATTTCCATTGACGACCTGATCAAGAGCAAGAAGGCATTGGGTCGACATAGAGATTTGGTGGTCGTCATGGAACTGGAGGCGATTCGGGAAGAAAGAAACAAGACCGGAAAATAACCTGTGCGTCGGTCAGGGGTTCTGGAGGCTAGTCAACGCCTGCCGGGCGGCTGTGTCCAGACCCTCCCAGGTTCCCGGAGGGAAGACGTGCTCCTGGGTGGCATAGGCAACGAACGATTCGAGGAGAGGTTTCGCCTCTGTCCCCTTCCCCAACTTCGCGTAAGCGAGCCCCAGGAGACCCTGAGTAAGGCAGTAATCAGTCATCGTGTTAGCCCGAGGCCCCTCCTTGAGAGGTTCAAGGAGTGTCACCACCTGTTGGGCTTCTGGAACAGTCCAGTTCCCGTTGTTATAGTGGAGCCGGGCCATCTCTGTTGCTGCCGCCACGCACTCCGGATCGGTACGGATCGCCTGTTTGAGGAGTTTTTGCGCCTCAGGCCTGTCACCCCGTGCGGACAATTTTCGCGCCTGATGGACCAGCATGATCGCCTGCCTGAAATCATACTCGTCATTCTTGGTTGCCCCAAAGGAGAAGACGCTGCCGGTCCCGTCCATCCTTTCCTCGACATTTTTTAACCGGATCTTCGCGAGTGGGTCTGTCTCGTTACGAGCCAACCAGGCAGCCTCATCAGCCATAATCCTGTGAACCTCATAATCGTCAAAACCATACCCCTTAAAGAGGGCCTCGATCGCGATCGGGACGGCGCGACGATTCCCGACAGGGCCATCAAAGAGCCAGAACTGCGGCCAGGGGGGCTCCGGCTCAACCTGTTTGCTTTTTGGAGGGAGTTTCAGGAGTCCCCTCTGTTCTTTATCCAGATAGGCGATCCGGGCAACCGGCCTCCCTGACAGACGCGGGGAGACAGGACTCTTCTCTCCATACGGGATATTCTCACCCCTTTGAGTTTCGCCGACGACCCTACTCAGACCGGATTCAATCCCCGCTTCCTCACCCGATTCGACCATCAGAAGGATCGGCTTGTCTGATTTCAGGACGGCACGATCGAAGACCTGCTCACTTTCAATCGACAGCATCCTGGTCGGTTCCGCCCTGCTCGCACGGAACTGCATTTGATCCCCGCTGTCGTATCCCCTCTGCACGCGGTAGACCCGCGGGGGGGTGTCAAACGGGTGATGAATCCCAAATCTTTTCAGTGCGGCAGTCCGATCAACCTCACGGGTGTGGACGATCCACGGCGCATTGTTGGTCCATTCCTCAAGGAGTGACGCATCGGGGGATGTCGGGTCCCCTACTACCAGCAGGATGAAATTATCGCCTTCAGTTGGCACGCCTTGAAGGTTGCGATCCCCCCTGGTAATTGGATCGTTATCCATCTCACCGGTCAGGATCTGGAGCCGATCCATAACACCCTTAAGCCAGTCCGGAAACGGGCGATCCTTCTCCTCTTCCCCACCCCTTTTATAATGATCGAGTGCCCC
>CAYWRF010000040.1:10846-13007 GCA_964460495.1 uncultured Pseudomonadota bacterium | reverse complement strand
GCGTAAGATCGTCGGCAGCGTCAGATGTGTATAAGAGACAGATCATATTCAGCAAATCGTCCTGGAGGAAAAAAAGCTCACGACCCGTGACCTTCGACCCGATACCTTAAGACGGGCCAAACAAACCGGCTTCTCGGACCGTCGGATCGCGGAACTGAGGAAGACCTCCGAAGACAAAATTCGTTCTGCCCGGAGGAAATGGAAGATCCGCCCCGTCTACAAGATTGTCGACACCTGCGGGGCGGAGTTTCAGGCCCACACCCCCTATCTCTATTCCACCTACGACTCCGAGGACGAGGCGACGCCGACAAAGAGACAAAAGGTGATGATCCTGGGGGGCGGACCGAACCGGATCGGGCAGGGGATCGAGTTCGATTACTGCTGTGTGCAGGCGAGCATCGCCCTGCGCGAGGAGGGGTACGAATCGATCATGGTCAATTGCAATCCGGAAACGGTCTCAACCGACTACGACACCTCGGATCGTCTCTACTTTGAACCGCTGACGCTGGAGGATATCCTTCATATCGTCGCGACAGAGCGTCCACGCGGGGTCATCGTTCAGTTCGGGGGACAGACACCGCTCAAATTGGCGCTTCCCTTAAAGAGGGCAGGGGTCCCGATTATCGGGACCTCCCCCGAGGCGATTGACCGTGCTGAGGATCGCAAGCTCTTCTCAAGACTTGTCGAGCGACTCAAGCTGCGGCAGCCGGAGAATGGATCGGCCCGATCGGTCAACGAGGCGATGAAGATTGCCGGAAGGATCGGTTATCCGGTGCTTGTGAGACCTTCTTATGTCCTCGGAGGGCGGGGAATGCAGATCGTTTATGACGAGGCAATGCTCAGTGAGTGTGTAAAGATCTTGATTGCGGGCGAGGATCGGATTCATTCCGTTCTCATCGACCGGTTTCTGGAGACGGCGCTTGAGGTGGACGTCGACGCGCTCTGCGACGGCAAGGAGGTTGTTGTGGCCGGGATCATGGAGCATATCGAGGAGGCCGGCATCCACTCAGGTGACAGTGCGATGTGCCTCCCGCCTCACTCGCTTTCCCCGGCGGTCATCGCGGAGATCGAGAACTGGACGGTCCGTCTCGCGCGGGATCTCGGTGTTGTGGGGTTCATGAACATCCAGTACGCCGTGCAGGACGAGACCCTGTATCTTCTGGAGGTCAATCCGCGCGCCTCACGGACGGTCCCGTTCGTCTCAAAGGCGGTTGGGGTCCCGTTCGCAAAAATAGCGGCCAAACTGATGATCGGGAGGAAACTTCGGGATTTTTCCTTCAGGGCGACGCCGTCGTATCGCTCGATCAAGGAGTCGGTTTTTCCTTTTGAGAAATTTCCGGGGGTCGATACGATCCTTGGGCCGGAGATGAAGTCGACCGGTGAGGTGATGGGGATCGCGGACGATTTCGGGACCGCCTTCGCAAAATCCCAGATGGCGGCGGGAAACCGCCTCCCGCTGCAAGGAACGGTCCTCTTCAGTATCAAGGATGCCGACAAACCGCTGGTACTCTCGTCCGCCCGGAAACTCACCGGGATGGGGTTCAGCCTTGTGGCGACGTCAGGGACCGCCGGTTATCTCCGGTCTCAGGGGATTGAGGTCGGCCGGTTGAATAAGGTGGCGGAGGGGAGTCCGCACGTCGTCGATGCCCTGGAGTCGGGGAAGATTTCGATGGTTGTCAATACGGTTGAAGGGCGGATCTCGCTCGCCGATTCCTTTTCGATCCGGCGGACCGCCCTCATGAAGCGGGTCCCTTATTTTACAACGGTTGCCGCCTGCCGCGCGGCGGTTGACGGGATCGGGGCCCTCCGAAAAAACGGGCTCACGGTCCGATCGCTGCAGGAATATCACGAGATCGGGAAGAAAGAGGTTGCGCTCAGGAAAGGGGCGGTATAGTTAAGGTCTCAATAACCTATAAGAAGGAGGAATTATGGAAAAAGGGTACTGTGTGAAGTGTAAGGCGAAGCGTGACATGGGAGATGCCAAGAAGGTGACAATGAAGAACAAGCGTCTCGCACTGAAGGGGAAGTGCACCAAGTGCGGCACCGGGATGTACAAGATCCTCGGTAAGAAGTAGCCTTAAGTGGTCCTAGTTGCCTAATGAGTGGATTCAGGCGCATACAATTTAACATAATACATCTTATGCGACTAGTCATTGCCGGA
>CAYWRF010000040.1:0-10746 GCA_964460495.1 uncultured Pseudomonadota bacterium | reverse complement strand
CTCAAACGTGATTCGCCCCCGCTCCGAATCGGTATCAAACCTCCTGAACTCAGGATTGCAGCGCTCGTCATACCCAATGACGACCTGGCTCAGATTAAAACCGTTATCGATCACCACCGGCTTAAGGCCCATGATTCCTCCCCTCTTGCATCCTATAAATCTCCCTCCTGATCTGTGATCGCATCTTCGTAAAGGGACTAAAAAAGGTGCTACAAATTTTGTTTTTATTTTAATACCATATTGACATACGGTATTGATGCTGGTACAAGGAGGGTATGGAATCGGCAAGGAAGATTACACTCCTGCTCCCGGAGGCGCTCCTTAATAAGGCCCAGGCGGCAACGGGATTGGGGATTACCCCCACCATCCGTAAAGGTCTTGAATTGGTTGCCGCAGGACCTGCCTACGAAAAGCTCCACCGGCTTAAAGGTAAAGTAAGGCTTTCCCTGAATCTCAAGGAGCTTCGTGAGGATCGCGATTGATTGCGATCGACACCAGCTCACTAATCGCCTTTCTGGCAGGTGATTCCGGCGGCGATTCAGAGGCGGTCGAGACCGCTTTGGAACAAAAACAGGCGGTATTCCCGCCGGTCGTCCTCGCCGAGCTGCTGAGCAGTCCCGCGCTGTCTGCCGAGGTTGAAACGATTTTTCTCGAGATTCCCCTCCTCACCATTACCCCCGATTATTGGCACCGAACGGGAAAACTGAGGGCAAAACTGATCGCAAAGGGATTCAAGGCGCGTCTGGCTGATTGCCTCATTGCGCAGTCTTGTCTTGATCATGAAATTCCGCTTATCACCCGCGACGCAGACTTTAAAGCTATTGCCAAACTGACTCCACTCCGTCTAGTTTAGCTTCATGCCAAAAATAGCCCTCTTGCAAATGACCTGTTCCGACGATGCCGGGCAGAACCTTACAAAGGCCACAACCCTTATCAAGGAGGCGGCCAAAAAGGGGGCAGAGATTCTCTGCCTGCAGGAGCTGTTCAGGAGCCGTTATTTCTGTCAGGTCGAGGACGAATTATACTTCAAACTCGCGGAGACGATCCCCGGGCCGACCACGGAGACCCTCTCCCCCCTTGCCCGAAAAATGGGGGTTGTACTGGTTGTCTCGATCTATGAGAAGGATCCGCAGGGCCTCTTCAATTCAGCAGCGGCGATTGATGCCGATGGCAAGATTTTGGGGAAATACCGGAAGGTCCATATCCCGGATGACCTCAAAAACCACTACGGCGAGGCATTCTATTTCAAAAAGGGGAACCTGGGTTACCCTGTCTTTGAGACAAGGTTTGCAAAAATCGGCCTTCAGGTCTGCTACGATCAATGGTTTCCGGAGGGGGCGCGCACGTTGTCCAAGGCGGGGGCGGAGATTATTTTTTACCCCACAGCAATTGGGTGGACACATTCTTCCTTCAGTCAGATCTGTCGGACAGGTCAGACTGGTCTGACGGGTGCGGACGAGCATGATGCCTGGCTCACCGTCCAACGCGGCCACGCCATTTCCAACGGGGTCTTTGTTGCCGCCTGCAACCGGGTGGGAACGGAGGACCATCTCAACTTTTGGGGGAGTTCGTTTGTCTCAGACCCGATGGGAAAGATTCCGGCCCAGGCCTCTTCGGACAAGGAGGAGACGCTGGTTGTTGAATGTGATCTCAAGAGAATCGAAGAGGTCAGGAGGGATTGGCCATTTCTCAAAGAATGCTAAAAATGCCTGCAGAGTGGGAGGCTCACGAGGCGACCTGGCTCGCCTGGCCCCACAACCCCGAGACCTGGCCCGGTAGGTTGAAGTTCATCCCGCAGGTCTGGATCCAGATGATCAAGGCGCTCCACGTCCACGAGACGGTCCATCTCCTCGTAAACGACACCGAGATGGAAAAAGGGGTTCAGCTCCGGCTCCAGAGGGCTGATATAGACCTTACCAAAGTCCGATTTCACAAGATCCCCACTAACGACTGCTGGCTGCGCGACTCCGGCCCAACCTTTGTCAGAACAGTGTCAGACCTGTCGGACCGGTCTGACTCGTCCGACAAAAAAATTGCCGCCGTCTGCTGGATCTTCAACTCCTGGGGCGAGAAATGGCCCCCCTGGAATCTGGATCAAGAGGTATCCCGTCGCGTTGTTCAATCGATCGGTCTCAGTGGCCTCGAACCGGGTATTGTCCTGGAAGGGGGTTCTATTGAGGTCAACGGAGAAGGGGTTCTTCTCACAACGGAATCCTGCCTCCTTAAGAGAAATTCTCATCTAAGAAAAGAGGATATTGAGAAACACCTGATCTCATTTCTCGGTGTGAAGAAGATCATCTGGCTCACCGGTTCCCCGCCGCAAGGGGACGATACCGATGGGCACATCGATAACCTCGCCCGGTTTGTCTCATCGGGAACGATTGTCGCACCCCTTTCCAAAGATTCTTCTGATCCCGATCACCGGTCCCAGGCTGAAAACCTGGAGGCGCTGAAAAAGGGGACTGCCCTTTCCGGCAAGAGCTTTTCGGTGATCCCCCTCCCCTCCCCCCGGGTCCTCGGCCCGGATCAGAGGAAACTCCCCGCCTCTTATGCCAACTTCTATATCGCCAACGGGGTTGTCCTGCTGCCAGTCTTTCACGTCCCGGAGGATGAGGAGGCAATCAGGATCCTGAAACCGCACTTCCCAAAAAGACGGATTGTGCCGATTGATGTGAGGGACCTCGTTATTGGATTTGGTGGAATCCACTGTGTGACACAGCAACAACCCGCCTAAAACTGCCCATCAGAAAGGTAAGTATACTCGGAGAGAGCCTTCCGGTAATCATCGAGAAGTGACATCCCGATCGATGGCTTGATCTTGTCCTCGCGGATCGCGTCGTCGACCACCTTCTTGAAGTTTCGGGAAAGCTCGTTCGCGTCATACTGGGTATTGGAAAGGACCTGCTCAATTGTGGATCCGGGAATGATCTCTTCCAAGTAGAAACCGGCCTCCTCCTCAGGATCGAGGTAGACATGGACCTCGTTCACCCTGCCAAACAGGTTATGCTGGTCCCCCATGATATCCTGATACGCCCCGATCAGGAAGATCCCGAGGTAGTAAGGGTCTTTCTTGATCCGGTGGACCGGCAGGAGCTCCTTCACATCCTGCATGTCAATAAATTCATCGATCGCCCCCTCCGAGTCGCAGGTGATGTCGACCAGCTTGGCCCGGTTTTTGGGCTCCTCATTGAGCCGGTGAATCGGGATAATCGGAAACAGCTGGCCGATCGCCCAGTTGTCCAGGAGCGACTGAAAAATGGAGAAGTTGCAGACGTATTGATCGCCCAGGGTGGCGGCCAGGGTATCGATTTCTTCCGGGATCCGGCCGTTCTGCTGAAAGCGGTTCACAATCTGCTCCGCGATCTGCCAATAGAGGTGGTCCGCCTTCGCCTTGGTCACGAGGTCAAGCAAACCGACATCAAAGAGACGCGCCGACTCCTCACGGATCTGCTGGAGGGCGTGGTAGACCTCGATCAGCTTCTTCTTGTGGGGGAGTTTTCTCTTGAGTTCGAGGATATCCCGGATGATCTTGTGCTCCTTCTCCGGATCGGTCACGTTCATCAGCCTCGACTCGTGGCTCTTCTCGACATTCGCAAACGCCTCGACAACCAGGACCGTATGATGGGCGACCGTGGAGCGGCCGCTCTCCGACACGATCATCGGGCAGGAAACCTTTTCCTGATCGCAGATATCCTTGATGTTGTAGACAACGGTGCTCGCGTATTCGTCGAGCGTGTAGTTCATGGAGGAGTGGAAGGCTGTCCCGCTCCCGTCATAATCGACACCGAGGCCGCCGCCGATATCCAGCAGCTCGAGCTTCGCCCCCAGCTGGACGAATTTTGCGTAGTAACGGGCCGCCTCCCGGACCGCCTGCTTGATATGCATGATGTCCGGAACCTGGGAGCCGATATGGAAGTGGATCATCTTGAGACAGTGTGCGAGGTTGTTTTCCTGAAGCGTCTCCCATGCCTCAAGCGCCTCGGAGGCGGAGAGACCAAATTTCGCGTTTTCGCCTGAAGAGGTGGCCCACTTGCCGGAGCTCTTGGAGGCCAGTCTCAGGCGGATCCCGATCGACGGCTCGACCTCCAGCTCCCGGGAGATCCTTATAATCCGCTCGATCTCATCCGCCTTTTCGACGACGAGGATCACCCTCCGGCCGACCTTTTGCCCCATCAGGGCGAGGCGGATGAACGGGTTGTCTTTATATCCGTTGCAGATGATGAAACTCTCCGGATTATCCAGAATCGCCATCCCGGCAACCAGCTCCGGCTTGCTCCCGACCTCGAGCCCATGGCCGAACTCGCGGCCGGCATCGAGTATCTCTTCAACAACTTCTCGTAACTGATTGACCTTTATAGGAAAAACAGCCTTATAGCTGTTCTTGTAACCCTGATCTTCAATCGCGCCGCGGAAGGCAAGATTGATCGCCCGAACCCTGTGTCTTAAAAGGTCCTGAAACCGGATCTGAAGCGGAAACAAAAGCCCCCTTTTTTTTGCCTCGCGAACGACATCCATGATGGAGAGTTTCAAGGAATCGGTCGGGACCGGGATGCAGATCACCTCTCCCTGCTCATTCGCTGAAAAATATCCGGAGCCCCAGTTGTCAATGTTGTAGAGACGGATCGAGTCCTCAACCGTCCATTCCTTTTCTTTAGGTGGGATCCGGAGAGGAATCGCGACTTCCCGTTGCGGGAGTTCCTTCAGGCTCGGCTGCGACATCTCAAGACAAATTATAGAAGAAATGCCCGCGACGTCAAACTTTATTTCAAAAATTAAGATTTTTTTCAGGCGAGCGAACCGCCGGCGAGGTATCTCCTCAGATACTCACCTGCCTTCCTGTGTAACATCACTCCAATCTCATCATACGGACGCATCAGGTCTCCACGTTGTCCCGCGAACATCAGGGCCGCCATGAACCGGTGCATGTGCATCACACCTTTGACCGAAAGTCGGTACTCTCCATCGACCCGCTCGTCCGGTGTGTTCGGAAACCGGATCTCCGCCGTCGGGATCGGGGCCCCATGAATCGAGCGGATATGGGCAAGGGCATGACGCCACTGTTCTTCAAGGACCGCTTCTTCGGGAGACAATTCACCCAATGTTGCCGGATGTTCCCAGGGGCCGTCCACGACACCCGGCCTTCTCGCCATCAGACGTATCGGGGGTGGGGCCGGAGTTTGACGCAACCGGGTCTGCGAGGGAGACTCCTGCCGGTAGGCATTCCTCATCAGATAGGCGGTGATATTGTCGAGGTTCCAGATGCTCGAGTGTTCCTCAAAGAGCCTCAGATACCGGTTGACTACGTAGAACCTGAGATCTCTGTGTTTTTCGTCAGTCAACCACACCTTGTCTCCGACAATCTGCCCCCACTTGTCTCCAACAATCTCCAAAACCGCATGTCTCTGACGGACCCTCAGTTCGGGGGGATCGGCATAAAACTCCGGCGGGATCGCCGGCATCTGGATATGCGGGACACGGAACCTCCTGGGCGGCATCCCCGGCAGGAAAAGAGGGAGATAGTAGAAGAAGGAGCGCGTCGCCTCGACCGTCGGCAGGATACTGTAATTCCTACCCCCATGGTGGTCCATCTGGCCATGGAGCTGCAGGGCGGTCTGTTGGCCATTACCGGTCCCGGCGGCCCCCAGCCTCCGGAGCGTCTCGCAAAACGACTCATAAAACTGGTCGCAGTCACCCCCTGCCGTCATGTTGTGGATCACAAACTCCAGGACAACGTTTGCCTCCAGCGTTGACTCCAATTCCAAAGAGAGATCCCTGCGACGGAGGATCAGCCGCGTGCACTCCTCAACAGACTCGAGTTCAAAAGGGGCCCCTGAATCGAAATGTCCGTTCGAGGCGATCCGCCGCAAGTATCTGTACGCCCCCTCGATTCCGTTGAATTTGCCCGGAAGGTAATGATCGTCCGTCCCCCTCAGGCGGACCGAATCGAGGCGGACACGCCCCTTGGTCGGATCGACCGGGTCCGGTTCGTACGACCACTTCTGCAGGCCGCCTGCCTTCAAGTGACAATGGAGATAGCGGGGCCCCCCGGACTCCGCGATCGCCGCCTTCATCCCCATTGCAATATCCCTCGGCTCCTTGCCGTTATGATTCCGGGCGGTTTCAATCGCGAGCTCCTCAATGACCCGGTCGAAATTCCCCTGAACCCTCCTTAAGACAGAGTCCTCCGGGTCATTCACCCACCCCCTCTCGATCGGCACCTTCAGTTCCAGATACTCCCCATCAACCCAGATTAGGACCATGTTGTTGCCGGATGACTGGCGGCTGTGGATCGTGTATCTCTTTCCTTCATAAACGAAGCTCACCACCTGATTCAGATAGACGTAGGAATCCTTGGCGAGACGGATCTCTCGCGGCGCCTCGAGTGTGATTGTCCATCCGTCTCTTTCCCATCCCCTTTTCACAAGGTCATCCCGGATCTCCCGCATGATCTCGGTTCGTGTGAGGGGGCGTTTCTCTTCGATCCCCATCAGCGATTTTTCCGGCGGTATCGTCTCGGTCAGGTGACGCGGGGGATCGACCTCGAGCTCCGGGCCGACCCGAAACCGATCACGCTTGGCCATCCCGTAGTAACGCCTGATCAGGTAGTGCTGGAACTGGCCGGAGAGGACCATCGCCTTTGCCCTCTCCAGGTCGGCAAGGCTCACATTGGCACCGCGGCTGGAATGTCTGACGATTGCGACGAGGAGTTCGTCCAACGGGATTGACGCCAGAAGGCCTGATCGGCCCCGCATCTGTTTGGATAGCACTTTGTGACTCAGAAGGGCGGTCGCCTCATTAATCCTCCTCAACTCTTTTTGGGGTGTCTCCCGATAGTGGTGTGCCGCGCCAAAGGCGACGCTCCGGGGGATCCCAAGCTCCTCAAGCAGCATCGCCCCGATGTAATAGGGGTCTCTTCGAATCAGATGGGCGCCGTCTGTCCTCGCCCTGGCAAGGGCCGATCCGATCTCACGCCCGATCTCTTCAACCGGGTTCGGGCCGCCAACCAGCGACTTTAACTGTGTCCGTGCCTGACGATCGAAACCAAAGGCCGACCAGAGACCGACCTGGCAGACGATCTCAAATCCCCTCTCCCACGTCGGGTCCGACTTCAGATCGGAGAGGAGGTACGCCGTCGACACCCCATCCAGGACAAAGTCGCAGGCGATCAGGACCGCCTGGACCTTGTCCAGACGATCCAGCTGGTCATGAAAGGCAAGCCCCTCCGCCGTGATTGTCTTGAAGATCGCCCCACGCCAGAGGCCGACACAGATATTCCCCCCGGCGATGAGGCCGGCGACACCGAGGGCCAGGTCGGTCATCCCCTCGGCCGGCCGTTGATATCTTTTCTTTGCGAGCCTCTCGAAGGCGCGGTAGGAGTTCCAGAAGAGCCCCGCGAGGCCGAGAAACCCGGAGTAACGAAAGAACCAGTGCCCCCCGACCGGCATCTGCCGGGCCCGGAAAAAACCGGTTGCCTTCATCGCGAGGCCTTGTGCCATCCCCATCAGGGAGAAGATATCGGCAACCGTATCGGCCTTTTCCTGCCAGCTCTTTCCGCCGGAAATGGGTGAAAACTGCAGCAAGACCACCTCTCAAGCGGTCTATCGGGTGATCGTTCGGGAAGGTTGCGGGGGAAGTGGAACAACACAAAAGGCCCCAAAAGGGGCCTTTGTGTTTTTGTAGCGGGGGTGGGATTTGAACCCACGACCTCCGGGTTATGAGCCCGGCGAGCTACCGGACTGCTCCACCCCGCAGGAGAAAGGCCATGAGGCCTCTCTCCTTCAGGGTGGGACGAGCGAGGGTTCTATGAGGTACCGACCCCCTTGTCAAGCGCCGCCGACAAGGCCGGCTCCGGCAATGCCGGTTCAGGCAATGCCGGCTCCGGCAATGCCGGGTCCGGTGACTCTATCGCACGAATCTCTTTTTCCACTGCCTTCAAGTGCCCAAGCTTTTTCTCCAGATCCCCAAGAATCTCCCGATCCCCCGCCTCGAGATTCGAGAGATCGAGCGGGGTCGCCCTGAGGTCGGAAAGGTCGAGCTCCGTTGGGACGAGTCCCGCCGGGACTTGTGATGTCTGCCGGATCTTTTCCTCCAGCTCCGAGATCGGCGGGAGGTCATTCAGATCCTTCAGGCTGAACAGCTCCAGAAATTCCCTTGATGTTGCATAAAGCAAGGGGCGTCCCGCCTCCTCCTTCCTCCCGACCACCCGGACCAGGTTTCTCTCCAAAAGCCCCTTCAGGACCCCGGCGCTATCAACCCCACGGATCCCTTCAATCTCACTCCTCGTGATCGGCTGGCGATAGGCGATCAGGGCGAGCGTCTCGACGGAGGGGGTCGTGAACCGCTGCTTCTTGCCCGGTTGAAGGAGTCGGATCCAGGGGGCCGCGTCGGATCCGGTCCGGAGTTCGTATCCCTCAGCGATCCTCTCAAGCCGGACCGCCCCTCCCCTCCCCTCCCATTCCCTCTGAATCTCCTCCAGCGCCTCTTCGATTTCGGACCGCCTGCCGGGGATCCTCTCCGGCGCCGCTTCCAGTATCGCGAGGATTTCCCCGACAGTGACCGGCCGGCCTGCGGCGAAGAGAATCGCCTCAATAATGGATTTGAGTGTCATGAAGATTCCTCCTGATCAGTAATGAGCGATTGCACAACGATCGTCGACTGCTCCTGAAAGATCCTCAGGAGTTTTTGTCTCGCCATCTCCAGGAGGGCGAGCAACGTAATCACCACCTCACCCCGCGTCCTGTCCCCCTGAAAAAGCGATTCGAAAAGGGTCTGTCCTCTCCCGCGGAGGAGCTCGATCAACTCGATGACCCGCTCGGCGATCCCGACACGATCTCGCCGAACCTCGAACCCCTGCTCTTTGGGCAACCTCCGGAGGATCGACTGAAAGGCGGAGAGGAGGGTCAGCGCATCAATCTCAACCATCTCCCCTTCCTCTTCCGAGAAGTCCTGATTCGTGGCTGGACGACGGAAGACGTCCCGATCGAGGATCGGTCTCTCCATCAACTGCCCCGCCGCCAGCTTGTATTTCTGGTACTCGAGGAGCCTGTTCAAGAGATCCTCGCGCGGATCGGGCCCCTCTTCCGCCTCCGAGGCCGGTTCCGGAAGGAGCATCCGTGACTTGAGCCAGGCGAGTTCGGCCGCCATCTCCAGAAATTCGCCGGCAAGATCGATGTCCAGCTCCTTTGCGATCTGGAGGTAATCCAGATATTGGGCGAGGATCGTGGAGACCGGGATGTCATAAAGATCCAGGTCGTTTTTCCGGATCAGGTGCAGGAGCAGATCGAGCGGCCCCTCAAAGAGCGGCAGTGCGACCCGGTAATTTTCAGACCTTTCCACGTTCATATCCTCATCGCCCCCCGGATCTTCTCCATCAGCGACGCCGCCGGATTGCGCGCCTTGCGGTTCCCTTCGTCGATCATATCCTCCAGATCGGCGGGGCGGGAGAGGAGTTGCCGCCTTTTTTCCCGGATCGGGTCCAGAAATTCATTGAGCGCCCGGATGATGATCTTCTTGTCCTCGACACAGCCGATCCCGGCCCGGCGGCACTCCCGGTTGATACGGCCGATCGTCTCCGGGTCGCTGTGCAGTTTGTGCAGATCAAAGATCAGACAGATGTCGGGGTTCCCCGGATCCTCCCTCCTCTTCCGGTCCGGGTCAGTGATCGCCTCCTTCATCTTCCTCTCAATCTCCCCCGGCGGGTCGGAGAGGTAGAGGCAATTGTCGTAGCTCTTGCTCATCTTCCGCCGATCGGGGCCGAGCAGCCTGGGCGCCTTCGTGAGTAACGGCTGCGGCTCCACCAGGATTTTTCCATAAAGATTATTAAAACGGCGGACGATCTCCCGCGCGAGCTCGATATGCGGGACCTGGTCCGCGCCGACCGGCACCTTGTTCGCCCCATAAAGGACGATGTCGGCGGTCTGCAGGACCGGGTAACCGAGAAAGCCGTGTGTCGAGAGGTCCTTGGTCGAGAGCTCCTGCTGCATCTCCTTGTAGGAAGGGACCCGCTCGAGCCAGCCCAGAGGCGTGATCATCGAGAGGAGGAGGTGGAGCTCCGCATGCTCCTTGATGGCGGACTGTACAAAAAGGGTCGACCGTTTCGGGTCGAGACCGACGGAGAGCCAGTCGGCGACAATCTCGCGCCGCGATTCCCGGATCGTTTCGGGGCTTGCATATTCGGTCGTCAGGGCATGCCAGTCGGCGACAAAGAAAAAGCAGTCGTAATCCTGTTGCAGTCTCAGCCAGTTTTTGAGGACCCCATGATAATGACCGAGGTGGAGTCTTCCGGTCGGCCTCATCCCTGAAAGAATCCTGTCGGTCATGGGAGAAGAAATCGCGCGAGTTTGAAAATGGGAATACTCAGATAACGAAAGAGCCCCGTGGCAAGCGCAAAGAAGAGGATCAGAAAGCCGTACCGTGTGAATCGCTCAAACGTGGCGAGGTGCCGGTGCGGAAGCACCCCCTCGAGGATCCGGCTCCCGTCCAATGGCGGGATCGGGATCAGGTTGAAGAAGGCGAGCATCAGGTTCAGATAGACACCGGTCTCAGCCATCCGGAGCAGGATTAAGGTTGTTGTTGAACCGCTGGCTGAAGGAAGAAACAGCCTCAGGAGGCCGGCGAAGACGACCGCCAGGATCAGGTTTGAGACAGGGCCGGCCCCCGCGACAAAGAGGTTCCCCCTCCTCCCACCCCTCACCTGGGACGGGTTCACCGGGACAGGCCGGGCCCATCCGAAGAGGATCAGACCGG
>CAYWRF010000039.1:0-13233 GCA_964460495.1 uncultured Pseudomonadota bacterium | reverse complement strand
CTCGGGGACGGTCAAGATCATCGACTTCGGGATCGCGAAGGCAAAGACCAAGGTCTCAACGACCGATTCCGGCATCTTGAAGGGGAAGTTTGCCTATATGTCGCCGGAACATGCCGAGGGGGAGAGGCTCGATCACCGGAGCGACATCTTTTCATTGGGGATCATCCTGCATGAGCTCCTGACAGGGGAACGGCTCTTCAAGGGGAAAAACAACAAGGAGACGATCCAGAAGGTGAAGCGGGTGCGGGTCGTTCCGCCTTCTTCCTTGAGACAAAACATAGAGAAGGAGCTGGACCGGATCGTCCTGAAGGCGCTGGAGAGGGATCGGAACCGGCGCTTTGCCACCTCCGCGGAGTTTCGGGAGGAGTTGACTCGTTATCGGATGATCCACTATCCGGACTTCTCGCCGCCCGAGCTGATCCGGTATCTGGGGGAACTCTTTCCGGATATCGCCCTGAAGACCGCGGAGGCAGGTCCGGGCTCCCTCCCGACCGAGACGGAGAAGGGGGGAGAACCGCCCGAGGAGACCGCCGGCGCCGCCTCACAGATGATCCGCCAGCATCTTGAGGAGGAGGAAATATTTGAGCTCCCCCCTTCTGCAGAGTCACCAAACGAACAACCGGTCAGTGAGGCATCACGACGGTTTCAGGGTCGTCATGCGGCGATCCTCGGGGCGATCGCCCTTTTAATTGTGCTTGGCTACCTTGGAGGGCCAACCGCTTCCCAATTTCTCAACTCCTTGAATCAACCGACAGCCGAACCTGAAACAGTGCCGAACCTGCAAGGGACCGTGCCGCTGCCGGTTCCACTGGAGACCCTGCCGCAACGGGGCAAGCCCCCCGTACGGCTCGTGATCCAGTCTGAGCCTCCCGGGGCGACCCTGTTTCTTGAGGACCAGAAGACCGACTTCAAGACCCCTGTGGCGCTCGACATCCGGTCGGGACAAAAGATCGGGCTCTACCTCGCGAACTACCGGTTTTGGGAAAAGACGATCACGACGCGGCCGGGAGAGAGGGCCGATATGACGGTCCCGATGGAACTGAATCCGGGTGGTCTGGAGATCCATTCGATCCCGGCGGGGGGGGCGGTCTACCTGAACAATCAAAAGGTCGGTGAGACGCCGTATACCCTCTCGCAGATCGCCCCGGAGACCCGATTCGACCTCGTGGTCCGTCTGGACGGGTACGAGGAGTGGTCCCAAAAGGTAAAAATCGTCGCCGGACGCCGGGAGGTGGTGAGCGCCTCTCTGAGGAAGATCAAAAAATCTAGAACTTTACGTTAGCATTCTCTTTCGCTAATATGAAGGATAGAGAAGCGGAATGCCCGAAGAAATTCGCGACCAGACGGTAGTCACAGAAATTCCTGACCTCGACCGGAAGGAGAAGCAGGCGTACATCGTCTTCCTCTCAGGCCCGCTGGTCGGAAAGATCCATCTCCTGGAGGAAGGGACGGTCCGGATGGGGCGGGCGGCCGACATCGACATCCCGATCAACGACCTCGGGATCTCGCGCCACCACCTGCAGATCCAGCTGAGGCAAGGGGTCGCCCGCGTGAAGGACCTCGGGAGCACCAACGGCACCTATCTCAACGGGAATCGGGTCAAGGAGGCGGAGCTGAAGGACGGGGACAAGATCCAGATCTCCTCCTCCACGATCATGAAGTTTGCCTATCAGGACAAGGTCGAGAACATCTTTCACACCGAGCTCTACCGGATGGCGGTCGTCGACGCCCTGACCGGCGCCTACAACAAGCGGTTTTTTGAGGAGCGGTTCCGCGAGGAGTTCAGCTACTGCCTCCGGAACAACGTCCCGCTCTCCTTGCTGATGGTCGACATCGATCATTTCAAAAATGTGAATGACGAGCATGGCCACCCGGCGGGGGATTTTATCCTTTCGCACGTCACCGCCCTCCTCCGGTCGATTGTGAGGCGGGAGGATATCGTCGCGCGGTATGGCGGCGAGGAGTTTGCCATCGTCCTGAAGGCGACACCGTCGGAGGGGGCGACGATCCTGGCGGAACGGATGCGGCGCCTGATCGACGAATCGACATTCGATTTTGAAGAAAAGAGGATCCATGTCACAATCAGTGTCGGGATCGCGACGCTCAACGCCCAAAACCTCCCCGACGCCGAGGCGATGGTCAAGACGGCCGATTCGTTCCTCTATAACTCCAAAAACAAGGGGCGAAACCGGGTGAGCGCCTAGCCGGACGACCGCCCCAAAAAGAGGTTGCGGAGTTTCCTCCTCCCTGTGTATCACAGGGTCGTGCCAGCTAAAATTATAGACGGCAAAAAGCTATCGGAGGAGATCCAGGCGGAGATCACCCGGGAGGTCGCGCTCCTCAAGAAGGAGAAGGGGATTGTGCCGGGCCTCGCCGTTGTCCTGGTCGGGGACCATGAGGCCTCCCGGATCTATGTCCGGAACAAGGAGGCGGCCTGCAAAAAGGCGGGGATGTTTGCCGAGCAACACACGCTCCCCGCCTCGATCGCGGAGGAGGAGCTCCTCCACCTGATCACGACACTGAACCACGACCCGAAGATCCATGCGATCCTCGTCCAGCTCCCGCTCCCGAAGGGGATCGATCAAAAGCGGGTCCTCGAATCGATCCTGCCGGAGAAGGATGTCGACGGCTTTCACCCGACCAATATGGGGAACCTCCTCTCGGGGCACACGACGATCGCCCCCTGCACCCCGATGGGAATACTCAAGATACTGGAGTCGATCGATTGCCGGATTGAAGGAAAGGAGGCGGTGGTCGTCGGGCGCTCCAACATCGTCGGCAAACCGGCCGCCCTCCTCCTGTTGCAGCATCATGCGACGGTGACACTCTGTCACACCCGAACCCGGAATCTCGCGGATCATGTCGGGAGGGCCGATATCCTGGTGGTGGCGGCGGGCCAGCCGGAGGTGATCAAGGGGGGCTGGATCAAACCGGGGGCGGTCGTGATCGATGTCGGGATGAACCGGCTCGCAGGGGCTCGCCCCGTTACAGGCAAATTGGTTGGGGACGTGGAGTTTGAGGCGGCCCGCAGCCGTGCCGGCTGGATCACCCCGGTCCCGGGAGGTGTGGGACCGATGACCGTCACGATGCTGTTGTGGAATACCCTTCAGGCTGCAAAAAAGTGAAGCCCCTTAGAGAAGCACTCCAGTCCGGTGAATTTGTTGTCACCGCCGAGATTGCGCCCCCGAAAGGGACCGACACCTCCCGTCTCGCCGCGATCGGGAGACTCCTGAAAGACCGGGTCCATGCGATCAACGTAACCGACAACCAGCGGGCGATCACCCGGATGAGCTCCCTCTGCGCCTCCGCCGTGATCGTGAGCACGGAGGCCGATCCGATCTGCCAGATCACCTGCCGTGACCGGAACCGGATTGCGTTGCAGTCAGACCTCCTCGGAGCCTGGGCCTTGGGGATCCGGAATATCCTCGCCCTGACCGGCGATGCGGTCCAGATCGGCGATAACCGATCCGCAAAACCGGTCTTCGACTTTGACTCGATCAAGCTCCTCCGACTGATCCATCAACTGAATCAGGGGATCAATGTCGACGGCAAGATGCTCTCTGGCAAACCGGAGCTCTTCGCCGGCGCGGCGGTTAATCCGAACCTGCCGATGGAGGCCCCCTTTTGGCGCCGGTTTGAGGCGAAGGTCGAGGCGGGGGCATTTTTCTTCCAGAGCCAGCCGATCTTCGAGATTGAGAAGCTGAAACAACTCTCAAACGGGGCGCGCCCTTTCAAGACGGGGATCCTTGCCGGGATCATGCTCCTGAAATCGACCCGGCAGGCGAACTTTTTGAACGAAAAGGTCCCCGGGGTCCGGGTGCCGGACGAAACGATCGGCGAGATCGCCCAATCCAGGGATCCCCTTGAAAAGGGGATCGAGATTGCGGCTCGACAGATACGGGAATACAGGGAATATTGCGAGGGGGTCCATATCATGACCGTCGGTGCGGAGGATCGGATACCGGAGATCCTGGAGAGGGCCAATGTCTAAAGGCGAACCCCAAAAAACACCGCTTTATCAGATCCACAAATCACTCGGGGCCCGGATGGTCGACTTTGCCGACTGGGAGATGCCGGTCGAGTATTCTGGGGTCATCGAAGAGCACATGGCGGTAAGGCAACAGGCTGGCCTGTTCGACGTAAGCCATATGGGGGAGATCGAGGTGACGGGGAGGGGGGCGCTCAACCTGGTCCAGAGGGTCACCTGCAACGACGCCTCGCGACTCGCGGAAGGTCGTTCCCAATACTCCGCCCTGTTGACGCCGGAGGGGACCTTTGTCGACGACATCATGGTCTACCGATTAGCCGCGGATCACTTCCTCCTCTGTGTCAACGCCTCCAACACCACAAAGGATTTTGAATGGATCTTGTCGCAGAAGTCGGGTGACGTCCGGGTGGAGAATCGGAGCGATGACTGGGGGCTCCTGGCGATCCAGGGACCTCGGGCACGCCAGATCCTCCCCTCCCCTCTTAAAAAGACCTTTTTTGAAAAAAGAGAGGTTGGAGGGAATACGGTAATCCTCTCTGCCACCGGTTACACCGGTGAGGATGGCTATGAGCTCTTTTGCCGTTCGGGGGATCTTGAAAAACTCTGGCGGTTTCTCTTTGATCTGGGCCGTGGAGAGGGGCTGATCCCGTGCGGGCTTGCGGCGCGGGATACCCTGAGACTGGAGGCGGCCTATCCCCTTTACGGACACGAGATCGACGACAAGACAACCCCCTTCGAGGCAGACCTCTCGTGGGTGGTCAAGATGGAAAAGGGGGAATTTATCGGGAGAGAGGCGCTCCGGGAGGTGAAGGTCCGGAAGAAACTGGCGGGACTCCAGTTGACGGAGCCCGGCATCGCCCGACAGGGTTACCGGATCTTGCAGGGTGAGAGCGAGGTTGGGCAGGTCACGAGCGGGACCTGGTCCCCTTATCTCAAGAAGGCGATTGCGCTTGGGTTTCTCGGCTTGACAACCGCGCAATTAATCGGGATTAAATTGGGTGTTGACATCCGCGGGAAAAAGAGAGAGGCGGAGGTCGTTTCGCTGCCGTTTTATTCAAGGAGGCCCTGAGACTGATGGCCATTAACATTCCGGAGGATCTGAGATACACGAGGGAGCATGAGTGGGTCCGTCTGAACGGCTCCACCGCGATCGTCGGGATCACCGACTATGCCCAGGACCAGTTGGGGGAGATCGTCTTTGTGGAACTGCCAGATGAGGGAGAGACCCTGGTCAAGGATGACTCCTTTGGGGTCGTTGAATCGGTCAAGTCGGTCAGCGACATCTTTTCCCCCCTCTCCGGGAGGGTCACTGAGGTGAACGATCCGATCCTTGACAGCCCGGAGACGATCAACGAGGAGCCGTACGGAGAGGGATGGTTGATCAAGGTGGAGCTCTCCGATGCGAACGAGACGGAAGGGCTGATGACGGCAGAGAGTTACAGGGCCTATATCAAGGAAGAGACAGCCTGAGATACCTACCCCACACGGAACAAGAGATCTCGGAAATGCTTCAAACGATCGGGACGGAGGGTCTTGACGATCTCTTCCGAACGATCCCGAAAAAGCTGGATCGCCCTCTGAACCTCCCTTCCCCCTTGACTGAAATCGATCTCCGACACCACCTCCGGGAACTCTCGCGCAAAAACAGGCATGGGGAGGAGTGGACCTCATTTCTGGGGGGCGGGGCGTATGCCCATTACATCCCGAGCGCCGTCTCCCCGCTGATCCAGAGGGGGGAGTTCCTTACCGCCTATACCCCGTACCAGCCGGAGGTCTCGCAAGGGACCCTCCAGGCGATCTTTGAGTATCAGACGATGGTGGCGGAGATCTTCGGGATGGAGATCGCGAACGCCTCCAACTACGACGGCTCCACCGCCACCGCCGAGGCAGCGCTGATGGCGATGAGACTGACAGACCGGGGAAAGATACTGGTCGCCAGGACCCTTCATCCGGAATACAGGCAGGTCCTCGAGACCTACCTCTCGACCCAGGAGGCGGAGATACGCGAAATCCCCTACAGGCCGGACGGGACGCTGGATCGTCAGGAGATCAAAAAAAATCTGGACAAGGAGACCGCCTGTCTGATCGCCCCAACCCCAAATTTTTTCGGGATCGTCGAGGATTTCTCTGACCTCTCTCCGATGCTCCATCAGGAGGGGGCCTTGCTCGTCACCTCGACACCGGAACCGCTCTCGCTCGGTCTCTTCAAATCACCCGGGGAGATGGGGGCCGACATCGCGGTCGGTGAAGGGCAAGGGTTCGGCAACCCGCTCTGTTTCGGGGGCCCCTCGCTCGGGCTCTTCGCCGCCCGTCGGGAGTTTGCCCGGGCGATGCCGGGGCGTCTCGTCGGTGAGACGGTCGATACGGAGGGACGCCGGGGATTTGTCCTGACCCTTTCGACACGGGAACAGCATATCCGGAGGGAGAGGGCGACCTCCAACATCTGCACGAACGTCGCCCTTTGCGCCCTCGCGGCGACGATCACACTCGCCCTCTGGGGCCGGGAAGGCTTCTCACGCCTCGCCCGGATCAATTATGAAAGGGCAGAGGCGCTCCGGGGACGGCTGCAAAACATCCAGGGATTTCGGACCCGTTTTTCCGGGACAACCTTCAATGAATTTGTCCTCGAGTGCCCGGAGAGGCCTCAAGAGATCCTCCGGAGGTTGAGGGATCAAAAGATCCTGGGCGGTCTCTTCCTTGAGTCTTGGTACCCTGAACTCGGCCCCTCGCTCCTCGTCTGTGTGACGGAACTGGTCCCGGAGGATCAGATCGATCGATTCGCAAAGGTCCTGGAGGAATTTTGAAAGGGTTCCAATTCAATGAGCCGCTCCTGTTTGAGCGTTCCCGAAAAGGGAGACGGGGATTCTCACTCGACGAAAAATCAGGCCGATTAACCCCCAGCGGGACGCGCCCCCCTGACAACTTGATCCGGAAAAATCCCGCCCGACTCCCGGAGGTCTCGGAGCCGGATGTGGTCCGGCATTTTACGCGCCTTTCCCAGTGGAACTTCTCGATCGACACCAACTTCTATCCGCTCGGCTCCTGCACGATGAAGCACAACCCCCGGATCAACGAGGAGGTGGCGCGATTTGCCGGGTTTGCCCACGTCCACCCGTACCAGCCGGAAGAGACGGTGCAGGGGTCTCTTCAGCTCCTCTTTGAGCTGGAGCGGTACCTGGCCGAGCTCTCCGGGATGGATGCGGTCACTCTCCAGCCGGCAGCCGGCGCCCATGGGGAACTTTGCGGGATCCTGATGATCCGTGCCTTTCATAACGCGAATTGCGAGTCGAGGACGAAGATCCTGATCCCTGATTCTGCGCACGGGACAAACCCCGCCTCATCGGCGATGGGAAATTACAAGGTGGTCCCTTTAAAAACAGGCCGGGATGGTCAGCTCTCCCCCGAGGTGGTCCGCCAGGCGATCGATCGGGAGGTGGCGGCGTTGATGCTGACAAACCCGAACACACTCGGCCTGTTTGAATCAGGGATCGGCGAGATCTGCCAGATCGTCCACGAAAAGGGGGGGCTCGTCTACGGCGACGGCGCCAACATGAACGCTATCCTGGGAAAATTCAGGCCGGGGGATGCCGGGGTCGACCTGATCCAGATGAACCTCCACAAGACCTTCACGACACCGCACGGCGGCGGCGGTCCGGGGGCGGGACCGGTGGCGGTAAAGAAAAGGCTGGAGCCGTTTTTGCCGATTCCGAGAATAGTGTCAGACGGGTCGGACTCCCTTTTTCGCCTTGACTTCAACCGCCCTCACTCGATCGGCCGTCTCCGCTCTTTTTTTGGCAACTTCGGGATGCTGGTCCGCGCCTACACCTATATCCGCGAGATGGGCCCCGAGGGGCTGCGCCGGGTCGCAGAACTGGCGGTACTCAATGCCAACTATGTCCGGGCGCGGCTGCAGCCGTATTATCACCTCCCGTTCGATCACGGCACGCTCCACGAGGCGGTCTTCTCGGACAAGAAACAGAAAGAGACCGGTGTCACGACGCTCGACATCGCGAAACGGCTGATCGATTTCGGTCTTCACCCGCCGACGATCTACTTTCCGCTGATCGTGCACGGGGCGCTGATGATCGAGCCGACCGAGACCGAATCGAAGGAGACGCTGGACGAGTTTTGCGAGGCGATGATTACGATCGCAAAGGAGGCCCAGGAGAACCCCGAACAGGTCAAAAAGGCCCCTCACCAGACCCGCCTCGGACGCCTCGACGAGGTGAAGGCGGCCAAGGAGCTGAAACTCCGGTACGAGTTTCCGGATCAGAGATAATACGTAAAGGCAAAGAGGATCGGCAGGACACCGGCCCGATCGAGAAGTTCCTCCGGCGGCGCCGAGAACGGTGCGGAGTCCGCGATCGCCCGGAGCGCCTCTTCATCGTAGAGGGAAAGTCCGGAGGACCGGGCGACAAATGCCTTTCGGAGATTTCCCTCGGGATCGATCTGCATCCCGATCTGAGTCTCGATCTGCCCGGCCGATATCCCCTGCGAATAAATATACTGTCCGATGACCCGGTGGGGGTTCCAGGTCAAACGGATCACATTCTTCAGACGGACAAAGTAGGCGACCTTCGGGTACCTCTCCACATTCAGATAAGTCTTGTCGCCGATCTTCAGATTCGGGAAAAATTCCTCCGGGAGAATCGTTGAGAGGTCCTCCTCTCCCTCACCCTCCAAGGGCCGTTTCATGCCATAATGCAACCCCTCCCCTTTTCGCGGGAGCTCTTCACCGCCCGGCCCTGTCACGATCCGGCGTCGAGACGGCGGGATCGGCGGGCGGACCGCCACACGCTCCTCCTCGACCTTTGAATCATAGAGGCCGAGGAATCGCGACCGATCGGGCCTTTCCTCCTGCTCCGGCGGCGAGATCGCCGCGATCTCCTTCTGCCGGAGAAGGACCTCGATCTCGTTCCGGGCAACGAAGATCTCCGGCACCGGAAGGGAGAGGGACAGGAGGAGCAAGAGATGGATCAGCAGGGAGAGGGCGACGGCGACGATTATTTTTTGATCGCGATTGGGACTCATGGCACCCTACGACCTTCTGTTGCGGACGATGGAGATCAACAGGACCAGACCCAAGAGGCCCGACCCGAGGTAAGCATACCGCGATCCGGAGAGAAATCCAAGCTCTTCCAGGCGGAGACCGAGGAAGATCCCGCCGATGGAAAGCCCCGCGTAGAGGAACTGATGACCGAGGATGTAGAGCCGTTGCAGTTGCCCCTTGAGGTCAGGATGAGAGAGATTGATCCTCCCTTCATTGAGTCGCCGGAGCGCCTTCTGGATCTCATGCGGCAACCGGAGATAGGAGAGACCGATCTCCTTGGTGAGCGTGATCAGGACCTCGGCGACCGGCCGGTCCTTCAGGACGAATTTCTCGATGTACGGGAGCACAATCTCCATCGGGTTCAGTTGCGGGGCGAGATGGGCGGTCAGGCCGATCACGAGGAGCATCGTCCTCTCCAGCAGGACCCAGTCCCTCGGGACATGAAACGAGCCCATCAGCTCCCGGAAACTGATCTTCAACTTTTTCAACTCGAGCAGCTCCTCGACATTCTGCAGATTCACCAGGTTCAGGTTCTGGAAATTCTCGATCTTCAGGTGGGTCAGTTTCCCGTAAAAATAATCAACCAGCTTTTCAAACGGCTCCATCCCCTCTTCCCGCGCGACAAACCCCATCTCGCGCATCGCCGAGGCGAGGATCCGGGTATCCCGCTTGATCAACCCCTCCGCAAAACGGGCCATCCCGGCCCTCATCGGCTCCGAGACACGGGCCATCGCCCCGAAATCGACAAGGACGACCTTCCCATCCGGCCTGACGAGGAGATTCCCCGGGTGCGGATCGGCATGGTAAACGCCATCCAGAAAAATCTGTTTGCAGGTGGCATGGAGGATCTTCGTCGCGATCGCGGCCGGATCGAGATTCATCTTCTTCAGCGCCGCAACCTGGGAGATCTTTGTCCCCTCCATGAAGCGGAGTGTCAGGATCCGGGAGGTAGAATAATTCCAAAAGACATCCGGAAACAGGATCTCCTTCTCATTCTCGAAGTTTTTCCGGAGCGTCTCGAGGTTTTTCCCCTCATAGACATAGTCCAGTTCCTGCAGGATCACCTGCGCGATCTCCTCGTACACCTGTCTCAATCCATAGGTCGGGAGGAACAGGTGGAGGAGTGAAAAAATCCTCTTCAGAATCGTGAGGTCACTATGAACGATTCTCTCGATCTCCGGATATTGGACCTTGACCGCCACCGGAGTCCCGTCCGGGAGCTCCGCCCGGTGGACCTGGCCGAGCGAGGCGGAGGCGATCGGCGTCTCTTCAAACAGCCGGAAGATTTCTTGCGGCCTTTTCTGAAACTCCTGGAGGAATCTCTTTTCGATCGCCGGAAACGGGTGCGGGGGGACCTGGTCCTGGAGCCCCTCGAGCCCCGCCCGAAGCTCCTCCGGGAGGAAGTTCGAGAGGATCGAGAGCATCTGTCCCACCTTGATGAAGAGCCCCTTCAGTTTCAGTATGTTTTGTTCGATCCGCCTCGCGTTCTTTTTGTGGATCGCCGGCATCCGGGGACGAATCCAGGCCTCACCGAGGAGACGCCGCCTGACCGACACCCACAGGTAGGAAGAGAGGACCTGAAGCGCAACCGCATAGGCCCTTAAGAATCGGGGGGGCCTGCCCCGTTGGGGCTCGCCCCATTGGGATTTTGACATAAGGTCCGGGAGACCGGCCGTCTCTCCATACAGTACTCCAGAAACGGAGTAAAGATCCTCTCCTCCTCCCCCCGCCGGACCCTTTCAGACTCGACATGGGGGGCTCGCCACGAGGGTGGGAGACAACGGGGGCAGAAGACCCCCCCCTCGCGATAGACAAAGAAGGAGACCGTCTCCCGACGGTTACACCTGAGACAGGCCCCAAGGCGCGGTTCAAGTCCCGATATCTTCAGCAAGTCGCGGCAAAACGCCGTCCGAACCCTTTCGGGAGGGATGCCGCGATCGAGGGACTGGAGGGAGGCGGAGAGGAGGTCGTACCTCCCCTCTTCAGGCCCCTCCGGCGTCATCGCCCGGATCGCCTCGAGGAGATAGAAGGCGGTCCCCAGTGTTCCGAGATCCGATTGAAGATGGATGAGCGGCAGGACGAGGTTGCACTCTTTAAGGTACATCCCCTTCTCCAGGAGGATTTCCAGGATATTCATCGGGTTGAGAAGCGTCCCGAAACGACGGCGACTCTTCCGCGCCGAGCGGGCAAAGGCCCAGATCCTCCCCCATTCACGTGTCAGGAGGTCACAGAGGAGGTCATCCTCCCTTCGGGGATAAGTTTTGAGGACGATCGCATGACCCTTCATGGAAAAAGGCTATCGCGTCGACAAATAGGCGGCAAGAACGATTAATACGATGACAAAAAAGAGGAGGGCAAAGAAGTGGTTCTTGACCTCAAAATCCCGGAATTTCTGAAACGGATTTTCCGCCTTGTCCGATCGGGGGGCTGACGAATCATGGCGACGCAAGACCTCGTCAATCGGGATCCCGATAAACGAGGAGTACCCCTTCAGGAACCCCTTCACAAAGGCCCCCTTCGGGAGGTCATCCCACCGGTCCGCCTCGATCCCCTGCAGGAAACGGAGATTGATCTTGGTCCCCCGGCTCACATCCTCCAGGAGAATCCCCCTGAACTCCCTCTCCTTCTTCAGATACTGTCCTAATGTCTCCATACCTTAAATCGAAATCCCCTGAAAGTGACTGAGCCTTCGGAACTCCTCGACCCTCCCCTGGATTTCTCCCCTCGTGAGGTTCCTCATCCGGTTCGGGCCAAAATCCTCCACATTGAACGAGGCGAGCGCCGAGCCGACGATCACCCCCTTCTTCAGGGTCTCAAGGTCATACCTCTTTTCCCTCGCAAGATAACCGACCATCCCGCCGGCAAACGAATCGCCTGCCCCGGTTGGATCCTTGACCACCTCATGCGGAAGCCCCGGCGCGGAGAAGAGCTCCCCCTTGTGAAAGAGGAGCGCCCCGTACTCGCCGCGTTTGATGACAATAGTCTGTGGCCCCAGACGATGAAGGGTCCTGGCCGCCTTGACGAGAGACGATTCCCCGGTCCACTGCCTCGCCTCCCCCTCGTTGATCACAACGAGGTCCGCACAGCCAGCGACCTCATCCAACGTCTTTTTTTCATGGGTGATCCAGAGATTCATCGAATCGAGATAAACCCGGCCGGGGCGTCCCGACGCGGGGCGTCCCGACGCGGAGCGTCCTGACGCGGAGCGCCCCGCCTGATCGAGCACCCTTTGCTGGAGCGCCGGGTGGATGTTCCCCAAGAAGAGGTGGGGCGGATCCCTCCACTCACGCGGGAGCTCCGGGGAAAAATTCTCAAGGACCCCCAGTTGGGTCTCAAGCGTCTCCGCCCGATTGAGGTCCTCGGAGTACCGCCCCCTCCAGCGGAATGTCTTTCCGGGAGAGACCCGAACCCCCGCCCGCGAGACCCCCCTTTTTTCCAGGAAGTCGAGCGACTGGTCAAAATCCTCGCCGACCACGCTCAAGAGGCCGACCGGCGAAAAAAAACTTGCCGCCGCCGCAAAGTGCATGGCAGAGCCGCCGAGGATCTCCTCCGCCTTCCCCGACGGGGTTTCGAGCGAATCGATTGCAACCGTCCCTAACGCAACAATTTCCATAAGAACCTCCCTACCAGTATTTTCCGGCGATCAACGAGAGCCTCTTTCTGGTCTCGGCCGGTATCCGCGACCTCTCGGTCAGTATCGCATGCTCGAGTGCCCGGACACATTCACAGGCGCGATTCGGACCGATCATCCGAACCGCCTCACGGATCATCCTGCGCGCCGTCTCCACATTCTTCTTCAATGTCTCCAGAACGGCACCGATCGTCACATCGTCATGGGTCTCATGCCAGCAGTCATAATCGGTTGAGAGGGCGATCGTCGCATAACAGATTTCCGCCTCGCGGGAGAGCTTTGCCTCCTGGAGATTCGTCATACCGATCACGTCAACCCCCCAGGATCGGTAGAGTGAGGACTCCGCGCGGGTCGAGAACTGGGGCCCCTCCATGCAGAGATAGGTCCCCTTTTCGCGGACCCGGGCGCCGACCTTTTTCCCCGAGTCCGCCAAGATCCTTCTCAACACGGGGCAGAGCGGATCGGCGAACGTCACATGCGCGACGACCCCGTCCGCAAAAAATGTGGAGACCCTTCCCTTTGTCCGATCAATGAACTGGTCAATGATCACCATATCCCCCGGCC
>CAYWRF010000038.1:0-13390 GCA_964460495.1 uncultured Pseudomonadota bacterium | reverse complement strand
GGGCGGGAAAGGATAAGGACAAGGGGGCCCCCCGTTTTTTAAGAAAAAAGGAGAGGAGGAAGGCGCCTCCGAGGTAAAGGGAGAGGATCGTGACCAGCAGAACGAGGGCGGTGAGGGAAGACCAGACCGGCACCTTGCCGTAGAGGTGCATCGCGATGTAGATCCAGTAGAGAGAGACACCATAGAGAAGGAGGCCGGTGGAAAATCCGCCCCAAAAGGCCCTCTTCCCCTGACGAACCGAGACGAGGGCAAGATAGGAGGGGACCAGGGCAAACCAGGCAAGCCCTCCCAAAGAAAACGAGACCGATCCGATCGAGGTCGGAAAGGAGAGGCCCGACAAAAGCCCCGAGAGGAGTGATCCGATCATAACCGCTCCACCTTGGCCAGGATCTCCCCTGTCCTCTTCCACATCTTCAAGCGGTCCGATCTCCTGTGGTCCCTGAACCCCAGGAGGTGAAGGATTCCATGGATCATGAGTATCTTGACCTCGCGCCAGACCGGATGCCCCAGCGCCCTCGCCTGACGGCGGGCGGCATCGAGAGAGATCAGGATATCCCCGCTGAATCGAGGAAACACTAACGAGGGGTGATAGGGAAACGCGATCACATCGGTCGGCCGGTCATGCCGGAGGTATTTCTTGTTGACCCTTCGGATCTCACGATCGCCCAAAAAGACCAGGGTAAGATCGGGAAACAGACGAAACTCCCGGCCGATCCTACGAACGACCCTTCTGATCCTCCCGGAAGGAATTCTCATTGAGGGGTGACGGTTGAGTATACTTGTCGACATGGGACGGCACGATGCTTAAGGGCGACTCCTTCACCGGTATCTCCGGATACTCGATCCTCTGATGATAGATCCCGACCAAGATTCTTACAAAACTCCGCCCGATCACCTCCAGATCCTTCAGCGTCAGGTCGCACTCGTCCAGCTGGCCGTCAATGAAATTTTTGTTGATCATGTTCCGGACAACCTCTTCCAGCCGCGTCGCGGAACGATCCTTCAAGGCGCGGGTCGCCGCCTCGACCGTATCGGCCAGCAGGATCACCCCCGCCTCCCGCGTCTGGGGCCTGGGGCCCAGATAGCGGTAATGCCGCTCGTCGACCACCTGCAGGCTTCTCTTTTCCGCCTCTTTCGCCTTGTTGTAGAAATAGGTGATCAGCTTGGTCCCTTGATGCTCCGGGATGATATCGATGATCCGCTGCGGCAGTTTGTACTTTTTGGCGAGCTCGATCCCCTCCTTCACGTGCGAGGTAATGATCAGGGCGCTCATCGAGGGGGCGAGGCTGAAATGACGATCCTCCCCGATCGTCTGGTTCTCAATGAAGTAGGGCGGTTTCGTGAGCTTGCCGATGTCATGGAAATAGGAGGCGACGCGCGCGAAGAGTCCGTCGGCGCCGATCCCCTCACAGGCCGCCTCGGCGAGTGTCCCGACCATATGGCTATGGTGATAGGTGCCGGGGGCCCGCACAATCATCTCTCTTAAGACCGGGTGGTTCAGGCTCCCAAACTCAAGCAGCTTGATCGGGGTCAGGTAGTTGAAAACGGTTTCAAAGAGCGGCATCAGGATCATCACCACGACGCCGCTCAAGGCCCCTCCCAACCCGGCAAAGGCAATGAGGAGCGGGAGGTCGTCAACGACAAAAAAGGTATTCGGGGTCGAGGCGTTTGCGAGTTGCAGCGTTACCAGAGAGACAACGTTCAGAAGGCCGATCTGCAGACCGGACTTTAGAAGCGCCGCCCGGCTCCGGACGTGACCGGCCAACCAGACCGCTGTGATCCCGCCGACCAGAAAGTAGAGGCCGTACATGAATCGATTCTCCAAAAGGAGGGCCGAGAGGATCGACATCAGAAAGGCAAAGATCAGCGCCTTCTCCGCGGAAAGGACCAGACGGACGATCATCGGTGCCGCGGCGATCGGGAGCGCTACATAAAACGCCGAAAGCGGGACGCCGAACGGGAGGAGGTCACGGATACCGGCGGAGAAAAAGAGGAAGAGCCTCGCCCCCCCCAGAAACATCAGGAGCAGGAGCCCCTGAAAGAGGAGATCCCTCCTCCCCGGGAGCCTTCCGCCTGTGATCGCCAGACCGACCAGCTGCAGGAGGGAAACCATCAGGAAGGTGAGCCCAAAGGTCCCGACCCAGCGTGCCTTTAATTGCGTGCGGCTCCTCTCGGTCTGGATCCCGTCGATCACCTTCACATGCCACGGTTCAATCCGGTCCCCGAGGCGGATAATCGACTCGCCCCGCTGAACCTTGATCACAACCGCCTTGATCTCCTGCAGGACTTTCTGCTTCCGGGCCTCGGTCTCCTGAGGGTTAAAGATGAAGGTCGGGTGGAGTTCTTTTTTTATCCCATACCGTTTGATCGCCTCTTCCAGGGAGATGACATGATCCCACGCCTTGAAAAAAGAGGGTTCACCGCCGGGTTCTGAAAGCCGCCGCACGAGGACCCCTTTCTTCAGCCAGGGGTTCAGGACCTCCTTGTTCTCCACAATCTTTCGGGAGAAAGGGGCAGCATCCTCCCAGTCGAAGACCGGCAAGACCCCCTCGAGCTTTTCATTCGTGAGTTTCTCTGTCGCCTCCTGATCGACAATCTCGTAATCGCGGTCGGCCCTGATCTCAAAGGCGGCGATCCTCCCCGGTTGCAGGTCGGAAGGGAACTTGCTCCAGGAGACGTTCATCATGATGGAGACAAGGATCGAAAAGAGAAGAAAGAGACCGACCGTCTCCCAAAAACGGTGACTCTTCAGAAACCCCGTGCCTCTCTCCTGTGAACCCGGCTTAGCCATTCTTCCTCCGATCGTACGCCTTGACAATATCCGAGACAAGGCGGTGTCTGACCACATCCCCCTCGTCAAATTCCTGAAAGGCGATCCCTTCAACATCCTGCAGGATCCTCTGCGCCTCAATCAGGCCCGATGGCCGGCCGGATGGGAGATCGACCTGCGTCACATCGCCGGTGACGACCGCCTTGCTGTCCAGCCCCAGACGGGTCAGGAACATCTTCATCTGCTCGTTCGTGCAGTTCTGCGCCTCATCGAGGATGATAAAAGAGGCGTTCAGCGTCCTTCCCCTCATAAACGCCAGGGGGGCAACCTCAATCACACCCGATTCCACCAGCTGCATGATCTTCTCGTAATCCATCATATCGTAGAGGGCGTCATACAGGGGACGGAGGTAAGGGCTCACCTTCTCGACCATATCCCCCGGAAGGAAACCGAGTTTCTCGCCCGCCTCGACCGCAGGACGCGAGAGGATGATCCGCGAGACCTGTCTCCGGGTCAGGGACATCACCGCCATCGCCACGGCGAGATAGGTCTTTCCGGTCCCGGCCGGGCCGATCCCGAAGACGAGGTCGTGCCCCTTGATCGCCTCCATGTAAGAACGTTGGTTGGGGCTCTTGGGTACAATGACCTTTCCCCGAAACGGGACAAAGATCGAGTTCTCCAGAAGGTCCTGGAGGCGGGCATTCTGATCCGCCGCAAAGACGCGGATCGCCCCCTCCACATCCGAGCCGAGGACGGGAAAACCCTTTTTGGCCATCCCGTAGAGCTCGGTCAAGAGCCTCTCAACTAGGGCGACGTCGGTCTGGGGCCCCCGGATGCTGACGTCCGCCCCGCGAATATTGATCTCGACACCGAGCTTCTTTTCGATCGTCCGGATATTCTGATCCTGGACCCCGAAAAGATTGCGGGCGAGATCATTGTTCTCAAACCGGAGTTTCACAACCTCTCCTTTTGTGATCGGTTTCGTCATCGCCTCCTTGCAGGCTGTCCCTGTTCCTTCGGTTCGGTGACCAGCTGTGCAATCACCTCTCTCCTCTTGGCCCCTGAATCATAATCGACCAGAAAGATCTCCTGCCACGGGTCAAAGACCGGCCTCCCATTCTCCAGCGGGAGGGTGAGGGTCGTTGGCAAGAGATGACGCGTCCCCGCCCGCCCGTTATCCCCCAGCTCCTTTTTAAGCGCCTCCCGCGCGAGTCCTGCCTGACGATTGTCATTCGAGAGGACTACAAGACCCGCGCCGGGGTAGCGACACGTCAGGTTGACCCAACCTGTCTCCATCTTCGCCTCCCGAATCAGGCTCCGTACGTCATGACCGATATTGATCACGTCAACTCCCGTCGTCGTCGCAAGATAAAAGGACTTGAGGGTAATCATAACCAAACCCGGTCCCTAGTGTCTTCTAAAAAGCTTCGGGATTGAAAATGCTACTTCTATCAGGAGGTTACGTCAAGGCAATTGACGTTCCAATCGATTTAGGGGAGTGACTTCGGGATGGAGTTGAGAAAGCCTGCCTTTACGAAATATATCTTCGTCTGCGAGAATGTGCGGGAGAATGGGGAGGTCTGTTGCGGTCCCCATTCAATGGGGAAGGGGTACGTGGAGAGGCTGAAGGAGGCGGTCAAGAAACAGGGGCTTAAGGGAAAGATCCGGGTCTCACGCACCGGTTGCCTCGATGTCTGTGCCGAAGGCCCGAACATCCTCGTCTACCCTGAGGGGCGATGGTATTGCCGCGTTGCCGAGGAGGAGCTCGAATCAATTATTCAGAAGGAAATTCGGGGGGTATGACCCAGGCGGTTCTCGACATAGAGACCCAGAGGGGTTTTGACGAGGTCGGCGGGAGGGGAAACCTTGTCGGCCTCGGGGTCTCGCTGGTCGCCCTCTCCTTGTATCAGGCCAATCGGTACGAGGCGTATCTTGAACAGGACCTGTCCCGCCTGGAAGGGGAACTTTCACAGGCGTCACGGGTGATCGGTTTCAATATCCGCCGGTTTGATTTCCCTGTTCTTCAACCGTACTTCAAGAACCTCGACCTCTCCCGTCTCCCCTGTCTCGACATCATGGAAGAGATCGAAAAGATCGTCGGACATCGCGTCAGCCTCGAGAGTGTTGCTCAAGGGACACTCGGGGTTGGCAAGAGCGGCAAGGGGACCGACGCGATCCAGTTTTACCGCGATGGCGAGTGGGATCGACTCAAACAATACTGTCTCGATGACGTGCGACTCACGCGCGATCTCTACGAGTATGGCAAGGAGGAGGGGCGGCTTTATTTTATGTCGAAGGATGGCCGTGGAAAGAGGGAGGTGACCCTAAACTGGAGAGACCCTGAACCACCGCCCAATCTATCACTTTTTTAAGTGATTTCAGCATCTTATGGACCTTGGCCCACCGAACCACTTGAAATGATTGATCTTGTCGACTATAGGCTTTGAGATGGCCAGGAAGGCTTATCTTCGAAAGGACCGCTATTACAAAAAGGCGAAGGAGTCGGGATTCAGGTCGCGGGCCGCGTATAAGCTTGTTGAGCTGAATCAGAAATTCCGCCTCCTGAAGCCGGGGATGGCGATCATCGACCTCGGCTGTTCGCCCGGGAGCTGGCTTCAGGTGATCTCCCAGGAGGTGGGGCCAACCGGCACGATCATTGGCGTCGATCTCGAACCGGTTACCGCTCCGGCAAAGAACGTTTCGTTGATCCAGGGTGATATCCGCGAGGAGCGGACAAAACAGATGATCCTGGCGAGCCTCGGGCGCAAGGTCGACCTTGTCGTCTCCGACATGTCACCGAATCTCTCGGGGATCAAGTTTCAGGACCAATACGAGTCGTACGAACTGGCCGGACACGCGCTGGGGATCTGCAAGCTCTGCCTCCGGGAGAACGGGGGTCTTGTCGTAAAGGTCTTTCCGGGGGAAGAGACCGAACCGCTCAAAAGGGAGCTGGAGACGCAGTTCGAGCAGGTCAAAATGTTCATCCCCGATTCAACCCGGAAAAGCTCTACCGAGGTTTACATCGTCTCAAGGGGTTATAAACCGTTCCCCAACTAAAAAAACGGCGGGTGGCTTTAGGCCACCCGCCGATAATATGGAGAAAGGAGATGGGGGATATGAGGGGCGAAGGTCAATCTCCTTTCTCCGTCCTTCACCCCGATCGCTTAACTCATAACGAGTATCGGGTGTCCCCCAATAAAGTTGCGGGTTTTTTCAGATTATTTTTTAAGATTTTTTTGGCTCGACCCCCTTGCCCGAAATTTGTATAATCAGGGTGCCGATGCCCGATAAAGACGACAGGATCGAATCGACCAGCCTGGTCGAGTTTTTCAAGGACCGCGTCCACGAGGCGATCCAGAATCAAAAGGTCCGCGCCCCGGAAGGGGTTGAATTCTACCTCGTCACCCTCCTCAAGGATTATCTGAAAGAGGAGCCTCGGCAAGAGGTGTTGGCCCTGCTTTTGGGTGAGGCGCTTTCCGCCGATTTCCACAGCCGGGTCACACTCTTCAAGAGGATCGGGGATCTCTCCCTGTTCACCGCCGGATTTTTCCCCGCCTCGCTGCAACGCCAGCTGGTCGACATCGACTACTATGTGCAGATGGGGGGATCTGCCTATGGGAGCCTCGCGCAGCTCCTCAGCCGTCACTCCGCCTTTGAAGAGATCTATGGGGAGCTGGCCCGAAGGTTCGTCTCCTACGTTGATGTCCTCTCCGAGGTAAGCGAGAAGACCGATCTCCTCTCCCCTGCCGACCTCCTCCGGATCTATGAGACCTGGTTGAAGACCGGGAGCGAGCGGGCCAAACTAAAGCTGGCACAGGAGGGGATCATACCGGTCCCGGCCGTCACCCGAAAACCACAATGAGTATCCTCAAAACGATTCAGGAGGAGATTGAAGAGATCTACAACATCTCCTCCGAGGCCCCGGTGGAGAGGTTCGTGATCGGACAAGAAATCGCCTCTTCCCTGATCCCCCAGGAGAGGCTCCCTGAAGAAACTGTTCTCCTTTCCGAAGATCATGAAGGGGTCCAGATCGGTCTCTATATCGCCGGAGACATATTACAAAAATTGGATCAAAATCCCCCATTCTCCCGATTGACTGAGCGAAACCTGGACCCCTTTTGCACCGCGATCGAGGGAGTCAGTCACTTTCTGTTCCTTGTCTCCTGCCTCTCGGAGATGAGGGGGGTCTCCAAACTGGAGCTGGAACTCCAGGCGGAAATCGACAAGTACCTTGTCTGTTCTCTCGTCCTGGAAAGGCAAAGGGCTGTCGGCATCCGGTGCCGGCTCCCCGATCTCCTCTACAACAGCTATCAACTGCTCCCGTTCCTGAAGCCCGAGGAGGAGGAGAGGTATCAGTTGGCAAATCACCTCGCCCTTCAGTACTCCAAAAGACTCAAGAGACTTGTGCATCCGATCGAGCGACCCCGATGGGTCGGTGAGGCACGCCGGTTCCGTCGAAAAAGGCTTCAGGACAAGATACGGTGGTTGACAAACCGCTCCCCTTGAGTTCAACCTCCGCTCACGCTCATGAAGGAAGTCTTGCAGAAACTCCATGGGGATGCCTCCACCCGAACCTATTCGCGAGGCAAAAGGGAAGACGGCTCCACATTTATTGTGATGCAGATGCCGGCTGGAAAAATGTCGGTCTCCGAGGAGATCACCAATCTCAAGGAGAGACCTCGTGAACTCCCGTTCCTGAACATCGCCCGATTTCTCAGGTCCCATGACCTTCCGGTTCCGGAGGTCTTGGAGTTTCGTGAAAAGGAGGGGCAGATCCTCCTCGAAGACCTTGGCGACTCCACGTTGGAAACGGTCCTGCATCAGGCCGAACAGAGGCATTGGAAGGGGTGGTATCAGAAGGCGATCGATCTCCTGATCCGGATCCAGTCGATCCCGATCAACCGGCCGGCCGACTGCATCGCCCTTCAAAGGTCGTTCGATGCCACACTCTACAACTGGGAGTTTGACCATTTTTGGGAGTATTATGTTGAAAAGGTCTCCAGGCCTGCGAGCTCCGATCGAGGCCTCTTTGAGGCAGAGACGCGAAAGATCACGAAGGTCCTGCTCGGCGAACCGCTGGTTTTTACCCATCGGGACTTCCAGAGCCGGAACCTCATGGTGCAGGAGGAGCGCCTGCGCCTCATTGACTTTCAGGATGCCCTGCTTGGCCCCGCCGCCTACGACTTAGTCGCCCTTTTAAGGGATTCCTATATTGAACTTGATGGGAAGATGGTGGATCAACTGATCGGTTACTATCTGGAAAAGCGGGCCGAACCAGGCGGCCTTGAATCATTCAAAAGGGTATTCGATTATCTGACGATCCAGCGCAAATTGAAGGATGCCGGGAGGTTCGTCTATATTGATCAGGTGAAACAGAACCGCTCTTTTCTCAAGTTTATCCCTGCAAGTCTCCGATACGTCAAACAGGCCCTGGAGAGACGCCATGAACTTCAACCTTTGTTGAACCTCTTGAAAAAATATGTTCCCGAACTGCAATAATTTGGCATTCGATTGCTTATGAAGGCGATGATCCTCTCAGCCGGCCTCGGCACCAGACTACGTCCTTTGACGCTTTCGACACCTAAGGCGCTCCTTCTTGTCGCCAACCGGCCGATGATCCACTACAGCCTCCTGCTCCTGAAGGCATCCGGGATCGAAGAAGTGACGATCAACCTCCATCACCTGGGGGAGCTGATGCAAAAGGAGCTGGGCGATGGGAAACGATTCGGGATCCGTATCCGCTACTCCCGGGAAGATGAGATCCTCGGCACCGGCGGCGGGATCAAAAAGGTGTCACAACAATTTCCCGGAGAACCGCTCCTTGTGATCAACAGCGATGTCCTGATCGACCTGTCTTTGAAAAAGGTGATCCAGCATCACCAGAGAAAAAAGGGGATCGCGACGATGGTGGTCCGCCGCCGGGATCCGGGATCCGAATTCAGTCCCGTCGAGGTCGGCAAGGGTGGTCGGATCGTCTCGATCGGCAAGGAGGTGCCTCACCCGTCATCCCTCGTCATGTATACCGGTGTTCAGGTGATCGAGCCAAAACTCCTCGCCTACCTTCCGGATCTCGGCCCCTCCTGTATCATCCGTCAGGGATATATTCCCGCCCTCGCCGCCGGTGAGAAGATTTACAGCCATCCTTATGACGGCTATTGGAATGACCTTGGGACGATGGAGCGATATCGTCAGGCGGAACAGGACCTCGCAAGCGGCCGGATCGTTCTTCCCTTTCTGAAATAATCCTCCCCAGCACGACGGCCCGGCGGGCGCCGGTGACCTTTGGAAGATTAGCGGGGCGCCCCTGCAAGGTCTCCCGGGCAAGAACGGCAAAGAGGACCGCCTCAAAGGAATCTGAAGAGATGCCGGTTCGGTGATCCTCAAAAGTTGAAATCTTGACCCCCGGCAACTCGGCACGGATCATCTGCATCAGGGTCCGGTTATGGACCCCGCCCCCGCCAAAGATGATCTCCTCCGGGAGTCCCGTAAATCGGCGATAGCTCTCGGCGAGTGAGGCGGCGGTAAACGCCGTCGCCGTTGCAACGAGATCCCTCTCCTTCAGTTTGAGTTGACGCCCGCGTCGGATGAGCCTCCTCAGGAATTTTTCACCAAACTGTTCCCGGCCGGCCGACTTGGGGGGCCTTTTCGCTACAAAACCGTCTTGCATCAGCTCATGAAGGAGCGGGAGGGAGACGACCCCCTTTGAGGCGATCGCCCCATCGCGATCAAAACGCCTCCCAAAAAACCGACGTGTCAGCCCATCGATCAGCATGTTTCCCGGTCCGGTGTCGAATCCGGTCACCTGGTCAAGTCTTGCCCCTCTCGGAATAAACGTGAGATTGCTGATCCCGCCAAGGTTGTGGACCGCCCGATCCCTTTTCGGATGCCGGAAAAGATAATAGTGAAGAAACGGCCCCAAGGGGGCCCCCTCCCCCCCGGCCCGGATATCGGCCTGCCGAAAATCGGCAACGGTAGTCATGCCGGTTCTTGCCGCAATCAGCTGCGGATCTCCGATCTGGAGCGTCCCTTTCCGCCCCTCATGCCGGATCGTCTGACCATGAGAACCGATGAAGTTGATCTTCCTCAGGGGAATCCGCGCCTGACGGCACAATCGGATCACCGTCCCGGCAAACAATTCCCCCAGTTTCTGATCGAGCCGTCGCACCTCTTTTTGTTGACCGCTCGAGGGTGGGGAGACCGCCAGAATCCTTTTTTGAAGCGCCGAGGGGATCGGGGTGGTCTTGAAGGTGATAACCGAAATTTTTTTACCCGTGAAACGAACGAGGGCGGCGTCAATACCGTCAGCCGATGTGCCGGACATCAGTCCAATCGCAAGGGGCATAATGGAGGTCACTCACAGGCATCGCCGATGCCGTTACTATTTTGATCCTCTTGTTCAGGATTATAGTAGGCCGCACAGTTGTCAACCGGAAGATCGGGGCGACTCGGGATCCTTCGATCCGCAATCCCGTCCGCATCCCGGTCGACCTCCGGCGGAAGGCTGCTCAGCACCTCAGGGCCAGACCCCTGTGAGTTGTCGAGCGGAGGAGGGAGCTTCGGATCGTGCGGGAGATCCTCCCCCGCCTCCTGCAGGACCTTCTCCGCGTCCGGAGGGACCTCCGGCGAGTCCTTGTTGCAGGAAATCAGCAGGAATGAACCGAGGATAAGGCCGAGGAAGGAGAATTTGAGCATTCGCCAGATCACGTCAATCCTGATTTTGAAGGAGTCTGACCCCATTTGTCAAACAAAGAATACCACCGTTACAATGAAAAAAACAGGGAACAGGATCGCGACGGAGTAGACCATGTACCCCAAAAAAGACGGGGTTTTGACCCCGACCTGGTCTGCAATCGCCTTGACCATGAAGTTCGGGCCGTTCCCGATGTAGGTGTTCGCCCCCATCAAGACCGCCCCACAACTGATCGCGGCAAGGATCGCGGCAGGGATGCCAATCACCATTTCTGTGGCGGCGAGATGGCTTCCCTGGGCGAGGCTCAAGAATGTCAGGTAGGTTGGGGCATTATCGAGAAACGAGGAGAGAACCCCTGTCAGCCAGAAAAATTGCCAGGGGTGGTGAATCGGAAACCGTGTCGCATGGGTCTCCAATAGTTTGAGCGCCGGGACCATCGTCACAAAGATCCCGGCAAACAGGATCGCAATCTCCAGGATCGGGTGCCAGGAAAACCGGTTCTTCTCATGGATCTCGGCGGAGGTCAGAAAATAGGAGAGCGCCCCCATCAGGATCATCAGGGTTTCACGAAAAGGGGTCGGCAGGAAGACGGCGATCAATATCCCGCCGAGAAGAAGGATGTTCCGTCTCCCCCTGATCCAGAGCGGCTGAGCGGTTGCGATATCCTCAACCCGCGCCGCTATCGTCTCCCGCGCATAGGCGCGACGATCCCAGAGATAAAAGACGGCAAGAACCAGACCGTTGACGAGACACCAGACCGGCCAGAGTCGAAGGGTCCAGAAGAACGGGACCTCCCGCAGGTATCCGAGAAAAAGCGGGGGGTCGCCCAGCGGCGTCAGCAACCCGCCCGTGTTCGAGACGATAAAGATGAAAAAAATCGGGAGGTGGGAGATCCGTTGCCTCTCCAGGTTGCTGAAGAGAAAGGGACGGATGAGTAACATCGAGGCGCCGGTGGTCCCGATAAAGTTGGCGAGTATCGCCCCCACCAGGAGAAAAAGGGAATTGACCGCCGGCCGTCCCTGAAGATCACCAACCAGGTGGATCCCCCCCGAGACGGTGTAGAGCGAGGCAAGGAGGGCGATAAACGAAAAATACTCCCGTGCCGAGTGAAGCAGGGGGCCGAACTCATTCCGCAACCCGAAAAAGAGGAGGACCGGCAACGAGAGCGCGAAGGCGATCACCGCCTTGTTTCTGTTCTTGTCCCAAAAATGCGGACATTGAAGCGGAGAAACCGCAATGGCGATCAGGAGCGCGGCAAACGGGAGGACCATAAACCAGGGGATGGGGGGCATATCAACTCTACCTCACGAGGACGGTCAACAAGGGACCCCGCCTGATCTCAAACCGGTTTGTCGGGGGATGCATGTCACCGTCAATCGTAAACGCACGCGGCTCCTCGAGGGTTGCAATCATTTCATCCGCTGCCTCCTCGACCAGGTCCGGACAGCGGGAGGGAAACCCGAGGAACATCTTCGGAACATAATAAAGGACATTCCTCGGGGGAAGTGAAAATCCGATCGCGTGAAATTTTTCCTTGGCCAGATAGAAGACCCGGAATCCGAGACCCAGATAAGGGATCGAGCCGGCATAGATCGCCGAATAGTTCCTGAACGGCCATCTCTTGCCGTTCACCTCTACCTCCGCCTCGATCCGCTCAAACATCCTGCAGGCGAACGGTCCATTCACGAGGGCCGAGCCGATCGAGTGGACAAGGGTCCAGGCCGCCTGGAGCGGCGACGGATGACCCTTTCCATAATAGGCCCTCATAAAATTAAAAATCACGCCGCACCCCCAGATGAATCCATAGCTATCGTTGATCTTAATGATCGGAAAGGTCTTTTCGAGGAACGGTTCCCCTTCGTGATACTTCGTCAGGAGGTTGCCGAGGATCTTTTCCGGAGAGCCGTAGATCCCGCATGAGGAGGCGATCGTGTTGAGCGTCCCTCCCCGCAAGAATGTGATCTTCGGAAGCGGCTGGTCCCCGTAAACCTCGATAAAGGTGGAGAGGGTCACGTGATTCGTCCCATCGCCGCCGGAAATCGCGAGGATGTCGATCTCCTTCTTCTTAAACTCCTCGGCGACCCTCCGGATATCATGGTCATTGTGGGTTTCCGCAAAATCCCCCCGCTCGCCGACGATATACCCCAACCGTTTCATCTTCCGCGGATTCTTCCGGAAGCGTTTGGAGTGAGGGTTTAAGACGACGCCGATACCGCTCATGAAAGTTTCAAAATCCTCCGCGCCTCTTCTATGGAAGCGACTTTTCTACGATGATCCCGTGCGAACCCAACCACCTTTGCAACCAACTCATGACTCCCCTTCGCGAGAACCCCCTTCTCCAGATAGATATTGTCTTCCAATCCAACTCGGACATGCCCACCCATTTTCAATGCGAGTTCGGCGATCGGGAACTCGTGGCGACCGATCCCGGCGGCGGTCCAGGTTGAACCTGCCGGGATTCTGGAGGCAAAGAGTTTGAGATTCTCCTCCGTCGCCGCAATCCCCCCCTTCACCCCCATCACAAACTGGAACTGGGCGGGACGACCGATGAAACCTTTCTCAATGAGGTCACAGGCGGTTTCGATGTGGGAGAGATCATAAACCTCGATCTCCGGTTTGATTCCGATCTCCTTTTCTTTCTTGGCAAGAAGTTCGACGAAGGGGAGTGGATTTGCGAAAACCCATTCCCCAAAGTTGACCGAACCGGCATTGAGTGAGGCCATCTCCGGTTTCGCCTCAAGCCCTCCGGTCCGGCTTTCAAACGAGTCCCCGACGGCGCCACCGGTTGAGACCATCAGGATCGGGACCGGACGACAGCACCCGCGGATCTTTGCGAGGACCTCCTTGAATCTCTCCGGGTCGTTGGTCGGTTTCCCCTGATCGTCGCGCACATGGATATGGAGGACCGCCGCCCCTGCCTCAACCGCGAG
>CAYWRF010000037.1:0-13479 GCA_964460495.1 uncultured Pseudomonadota bacterium | reverse complement strand
GTTTGCGGTGGTCAACGTGGGCGATCTGAACCAGCTCCCTCCCGATTCCGTTGTCGATGAGGGTCTTTTGAGTCGCGAGGGATTTGTCAGGGATCGGAAGTCAGGCATCAAGATCCTCGGCGAGGGCGACTTGAAGGTGCGGCTCGTTGTCCGGGTGCAGGCGTTTTCCGGGGCGGCCAGGGACAAGATCCTCGCTGCCGGCGGACAGGTCGAGGTGGTTGCCGGATGACGATGCCGATCGTCAATGTCGCGAAGATTCCGGAGCTTCGGAGGCGGCTCCTCTTCACCTTGGCTCTCCTGGCGGTCTATCGGATCGGCGTCTTTGTCCCGACCCCGGGGGTTGATGTCGATGCCTTGAGCCGGATCATCCAGCGGGGGACTGTCTTTGACATCTTCAATCTTTTCTCCGGGGGCGCCCTCGAAAACTTTTCTGTCTTTGCCCTGGGGATCATGCCGTATATCAGCGCCTCGATCATTCTCCAGCTCCTGACCGTTGCGGTGCCGACACTGGAGCGGCTCTCGAAAGAAGGGGAGCAGGGGAGGCGGAAGATCACGCAGTATACCCGGTATGGGACGATCGTCCTCTCGCTGATACAGGGTTTCGGGATCAGTTACGGACTGGCCCAGCAAGGGGTCCTGCTTCCCGGAATGGGCGGGGTCGGTTTTTACATCTCCACGATGATCACCCTTGCGGCCGGGACCGCCTTTATCATGTGGCTCGGGGAGCAGATCTCCGAGCGCGGGATCGGCAACGGGATCTCGCTGATCATCTTTGCCGGGATTGTCACGCGGATCCCCGGCGGGCTCCGCGACGCCTGGGCAACCAAGGAGCAATTTTCCGGGTTCTTCGGTTTTCTGCTGCTGTTGGGATTTATCTTTCTCATCATCGCCTTCATCATCTTCTTTGAGAGGGCCCATCGCCGGATACCGATCCAGTACGCAAAGCGCGTTGTCGGGCGGAAGCTCTACGGGGGGCAAAGCACGCACCTCCCGCTGAAGATCAACTCGGCCGGCGTGATCCCCCCGATCTTCGCCTCCTCACTGATCCTGTTTCCGGCGACGATGGCGCAGTTTGTGCGAGATGAGCGTCTTCAGGGGCTCGCCTCTCTTTTTGCGACCGGGTGGCTGCACAACGCCTTCTATGTCGCGCTGATCCTCTTTTTTGCCTACTTTTACACGGCGGTCACCTTTAATCCGGTTGATGTGGCGGACAACATCCAGAAGTTCGGCGGGTTTATTCCGGGGATCCGTCCGGGGCAGAGCACCTCGGATTATATCGACCGGATACTCGCCCGGATCACGCTGGGGGGCGCCTTGTACCTCGCGGCGCTCTGTGTGTTGCCGCAGGTCCTGACGGAGAGTTTCGGTATCCCCTCCTCGCTCGCCTACACATTCGGGGGGACGTCGCTCCTGATCGTGGTGGGTGTCGCGTTAGATACTTTAGCCCAGATCGAGGCCCATCTTCTCTCCCGCCACTATGAAGGTCTCATGGGTGAAGGGGCTGGCCGATTTAGAGGGAGAAGGTGAGGGTGATTCTTTTAGGACCTCCTGGGGCCGGGAAGGGGACGCAGGCGCGGCTGCTCGCGCAGGAACTGAAGGTGCCGCACATCTCGACCGGTGATCTTTTGCGCCAGGCCCGCCAGGAAAGGAACCCCAGCGGGGCGAGCCTCAGCGAGGCGAGCCTCAGCGAGGCGAGCCTCAGCGAGGCAAGCCTCAGCGAGGCAAGCCTCAGCGAGGCAAGCCTCCTGGGGGTCGAGGCGGAGAGGTATATGCGGGAGGGGAGGCTTGTGCCGGATGATCTGGTGGTCCGGATGGTCAAGGGGCGTCTCACGAGGGAGGATTGCAAAAAAGGGTACATCCTGGATGGTTTCCCGAGGACGATTGCCCAGGCGCAGACATTGACAGAGAGCCACCGCGTTGTCTTCCTCGATGTCCCGACCGACGCGCTGGTCCGGCGTCTCTCGGGGAGGCGGCATTGCGCCGGTTGCGGGGAGAACTATCATGTTGAGTTCCATCCGTCCCGGGACCCGCGTTGTTGTGACCGATGTTCGGGAGAACTCCGGCAGCGGGAGGATGATCGGGAAGAGGTGGTTCGCAAGAGGCTTGAGGTTTATCGGAGCGAGACCGCCCCGCTGATTGACCACTATCGCAAAAAGGGGGAGCTCGAGGTCGTGACCGGCGAGGGAGAGGTCTCGAAGATCTTTGAAAGGGTCCTGCGGGTCGTCCGATGATCGTCTTGAAGTCAGCGGACGAGATCGACAAGATCCGGCGGGCCTCCCGGATTGTCGCAGAGGTGTTGCGGGAGCTGTCAGATCTCATTCGTGCCGGGGTCACGACCCGGGAGCTCGACCGGATTGCGGAGGAGAAGATCCTTGCGCGTCGGGCGAGGCCGGCCTTCAAGGGGTATCGCGGTTACACCGCCACCCTCTGCACCTCGGTGAACGAGGAGGTGGTTCACGGGATCCCGTCGGACCGAAGATTGAAGGAGGGGGATATTGTCGGGGTCGATTGCGGGGTGATTGTGGACGGATTTTATGGAGATGCGGCGGTGACGTTCCCGGTTGGTTTGATCGATCCGGAGTCGGAAAAACTCCTCAAGGTGACAGAGGAGGCGATGGCATTGGGGATCGGGCAGATGAGGCTCGGCAACCGGATGGGGGACCTGTCCCATGCCGTTCAGAGTCATGCGGAGGGGCATGGGTATACGGTGGTCCGGGATTTCGTCGGGCATGGGATCGGGCGGGAGCTTCACGAGGAACCGCAGGTCCCCAATTTTGGCCGTCCGGGGACCGGGATCCGCCTCTCGGTAGGGATGGTCCTGGCGATCGAGCCGATGGTGAACCTCGGGACCCACGAGGTGCGGGTCCTCGAAGATGGCTGGACAGCGGTCACCAGAGATGGTAGGAGGTCGGCCCATTTTGAACATACGGTTGCCCTGACGGAACAAGGCCCGGAGGTGCTGAGTGTTGTTTAAGGGAGTTGCTTTTGTATAGGTCTTATATGTCCTATACGTCCTATGCCTAAGGAAGACGTCATTGAGGCAGAGGGGACTGTTATTGAGCCGCTCCCGAATGCGATGTTTCGGGTGCAGCTGGAGAATGGGCACAAGATATTGGCCCATATTTCGGGAAAGATGAGGATGCATTTTATCAGGATATTGCCGGGGGATCGGGTCAAGGTGGAGCTGTCACCGTACAACCTGACCCGGGGAAGGATCACATTCAGGTCCAAGTAAAATGAAGGTACGAGCCTCCGTGAAAAAGATTTGTGCGAAGTGCAAGTTGATCAAGCGGGGTGGTGTGGTACGTGTGATTTGTCAGAATCCGAAACATAAACAGAGGCAGGGGTAGACGATGGCACGAGTCGCCGGGATCGACATCCCATCCAAGAAGAAGGTGCTTGTCGCGCTCCAGTATATTTACGGCATCGGGTGGACCCGTGCCGAGGATATTCTAAAGAAGGCGGGGATCGACGGCCAGTTGCAGACGGAGCAGCTTTCGGATCAGCAGGTTGCCAAGATTCGCGAGGAGATTGAGGCGAACTATCGAGTGGAGGGGGATCTCCGAAAGGAGATGTCGATGCAGATCAAGCGGCTGACCGATCTGGGGGCCTACCGGGGCCTTCGCCACAAGGCGAAGCTCCCGGTGCGCGGGCAGAGGACGCACACGAACGCTCGAACGAGGAAGGGACGGCCAAGGATCGCAGTTGCCGGAAAGAAGCGGGCACCGGGGCCGACATAATAAGGAGAATTCATGGCAAAGACGACACCGCCAAAGGTTGAGGGGGCCGAAGCTGTCCAGACAGGGCCTGCCCAGGCAGGGTCTGCCAAGGTAGCATCTGTCAAGGCAGAGGCAGTCAGGCCGGAAGAGGCGGCCAAGCCGAAGAAGAAGAAGACACGGAAGAACGTGCCCGTAGGGATCGTTCATATCCATGCCTCCTTCAACAATACGATGGTGACGATCACCGACCCGCAGGGGGGGACGATCTGCTGGTCGACGTCCGGTGCACGCGGTTTCAAGGGTTCCCGGAAAAGCACGCCGTTTGCGGCCCAGGTGGCGGCTGAGGATGCGGCGCGCAAGGCGGTTGAGAACGGTGTCCGCACGGTCTCGGTCTTGATCCGCGGGCCGGGGTCCGGCAGGGAATCGGCCCTCCGCGCCCTCTCTATCGGCGGATTGAAGATCACGACGATCCGGGATGTGACGCCGATCCCTCACAACGGGTGCCGGCCGCCTAAAAGGAGAAGGGTTTAGTATGGCGAGATATCTTGATTCAGCGTGCCGGCTTTGTCGAAGGGAGGGGCTCAAGCTCTTTCTGAAGGGGCAGCGATGCTACACGGAGAAGTGCGCGATGGAGAGGCGGCAGTATGCCCCCGGCCAGCACGGGCAAAAGAGGAGGATCAAGACCTCCGAATACGGGATCCAGCTGCGGGAGAAGCAGAAGGTCCGCCGCCTTTATGGATTATTGGAGAGACAGTTTCACGGATTTTTTGATGATGCCGCCCGACAGAAGGGGATCACCGGTGAGAATCTGCTCACCCTTCTGGAGCGGAGGCTGGACAACATGGTCTACCGGCTCGGGTTCACCAGCTCCCGTCCGGAGGCGCGGCAGCTGATCCGGCATGGTCACTTCCGGGTGAACGACAAAAAGGTGACAATCCCGTCGTACCTCGTCCGGCCGGGGGATCAGGTCAGCCTGAGGGAGAAGAGCCGGCAGAATCCGAGGATACTGGAGTCTCTGGAGGCGGTTGATCGCCGCGGGGTCCCTGCCTGGCTGGAGATTGACAAGGAAAAGATGACCGGACGGGTCAAGGTTTTGCCGGAACGGGAAGAGTTGACACTGCCGATGCAGGAGCAACTGATCGTCGAACTTTATTCGAAATAAGGCAAGGAGGTTTTTATGTACCGCAACTGGCGCAACATCATCAAACCGAAGCAGCTGGAGTTTGAGAGGGAGACCGGCACCGAGACCTACGGGCGTTTCATCGCCCGGCCGCTGGAGAGGGGTTTTGGTCAGACATTAGGCAACGCCCTCCGGCGGATCCTGCTCTCCTCTCTTCAGGGGGCGGCGATCACGAATGTGAAGATCGAAGGGGTGCTGCATGAGTTTGCGACGATTCAGGGGGTTGTCGAGGACGTCTCGGACATCCTTCTGAACATCAAACAAGTCAGGCTGAAACTCCACTCCGGGGATCAGGACACGATCCGGCTCGAGGTCAAGGGGGAGAAGGATGTGACGGCGGGCGATATCCGGACGGGTGAGAACGTGACGATCCTGAATCCCGATCTCCACATCGCGACGCTCAATTCGGAGGGAACCCTCCGGATCGAGATGACGGTCAAGATGGGGAAGGGGTATGCGACGGCCGAGAGGAACAAGTCGGAAAAGGATCCGATCGGCACGATGACGATCGATTCGATCCATTCGCCGGTCACGAAGGTCAACTACATGGTCACGAATGCCCGTGTTGGCCAGATGACCGACTATGACCGGCTTTCGCTCGAGATCGGGACGGACGGTTCCATGAGCCCGACGGATTCGTTGGCGGTCGCGGCGAAGATCCTGAAGGAGCAGTTGCAGATCTTCATCAACTTTGAGGAGGTCCCGGAGCCGCTGATCGAAGAGGTTCCGGAGGAGAAGCCGCAGTACAACGAGAACTTGAGCCGCCGTGTCGATGAGCTCGAGCTCTCGGTCCGTTCGGCCAACTGTCTCGAGAATGCGAGCATCCGGTTCATCGGGGAACTCTGTCAGAAGACCGAGGCGGAGATGCTGAAGACGAAGAACTTCGGCCGGAAGTCGCTGAACGAGATCAAGGAGATCCTGGCGGAGATGGGCCTTGGCCTCGGGATGAAGCTGGAAGGATGGATCCCGCCGAAGGAGCTGGAGAAGCCGAAGGAGGAGGTCGAGTAGCGTGCGGCACCAGGTTGATCAGAGAAAGCTCGGCCGGACCTCCTCTCACCGCCTCGCGATGATGAGGAACCTCGTCACCTCCCTGATTTTGAAGGAGAGGATCGAGACGACCCTGCCGAAGGCAAAGGAGCTCCGGCGGGTTGCCGATCGGATGATCACACTGGGAAAGCAGGGTGATCTGGCGGCGCGGCGACGGGCGGCGCGGATACTCCGGTCTGATGAGGCGTTGAAAAAGTTGTTTGACGGCCTCTCGGCCCGTTTCAGGGATCGGGCGGGGGGGTATACGCGGATCCTCCGGTTCGGGATGCGTGTCGGTGACGGCGCCCCGATGGCGGCGATCGAGTATCTCGGTTACGAGTTTCCGAAAAAGGTTGAGAAGGGCAAAAAGGAAGTGAAGAAAGAGAAGCCCAGGAAGGCCGAGGTCAAGGCGGCCCCCAGGGAGAAGGCGAAGAGACACTGGTGGCAATTATTCGGCCACAAAGCGTCCTGAAATCCCGTTAAAAAATCCTGAGAACCTTTTTTACGAAGGCGCCGATAGGAGGGTCATATGGGCCTTTCTGCGCAACAATGGGCCTTTTTGCACGATCAACCCCCCTATGTTGAGATGACAAGGGGGCGGCAGGAGATTGGGGGCCTCCCTTATGCCCAGGCCCATGCCATTAAAGGTGTTGGGAGTTGGTTCCAATATCTGTCCGATCGATACACAACCGGTTTTGAGGCCGAGTTTACTGGAGATGACAGGATCGGCCGAACAACACGCTTCCTCTACGATAACGGACTGGCGCGCTGGTTAGGGAAAAGTCCGGACATCATGACAAATATTGCCAGGGGAACCAAGTCCCTTGGAATCGGTTGGGCTGGATATGCTCATCGCGAACGACTCCTGGTTGATCTGGATGCGATTCAGCGCGTGACACCTGAAAATACGACTCCGGGTGAATTGACGGCTATTTGTTCGGATACAGCCTCTGCGGCTGCCAATGTCGCCTCGTGTGTGGCCTACGTCCCCGGGATTCTGCTGACCTTATTCCGGCCCTCTTCCCGCGTCGCCTCTCTTTTCCTTCTGGGCGCCACCGCTGTTGTCGCCTGGTTTGAGTCTTCGACATGGACGGCAACGGCCCTCAGCACATTGTATGTGGAGGCGGAACGGAGTCATGAGACAGGAGATTATAATGTCTCGGCCTATGTCGATTCGATCGGCAATGCCATTTTGGGGGTCTCTCTGTACTGCAAGTATCGATTTATTTTTGAGCAAGGCCTGGGCGCGTTTCGTGCCGGTGACTTCGCCAGGGCCAATGACATCATGGCATTTTTCAAGCTCTCCTATGAAGACAAAGAATTCAATTTCCCGCGAGGCATGATCGGAGGAGCGGGCCGATTCGTCTTGGGAAACAATCTGAAGGTCTTCACGGGGCGTCTGATGTATTTTACCGAGGGGGCGAGGCTTCTTTTCAATATGGGGGCACTTTTTTGGAATCTTTATAAACTTGAGGATCCTGCCGATGGCGTCCCCACAAAGGTCAGAGAGAAAAATCTGGACAGCTTCATAGTGGGACTCGCCACCGGAATCGCATCGATAGGACTGATTCCCTGCTTCTTGAACTATCCCCTGGTCCCCCTTGGTTATGGCCTGTTTGCCCTGTCCGGAGGGATCAGGGTTCTCCACAGCAAGTTTGATTACAAAGACGAAAAAGTTGCGGCGAAACCCTAATCCCTGTATAGGGTCGCCATGCAAGATTACGGGTGGCTTTCGCTCCTTCCTGCGCTGACAAGTCTGGCACTGGCGCTCGCAACCCGAAAGGTCCTGCTGTCGCTTGCCGCCGGAGTTTTTTTGGGCGGGACTCTCTTGTCCCATGGAAATCCGCTGGCGGGCCTCCTGTTTGTTATTGAGCAGGAGTTGTTTGTCCAGATCGCCAAACCGTTTAATTCCCAGATCATCTTCATCATGTTTCTGATCAACGGGTTTGTCGCCCTGATTGAGGGCTCCGGGGCGGTTTCTGCCTTTGCGAGGACGGTGAGCCGTTCGCTCAAAGGGTCCCGACAGACGCAAATGGCGGCCTGGATCGGAGGCCTCGGCATCTTTTTTACAGACTCCGGAAACAGCCTGATCCTGGGGCCGATCTTCCAGCCGCTGTTCCGGCAGGCTAAGGTTTGCAAGGAGAAACTCGCCTATATCCTCGACACCACCTCCGCGCCGGACTGCGTGCTGGTCCCGTTCATCGGCTGGGGGATCTACTCGATGAGCCTGATCCAGGCGGCTTATGAATCGATCGGCCTCAAGGAAGAGAGCTTCATCACCTTTGTTTCCGCGATCCCGTTTCAGTTCTATCCGATACTCACCTTGCTTGCCGTTCCCCTCTTTATCATCACAAAGCGGGATTTCGGCCTGATGGCCCGTTTTCAGAAGAAGTGCGAGACGTCCGTTGAGACAGAAGTTGCATCAGACGGCTCGAAGCGAGGCGGCGAGGCCCGCTCGCGCGTCGTGCTGATCCCGATGATCGTGCTCTTTATGACGATGCTCTCCGGATTTCTCTTTTTCTATTGGAGCCTCGGTTCATTGCCCAGCATCAAGATCCGCGTGACCCTTATGCTCGCCTATCTTTTCGCCACCGCGGCCTGTGTCGGCCTGATCCGGAAAGAAAGAATACAGTTGAAGACGTCCCTTTTGTCGATGTATCTCTCCGGCCTCGCGCGGATTGTGCCGGTGTTGGGAATCATCCTGCTTGCCTGGTCCCTCGGGGATATCTGCAGTCAGGCAGGAACCGGCCGCTATCTGAGCTCTTTTATCGATTCGGGGTTTCCTCCCTTCCTGTTCCCCGTGATCATCTTTGTCGTTGGGGCGGTCACCTCATTTGCGACCGGCACCTCCTGGGGCACCTTCGGGATCCTGATGCCGATCGCGTTGCCGATCGCGCATGAGATCGGCGCCCCGATGCTTGTCACGATCGGCGCGGTCTTGAGCGGCGGCGTCTTTGGCGACCATTGTTCTCCGATCTCCGATACGACGATCATCGCCTCGATGGGGTCCGATTGCATCCTTGCGAATCATGTGAACACCCAGATCCCGTACGCGGTCACGGCGGCGGTCGCCGCCGCGTTTGCCTTTTTGATTGCGGGCATGCATCCGGACTATTGGGTCCTGCCGATTGGGGTACTATTACTTCTGCCTGTTTCATTCCTTTTGCTAAAAATTGACAAATTGTTCCGTAACATTGTGAAGCCATCATGAAGAAAGACCCTTGTATCTGGCTCCGGGCCGAGACAAAGGAGTTTGAAGAGAGGACCCCGCTTGTTCCATCCGATGCGGGGGTCGTGGTCAGGCAGGGGTTTGCCGTCCATCTGGAATCGTCCGCCAATCGGATCTTCAAGGATAGGGAGTACGAGGCGGCCGGATGTCGGATCGTCGAGGCCGGCTCATGGCGCTCGGCCCCAGAGAACGCCTATGTCTTGGGGATCAAGGAGCTGCCTGAGGAGGCCTCCCCGATCCGACAGACCCACCTCTATTTTGCCCATGCCTACAAGGGGCAGTCGGGCGCCTTTCAGCTCTTGAGGAGATTCAAGGAGGGGAACGGGGCGCTTCTTGATCTTGAATACTTGACCGATGATCAGGGGAGGCGGGTCGTGGCGTTCGGGAGGTGGGCCGGATTTGCAGGGGCCGCCTTGGGTCTTGATATCCTCTGCCATCAGCGGCGCGACCCCCAAAAGCCGTACCCTCCTGTTAATTTGTCCTATAGGTCTCATATGTCCTCCTATACGTCCTATCAACTGACACAGCAGCTTGCCGCAAAATTGCCCCACCTGGCGTCAATCCCACGGATTATCATCCTCGGCGCAAAGGGGCGTTCGGGCAGGGGTGCGGTTGAACTCTTTGAGGCGCTTGGTCTGGAGACCACAAAATGGGATATCGAGGAGACGACCCGCGGCGGCCCCTTTGAGGAGCTTCTGGACTACGACCTGCTTGTAAACTGCGTCTTTTTAAGGGAGGCAGGCCGCCCGTTCCTGACCCGCTCCTTGATTGAAAAAAAATCGAGGCGGCTTTCAGTCATCGCCGACGTCTCCTGTGATGTCGGGAACCCGGGCAATGCGCTTCCGATCTACGAGACAACCACCGATTTCAGGCATCCGACCCATCGCCTGATCGAGGGAGATCCGCCGCTCGATGTGATGGCGATCGATCACCTCCCGTCGCTCCTCCCGGCCGAGAGCAGCGCCGACTTTTCATCCCAGCTCCTGCCGCATCTGCTCGCCCTTCTTCAGTCAGCGGATTTGCCCCCCGTCTGGCAACGGGCGCGCGACTGTTTCTTAAAAAAATCAGGCCCTTGACAAGCGGCTGAATCTGGGTTCTGAAACGATTCTGAAAATCATTTTCAATGGAATCCATACTTGAAAGCTACCGGCAGTATCTCCGAAAGAAGGGTCTCAAGTCGACCCGGCAGCGGGAGCGGATTGCGGAGGAGTTTTTTAAAAAACACCAGCATCTGACCGTTGACGAGCTATTGGCAAAGGTCCGGCGGCTGGACCCGACGATCGGCTACGCGACCGTCTACCGGACCCTGAAGATCCTGACGGAGATGGGGCTCGCCTCCAAGCGCGAGTTTGGGGGAGGGAGGGCCCGGTTTGAACAGGGAACGTCGCACCATCACGACCACCTGATCTGCCTCCATTGCGGTGCCATCCAGGAGTTTGTGAACCCGAAGATTGAACGGTTGCAGGAGACGATCTGCAAGAGGCATCGCTTCAGGCTCCTCAATCACAAGATGGAGCTCTACGGCCACTGCCGGAGATGCCAACGGTCGGCGGGGGGCGACACGTCGCGTGGCGATCATGCCCATGGATAGTGGAACAATTCTCATAGCCGGCGCGATCGCCGGCTTCACAATCTACCTCGGACTCCCGATCGCCTTCTTGAGGGTCTCGGAGCGTTTCCGTCTCTTCTGCACCGCTGCCTCGGTCGGGGTCCTCCTCTATCTGTTTGTCGAGATCTCGTACCATGTGATCGAACAGGTTGAGTCGACCCTGAAACTGGTCCTGATGGATTACCGGTCTCCGGGTGATCTTTATTCCCTGATCGGGATCTTTGTCGGAGGTTTTTGCGGCTCGCTCCTCCTGCTCCTCTTTTTTGAGACCCGCTTTATCCGGAAGGAGGAGGGGGATCACCCAACGGGGCGTACCCCGTCGCCGGGACGTCTCTCCCTGATGATTGCGATCGGGATCGGTCTCCATAACTTTAGTGAGGGGCTCGTGATCGGACAACAGTTTGCCCAGGGGGCGCTCTCTCTCGGGTATCTCCTCGTGATCGGTTTTGCCCTTCACAACGCGACCGAGGGGTTCGGGATTGCCGCACCGCTCCAAGGTGGGCGACCTTCTATCTGGCGAATCGCCCTTTTGGGGCTGATCGGCGGCGGCCCGACCTTTTTGGGGACCATCCTCGGGACGCGGGGGGGGTCCGAGTGGACTGAGGCGTTGTTCCTCTCGCTCGCCGCCGGGGCGATACTTTATATCATCGGGGAGCTGATCCATCTGGGCAGGAGGCGAGGGGTGCATTGGGTTGCAAGTTATGGACTTCTCACAGGATTTTTCCTCGCGTTCGCCTCGGACCTTGTGATTGAGGGGGCGACCACCCAGACCTTTTTGGCCGAGGCAACGGAGAAGGAGCTCCGGATGCAGGCGGGTGACTTCTTTTTCACGCCCCGGGAGGTCGAGGTCCGGGCGGGGGAGCCGGTAAAAATTTTGATTGAAAATTTGGGGGAGGTGGAGCATGAGATCGAGCTTCTTGGGATGGGGCAGCCGATTGAACAGGTGATTCCGTGGAAGGGGAGGGCGGCGCTCCTTCTCTATCCAAGACAGCCGGGGCGTTTTCCATTTATCTGCGATATGCCGGGGCACCTGATGAAAGGGATGAGAGGAACACTGGTCGTGAGGGATTCCTAGATGGAAAAGTGGAATGACCTTCCGGGCCTCTTGAAGGGGCTGTTCAAGTCCGAGCCCAGCAGACAGTTGCCCAAAAAGGGGGTACGGCAGCAACGTCTCCCGATCGTTGAAGAGAAATACGAAATGGAGCACCGGCCCGGGCACTCGGTCCTGATGGGGCGGTTTCAGGTCGGCAATAACATGATCCAGATCTCCCATTCTCAGTGGGAGGGGGATTCGTACCCGATGAGCCTGCCGCAGAGAAAACAGATCCTTCGGATGACGGTTCTGGAAAGAATCCGAAAACGCCAGTTGATGACCTGATTCGATCCCCCTTTAAATTTCAAAAAAAACTTGACAGCCTGCCGGCTTCTCTTCTACACACAGGCGCGTGATGGAATTGAAAATGATTTTCAAAATCATATTCACAAAGGAGGTCTCCATGAAGCGCTTTCTCGCGGGTCTGTTTCTGGTCGGATGGATGGCCCTTCCGGCCTGGTCTTCCCCTAAAGGACCGGTGGTCCAGTTGGCCGAGGAGTCGGATGGGTCCGATGAGGAGGGGCTTCAAAGGCTGGGTCATTTCGGGAAATTCAGCCTGTTTGGTTACGGGGAGATGCATTATAACAACCGGATCGGGGCGGGTGGGAACGAGATCGACTTCCACCGGATGGTCTTGGGGCTTGGATACGATTTCAACGATTGGATCACTTTCCGGATGGAGCTCGACTTTGAACATGCGTTTACGGAGCCGGAACTCGAATTCGCCCATCTCGATTTCAGGCGCAGCAACGCCCTGATCTTCCGGGCCGGCAGCATCCTCGTCCCGATGGGTGTGATCAACGAGCATCACGAGCCGCCGCTCTTTTACAGTGTGGAGAGGCCGGAGGTCTATCGGGTGATCATCCCGACCACATGGCAAGAGGGTGGGGCGGGGATCCACGGATCGTTCCCGTCCGGTCTTCATTATCAGCTCTACGGCCTCTCCAGTCTCGATGCGACCGGATTTACCGGGTCGAACGGGTTCCGGGGCGGACGCGGTCATGTCGGCGAGGCGCCGGGGCGGGACTTCGCCGGGGCCGGCCGCCTTGAATATACCGGTCTGCCGGGGCTCCGTCTTGGCGCCTCCGCCTTTGCCGGAAACACCGGTCAGGGGAACGGAAATATCGACGGCGGGTTTCTGACGATGGTCGAGGGGGACGCAAAATGGAGCCTTGAAGGGATCGACCTCGACGGGATCCTCGTCTTCACGAACCTCTCGGATGCGGAGAAGCTGAACGACCTCTTTCGAGCGCAAGACGCGAGCTTCACGAACTTTGTCGGCCGCCAGATGCTCGGCTGGTACCTCGAGGCGGGGTATCACCTGTTTCATCACCTCCTGCCGGACACGAACCACGACCTGGTCCTGTTCGGACGCTACGAGGATTTCAACACCCAGCACAAGATGCCGGCCGGTTTCGCCGGGAGCGCCGCCAATGACCGCAACACAATCACGACCGGGGTCTCCTACCTGCCGATCCCGCAGGTCGCCATCAAGGCGGACTATATGTTCAACTGGAACCAGGCGAATTCGGGATCGGACCAGTTCAATCTGGGCGTGGGGTTCTACTACTAGCAGGATGTTGACAAAGGCCCATCTGCTGCGTTGCCCGCGGCAGGCCCTCC
>CAYWRF010000036.1:3382-13884 GCA_964460495.1 uncultured Pseudomonadota bacterium | reverse complement strand
ACGGGCGATCGAGATCATGATCTGTTTCCCGACCTTCTTTCTGATCCTTGCGGCGCTCGCGTTTGTCGGCCCCTCCCTTGTCAACATCATGGTGGTGATCGGCCTGACGAGCTGGCCGGGGATCGCGCGACTGACGCGGGGGCAGTTTCTCAAACTCCGCGGACAGGATTTTGTATTGGCCGGCCGTGTCATCGGGGCGGGCTCCTTGAGGCTGATCTTTCGACATATCCTCCCGAACAGTCTGGCGCCGGTCCTTGTCTCGGCGACCTTCGGAGTCGCCTCCGCAATCCTGATCGAGTCGGGGCTCTCCTTTCTGGGATTCGGGGTGCAGCCGCCGACCCCCTCATGGGGTGAGACCCTCTCGCAGTCCCGCGACTTCATGGATATCGCCTGGTGGCTGGCGCTGTTTCCAGGGCTCGCGATCTTTCTGACGATCACCGCCTACAATCTGGTCGGGGAGGGGCTCCGTGACGCTATAGATCCAAGAATGAAGGTATGAAATCCGAACTTTTAACGGTTGAAAATCTCCGGACCCACTTCTTCACCTCCTCCGGTGTTGTGAAGGCGGTCGATGGGGTTTCTTTTTCTATCGAGCGGGGGGGGAGGCTCGGGATCGTCGGAGAGTCCGGTTCGGGGAAGTCGGTGACGGCCCTCTCTATCTTAAGGCTCGTCTCGCCTCCGGGAAGGATCGTCTCCGGAAAGGTCCTCCTGGAGGGGACTGACCTCCTCTCCTTGTCGGAAGAACGGATGCGGGAGATCCGTGGCCGCCGGATCTCGATCGTCTTTCAGGAGCCGTCGACATCCCTGAACCCGGTGATGACGATCGGGGCGCAGATCGGGGAGGCGATCCGGGCCCATCAGCCGTCTCTCAATAAAAAAGAGAGGGAGGAACAGATCCTGGAGTCGCTCGAAAAAGTCAGGCTTGCCGATCCGGCCCGGATTGCGAAGAGCTACCCGCACGAGATCTCGGGCGGGATGAGACAGAGGGCGATGATCGCGATGACCCTCTCCACGCGGCCGGATCTCCTGATTGCGGACGAGCCGACCACGGCGCTCGATGTGACGGTCCAGGCGCAGATTTTGGAGCTTATCAGGGAATTGCAGACATCGACCGGGATGGCGTTGATCCTGATCACGCACGACATCGGGATCATCGCGGAGGCGGTCGATCAGGCGATTGTGATGAGGGGAGGGGAGGTTGTCGAGCAGGCGGGGGTCGAGGATCTCTTTCGGGAACCGCAACACCCGTACACGCGACAACTGCTGAAGGTCTATGCCGATCTTGCTTCAAATTGAGGATCTGGAAAAGAGGTTTCCTGTCCGGACAGGGCTCTTCTCCCGCTTTTCCTCTCCGGTGCAGGCGGTCCGTCGCGTCTCGCTCACGATCGGTGAATCGGAGACGGTCGGGTTGGTGGGAGAGTCCGGTTGCGGGAAGACGACGCTGGGCAGGATGATCGTTCGACTCGTGAAACCGGATGGGGGGCGGATCCTTTATCGTGGAGCGGAGATCGCCTCATCGGACACAAGGATCCAGATGATATTTCAGGATCCCTATTCCTCACTGAATCCACGGATGTCTGCCGGAGAGATCATCGCGGAGCCGCTGTTGATCCATCGAAGGATCCGGAGGGGGGAAAAAAGGTCACGGGTCGGGGAATGGCTTAAAGGCGTGGGGTTGCCGCCCGACGCCTATGACCGCTACCCGCACGAGTTCTCAGGGGGACAGCGGCAGCGGATCGGGATCGCGCGCGCCCTGGTCCTCCTCCCCGATCTGGTAGTTGCCGATGAGCCGGTCTCGTCGCTCGATGTCTCGATTGCGGCCGATATCCTGGCCCTCTTGAAGGGGTTTCGAAAAAAATACGGGGTCAGCTACCTTTTTATTGCACATGATCTCCGAATGGTGAAGTATATGAGCGACCGGATTGCGGTGATGTACCTCGGAAAGATAGTGGAGCTCGCGACCCGCGCCTCGTTTGAGAGGCCGCTCCATCCGTATACGGAGGCGCTGGTTGCCGCGGTCCCCGTGGCCGATCCTGGGACGGGGCGGAAGAAGATCCTGCTCTCCGGGGAGGTGCCGTCGCCGATAGCACCGCCGTCCGGTTGTGCCTTTCATCCGCGATGTCCGTACGCGGAAAAGAGGTGCCGCGACGAGGAGCCGGAGTTGAAGGAGTGGCGGCCCGGTCATTGGGCCGCGTGTCACTTGGTGGAGAAAATTCATGGTTAGTCCTTTCTCAACAGCCTGGAAATGTGCCGTGCTGGCGTTTTTGTTGATTGATCTGGCGGGGTGCGCGTCGTCGGGTCGGTCCGGAAAGAGGGTGATCGAGGCGCGTGGCGGTCATGCGGTCCCCGGTTACGGGTTCTCGGTCGATGCCCATTACGAATCCGATCTCGATCGTCTCGTCCCCCCTTACAAACTCCTGACGATTGCGATCCGGAACACCTCTCTCTCGGTCATCGAGATGGATCCCCGCAAGGACCGGTGGACCCTCGTCGGCGAGAAGGGAAAGAAGATCCAGGCGATCAACCAGTTGAGGGATCGGGATCGCGATCGCTGGGAACGGTTGCCGGACGAGGTGAAGAGGCTCGTGGAGTATCCGCAGGCGGTCCCGATCAGCTATACCGTCACCTTCAACCTTTTCTTCCCCTCCTCGGCCCGTCTCGAGCGGTTTTCGGAGATCCGGTATTATAACGCCGCCTCGGGCGATCTCTTAAAAGTTTTCAAAGAGGAATAATTATGATAGGCTCTCCCTCTATGATTCGCAGACTCCGGTTCCTCCTCTTTTTGCTCCCGTCGGTTGCCTCGGCCTTTCTGGTCTTGCAGCTCGACCTCCAGCAGATGACGGAGCTTGCGGAGAGGGTCTTTGTCGGACGCTGTATCTCCGCAACGGAGGGGGTTGATCGGAACGGGCGTCCGGTCGTCTATGTCTCCTACGAGGTCACGGAGACTCTCAAGGGGGCTCGCCCCGTTGGGACCCCGGCCGAACGGATCACCTTCAAGCAGATCCGTATGACGACAACAACCTCTGTGAGTGAACTGCCGCACTATGAGGTTGGAGAGGAAAGTATCGTTTTCTTGAGCGGTGAGAGCGACATCGGCCTGACCGCCCCTGTCGGATTGATGCAGGGAAAGTTCCGGGTCGTCACAGATTCGGCCGGCGAGAAAAAGGTTTTGAACGGCCATGGAAACCGGGGGCTTCTCCAGGGGTTGAAGAAGAACAAGACGGTCAAATTGATGGCCCTCTCCAAAAAGGAGTCCAGGCTGATTTCGAGCGGCTCGACCGATATCCCTTATGACGATTTTGTCTCGCTCGTGAAGAGGTTCACAAACGGGGCGAGCCCCCCATAAATTATGCGTCGCATCTTATTCGTCAGCCTGATGGCCTTTTTGTCCCTGCCTCTCACACCCCAGCCATTGGCAGAGGCGTACGGGCCGCGTTCCGTGACGGCGACCGGCAATGTCGTCAAGTGGACGCTGCCGATCCGGATCGATCTGGAGAGCGACCTCGATGTCCGCGGCAAGGATGTGACGAGTCTTGTGGAAGAGGGTTTGAGCCAGTGGTCCTCCCTCTCGGAATCGAACATTTCCTTTACCGAGGAATCGCTTGGTGTCGCGGTCGATAACGAGAATGTCTGCTGCTACCTCTTCGACTCGGCCGCCTGCCCGAAGGGGCCGGAGGATGACGGAAAGAATCCGATCGTGATTGATGATGATGGGGAGGTCGTCGGCAAATTTTTCGGCACCGCGAACCGGTTCACCACACTCGGTTTTGCCGCGGTCGTCACCTTCAATGCCACCACGGGCGAGGCGGTCAAGGGGGAGGCGGTCTTCAATGCCGCCTGTCTGAACGGGGTCGAGCTCTCCGGTTGCGGGAGTTTGAGCTTTTCCGATGATGACTTCACCTCGTTCATCGTCCATGAGATCGGGCATTTTCTCGGGCTCAATCACTCGCAGGTAAATCTCGATGAGGCGGATGACAGCGACACCTCCAATGACGACAAGATCACGACGATGTACCCGTTCTTCATCCAGGGGAACGGGGCGAACTTCAAGACGCCGGAGAGGGATGATCAGGTGGGGGCCGCCTTTCTCTATCCGGAGGAGATCTTCGCCTCTTCCAACTTTACCCTTTCGGGGACCGTCTATGACACGAACGGGACCACCGAGTTTGCCTGTGCGAATCTGGTCGCGAGGAACACCAGCTCCTCGCGTTCGCGGACCGATGCGGTCTCTTTTGTTTCCGGGCAACTTTGCCCGGACAACAAGTTCGACGCGAGCTGTGACGGAAACTACGAGATCCAGGGTTTAAGCCCCTCGGAGACGTACAATCTGACTGTCGAACCGATCAGCACCGACTTCCGGAACTCCTCCGGGATCCCGCCTTGCGAGGGTTCCAGCGAACAGCCGACTTTTACGACCGAGACCCGCTCAAGCGCGATCAGCAGCGCCGCCGGCCAATCGGTCACCGGGGCCAATTTTACGCTGGCCGGCACCAGCGGGAACGTGAACAGCCTCGTGCTTCCTAGCCTTGACTTTGCGGGCCCTGCAGGTTTAGACCCCCTCCTGGGGGATGAGGTGATGGAACTGGAGGCGAAGACCCAGACGGACAGTTGTTCTTCGGATGGTTCCAGCGCTTCTTCTTCGGGAGGGTGCTCACTCATCCGTTAGGAGTTTTTTTCTTGAGAAAATCACGTGAAATCAGGATAGGCGGTGTCGGTTACGGCGGTTCGCATCCGGTCCGTCTCCAGAGCATGTGTGCGACCCGCACACAGGACCTCGAGGCGACCCGGAGGCAGATCCGGATCCTCGAGAAGGCGGGGGCCGACCTGATCCGTGTTGCGATCGACAGCCCGAAGGATGCCGAGGCGTTGAGGCAACTTTCCGGAGAGACGGAGACGCCGCTCTCCGTAGACCTGCAGGAGAACTACCGCCTCGCCGAGACGATCGCCCCTTATGTCCAGAAGATCCGTTACAATCCGGGGCATCTCCACCATCATGAAAGGGAGAAGTCCTCGCGTGACAAGGTTTTCTGGATTGCTGAACAGGCGGCGAGGCATGACGGTGCGATCCGTGTCGGTGTGAACTGCGGCTCGATCGATCCGGTCTGGAAGGAACGTTATCCGGAGGACCATGAGGAGGCGATTGTGCAGTCGGCGGTCGAGCATTGCGCCTATCTCGATGATCTTGGGTTCAAGAATTATCTCGTCTCGCTCAAGGACTCGGATCCTCAAAAGGTCATACGGATCAACAGGCGGTTCCATGCCTTGCGGCCGGATGTCCCTCTGCATCTCGGTGTGACGGAGGCGGGTCTGCCTCCGGAGGGGGTGATCAAGACCCGGATCGCGTTTGAGCAGCTGATCTCTCAGGGGATCGGCGATACAATCCGGGTCTCATTGACAGTGCCGTTCTATAACAAGGGGATGGAGATCACGGTCGCCCGCGAGATCTTGCAGGACATTGCCGAAGGCCGGTTCCGGTCGGTGCCCGATCTGGGAGAGGGGCTGAATATAATCTCCTGTCCCTCCTGTTCCCGTGTCGAAAATGAAAAATTTGTGGAATTGGCACAGGCGGTCAAGAAAATGGCGGCCTATGCAAAGGGTCATGACCTGACGATTGCGATCATGGGTTGCCGCGTGAACGGACCGGGTGAGACTGACGACGCCGACTTAGGTTTGTGGTGCGCGCCGAACTTTGTGAACCTGAAAAAGAAGGATCAGCAGATCGGCACCTTTTCCTACGATGAGATCCTTCCCCGCCTGAGAGAAGAGTTAGATCACCTCATTGCCTCTCGTCCTCATCTTTAACGACATCTGTTGACATTCGTGGCTGGCCGCCCTCGTTGTCCAGCATAATTTGATCCTTTTTGCCCGTGACCAACACTTCGACCACCTCCCGCAGATCCCGAGGGTTTAATCTGTGCGTCGGCTATGCAGCACCGGACTTCCCTCTTCCAGTTTCTCCAGTCATATATTTCCAGGCCCCATAACCGGCGAGGGCCGCGCCGCCGATCATGACGGCGACAACGCCCTCCTCACAGCGGCCCGGCTGGAGGGGCTGAAGTGCGTGGATGTTTCCTGAAGTTCAGGAGAGGTATCGGTCAAGACCTCTCTTAAGGTTGTCGGATTTTGGGTGAGTCTCGCCCATTGTTGCTGTGTAGTAGAATAATCCTGCTGAGGTAATCATGGCGACTCCGATGGTCATTATCAAGTTGCTTGATATTTAAATATATATTCTGATATATTTAGTAGGCCATGAAGGGATTATTCATCAGGATTGATGAAGGGCTGGACCGGCAATTGACCCAGCTTTGTCGGAGGGAGGGGTATAAAAAGGGGGCGTTGGTTACGAAGCTGATTCGTGAGGTTATCGAAAAAAGCGGTCTTGCTTCGGATCCCATCAAGGCGGCGGCAGATTTTGGTATCGACATTTCCCTTCTTCAGGAGCGGCTCAAAAGAACCCCGACCGAACGTTTTCGTGATCACAATCAACTGAGCTCTTTTGCGGAAAAGATTCGTGGTGCAGCGCTCAAAACGCCATGATTAATTTTGAAAATATACTGAAAAGTCTTGTCTCATCTAAAGTTGAGTTTGTTTTGATTGGCGGACAGGCGGCCCTCACGCATGGATCGGCCTACCAAACACAGGACATGGATATTTGTTACCGACGGACTCAAGAGAATATTTCGAAGCTGGTTTCCTTGTTGAAAACAATGGGGGCCAAGCTGAGAGGTCCAAAGGAGGAACTCCCCTTTATCTTGGATGAAAAGACCTTTTCTTTTGGGATGAACTTTACTTTTAAAACCAGCCTCGGTGACCTGGATCTTTTGGGAGAAGTCTCGGGACTTGGTTCCTACGAAGATGCGAAAAAATATTCCGAACCAATTGATCTGTGCGGTGTAAGAGTCGATGTGCTAACAATAGATGGGCTTATTCTGTGTAAGAAGGCGGCTAATCGGCCTAAAGACCAGATGCATCTCAAGGAGCTTGAAGCGATCAAGGCGCTTAAGAAGAACCCCGACCGTGGAGAAACCGATGCGTGACCGCTTGCTCTTTCTTTGCGCCGACCATGACCTGCTCACAGCGGCCCGCCTTGAGGGGTTGAAGTGCGTTGACGTTTCTCAATAAAAACTTGAAGGATAAACTTAAAAGAGTCCCCACCAGAGTTTTGCGGAGACGACGGCGATCAGGAGTGCGGTGATCCGCTGGAGGGTGAGTCTTGAAAACTGTCGCGACCCCAAGCGGCTCCCGATCTGACCCCCAAGAAAGACCGCCAGGAGGAGACCGATCGCCTCCGGGCCGGGAAGCGGCAGTCCCTCTTTTGAGAACTGACCGGCGAGGCCCGCAAGCGAATTTACGAAGATAAAAAGAGAAGCGGATGCAGCGGCCCCGCGCGGGTCGGTCCAGCCGGTCAGGAGAAGGAGGGGGGAGAGAAAGACACCCCCGCCGATTCCGACGAGGCCGGAGAGGAATCCAAGCAACCCACCGGACGGCAGACCAACAAACCACGCTATTTTTCTGTCGATCTGCCTTCCCGGTTTGAGCGACTCATCGGCGATCAGCAGCCGAAAGGCGGCTGCGAGGAGGGAGATCGCCAGCAGAATGGTAAAGGGTCTCCTGCCGATCGGGATCGAGGCCCCCCAATACGACATCGGTATCGAGGTCAGCAGGAACGGAAGGATTCTCCGGAGCGGGAGTTGGCGGGAAAAATGCCAGACACCTCCCAGCGAGACAACGAGATTGCAAAGGAGCGCCAGCATCGGGATCAGATCATGCGGAAACGCGAAGAGGGTCAGAAGGGCGAGATAGGTGGTGCCGCCCGCGAGACCCGCGGTCGAATAGACAAGCGCCGTGATGAAGAAGAGCAAGGGCAGCATTCTCAATGCCCCCCGCCGCCGATCATGTTGAACAGGTGGATCACATTCGGAAAGATCGCCGCGAGTGATTCACGTACCCCCCTCGAAGAGCCGGGGAGGGTTATCAGCAGGCTCCCCTTGCAGAGGCCGGCAACCCCCCGTGAGAGCATCGCATACGGTGTCCGGCGCTGACCAAAACTCCTCATCGCCTCCGCAATCCCCGGCACCTCCTTGTCGATCATTTCCCGGACGACATCGACCGTCACATCGCGCGGCCCGAGACCGGTCCCTCCCGTGGTCAGGATCAGCCCGATCCCCTCCTCGATCCAGGCCGAGAGTTTTTGACGGATGATCGCCTTCTCGTCCGGGACCACCTCGTAATAACAGGTTTTCACAGGGTACTGGCCGATTGTCTCGACGATCAGTTTCCCCGATTTGTCTTCTTTAGGGGCTCGCGTCGCCCCCTCCGTCGGCCGAGCCGCCGGAGCCTCCCCCTCAACGGCCCGTTGGGCCTGGTTTTTTAAAACCCACGCGTAAGCTGAGTCGGAGGTGACGAGGACCGCGGCGGTAAGCGGCGTCAGCCGCCTCTCCTCAAAATCGCTCTTCCCCCCCCGTTTTTCTATGAGACGCGTCTCTCCGATCACCACCTCCCGATCGATCCCCTTCAGCATGTCGTAGACGGTCAGTGCCGCGACCGACGCCGCCATCAACGCCTCCATCTCAACGCCGGTCCGGCCGATCGACTTGATCTCCGCCCGGATCACCATCCCGTTTTCCTTCGGCTCAAAACTCAAGGTGGCGCTATCGATCGGCAGCGGGTGACAGTACGGGATCAGCTCGGAGGTCTTCTTGGCGGCAAGGACCGCTGCCGCCCGCGCCACCGGGATCACCTCCCCCTTTGGGGTATCCCCCCGGAACGCCCGGTCAATCGTCTCTTTCCGGGCGAGGAGTCCCGACTCGGCAACGGCGGTCCTCAAGGTCTCAATTTTATCGCTGATGTCAATCATGGTTTCCTCCTTTTCTATCCCCCGATCCCGGCCATACAGGGGGTGCCCCGCTGTCCGGTGAAACTGTCGTGCCACTCCCTTTTTCCACGGATCATTTTCAGGAGGAGGTCGGCAATCTGATCATCGGATCGGGAAGGATCCCGCAGCGATTCGCGGAGCGAGAATTGCCCCTCATAGGCGAGACAGTCCTGAAACCGGCCGTCGGCCGCCAGCCGGATCCGGTTGCACCCCTGACAGAACGGTTGGGAGACCGGACTGATGAAGCCGACAACGGTCTTTAACTCCTTGACCTCGTGATAGATGGCCGGCCCGCTTCCGACGGTCCTGTCTGTGGGAGAGAGCGTGAATCTTTCCGCCAATCGGCGGCGGACCTCCTCAAGCGGGAGATAATGGATCGGGATCATCGCGCGGGCCGGACCGATCGGCATCAGTTCGATCAGTCGGAGGATCAGGCCGTTTTCCGCGGAAAACCGGAGGAGAGACTCCACCTCATCGTCGTTGATCCCCTTTTGCACCACCATGTTCAGCTTGATCGGATCAAACGCGGCCCTCCTCGCCTCAAAGATCCCCTCCAGGACATTTTCCAGATTCCCCCATCGGGTGATCTGACGGAATCTTTCAGGCGAGAGGGTGTCGAGATGGATGTTGATTTTTTTTAAGCCCGCGTTCCGGAGATCCCGGGCCATCGGTTTCAGGAGAATTCCGTTCGTCGTGAGCAGAACCTCCTCGAGTCCCTCAATCCTTGACAGCCCTTCGACAAGATGGGGCAACCCCTTTCGGACGAGCGGTTCCCCGCCTGTCAGGCGGACCCTTTTGATCCCGAGCTTCGTGAGGATCGTGATGACCCTCACGATCTCCTCAAAAGTCAGGAAGTTGGAGCGATCTCTCTTGATGACTCCGAAAACCGGCATGCAGTAATGACAGCGGATGTTGCAAAGATCGGTGACCGACAGGCGGAGGTAATCGATCTTTCGTCCAAAGAGATCGGTGATCATAACAACTCCTTCTTCCAGATAGGCACGTTTTCCTTCAGCGTCTCGATCACAAAGCGGCAGGCCTCAAACGCCTCTCTCCGATGACCGGCGGAGACGGCGATCACAACGGAAGGTTCACCAACCGGCACCTCGCCTGTCCGGTGGACGATCGAGATTCGTTCCAGATGCCAGCGTTCCTGCGCGGTCCGGGCTGTCTCTTCGAGGACCCTTTGCGCCATGGCGGTGTGACTCTCGTAGTCAAGCCCCCGGATCCCGTTCTCGTCACGGACGGTCCCGATAAACGGGACAATCGCGCCGGCCCGCCTTGTCCTGACCGATTCAAGGACCTGGTTCAGATCAATCGGTTTTTTCGAAAGGACAATCATTTACCCTCCACTGACCGGCGGTATCATCGCCACCTCGTCTCCATTGTGAACGAGCGTATCCGGCGGCACGTACTCGTTGTTGACCGCGAAGCGGATAAAACGGATCATCCTCTCCGCCTCGGTTCGGTTCCCAATCAGGCGAAAGAAGAGGTCGCCGATCGAAACCGGCCTGTCGAGGGAGAGTTCCCGTTCGGAGCCCCCCAAACGGTTCTTGAGAATCGAAAAGAATTTCAGCCGGACTTTCATGATTCCTCCAACGGGGCTGGCCCCTACGGGGCTGGCCCC
>CAYWRF010000036.1:0-3282 GCA_964460495.1 uncultured Pseudomonadota bacterium | reverse complement strand
TCAGCCGGACTTTCATGATTCCTCCAACGGGGCTGGCCCCTACGGGGCTGGCCCCCAGATCTCCACCTCCACCGGCTGGTTCGCGGCGATCTTTCGCCTCCGCGCCGGGATAATCACCACCGCATTGGACCGGGCGAGCGTCATCAGTTGCGCCGACCCCTGAGGGCCTGCGGATCGGGCCTGGAATCTTCCATTCCGACAGGTGACAATTCCCCGGAGATAGTCCTCTCTCCCGCTTGTCCCCCTCAGGTCTCCCCCGGCGATAGCGATCTGTCGGGTCCTGAGAAGGTGGTTGGCCCCCATCATCTTCAGGAGGGCCGGGCGGACAAATCGCTGAAAGACCATATAGGCGGAGACCGGGTTTCCGGGAAGACCGAAGACCGGTTTCCCCCCGAACGTTCCGAACCAGAGCGGTTTTCCCGGTTTGATGGCTACTTTGTGAAAGAGTTTCTTGACCCCCAGTTCTTCAAAGAGGACAGGGAGAAAGTCTCGATCTCCTGTCGAGACCCCGCCGACAGTGATCAGGAGATCAGTCTGCAGACTGTTTTCTACCGCCTTTTTCAACTCTCGCGGATCGTCAGCTACCAAAAGAGATTGGGCCTTTATGCCGATCTCTTTCAACGCTGCTTCAAGGGCCGGGCCGTTGCTGTTATAGATCTTTCCCGGACCAAGCGGAGTTCCTGGAGAGACAAGTTCATCTCCTGTTATGAGGAGGGTAACCGTCGGTCTCCTGAAGACAGACACCTCATTGATTCCAAGGGTGGCGAACAGCGCGATCGTTCGAGGGGTGATCCGTTCTCCTGCCGGGAGGACGGTCTCTCCCCGGCTGACATCCTCACCCCGGTATCGGACATTTTCCCCGCGAGCGACCGGACGTCGGAGGAGACAGTGACCGTCCACAGTCTCAGTCTCTTCAAGCGGGATCACGGCATCCGCCCCCCGGGGGATCGGGGCCCCCGTCATGATCCGGATTGCCTCACCAGGCCTGAGATGAGTGGAGGAGTCTTCGCCCGCTGCGACCGTCCCGATCACCTTGAGCGACACCGGTCGAGACCGGACCGGTTGTGACCCTGAGGCCGGCCTTGTGTCGCGGCTCCGGACGGCATGGCCATCCATCGCCGCGTTGTCAAACGGGGGGAGGGGGATCGGCGCCCGGACCGGTCTTGCAAGAAATCGGTGAAGGGAGTCCAGGAGCCCCTCAGGGGCGGAGAGCGGGACCTTTTCGATCCCGAGTCGTCTGACATGATTCAGAATGATCCTCAGGGCCTGATCGGCAGAGATCATCTTTCATCTCCTTTCCAAGTCAGTGGGAATCCTGATTCCCACATCGGGAGGCCCTCCGTTTGACGGAAGACCCTGTCGTCCTCCTCAGCCCTACGTCAGGGCCTCGGAGGATCGGAGATTGAGACCTATTAAGTTAAGCAGACACCGGTGCCCCCCTCGCAGGTGAATTCCTGCTCCGGGATTACCGGCTGTCTCTCAGTCAATCTTTCCGGCTCGGCGCCGAGCCTCCGGCACTCTTCTTCAATAAAGCGGACAAGTTTTTCCCCCGCCTCCCGGAAAAAGGGGTGTTCGGCCGTCTCGACAATTTTCTGCCCGAAGAACAAGGCCCAGCGCCCCAGGTGGTCGTTCAGAAACTTGCGCGCCGCCTCGCGGCAGATCTCGGCGTGCTCTTTCTCCCCCTTTTGCCGGGCGTACCCCTCCTTGACCTGAAGCCAGTGCATGAAATCCAGCTCCGCCGAGATGAAATCGACGCGAGACCCATCCCTTATCTCGAGGCCAAAGGCGCGATAGAATCCCGCAATATCGGCAAGCCGTTGGGTCTTTTGAAAGATCTCCTCCCTCCCATATTCCGTTTCATAGGGGGAAATCCCTCCTGAAACGGTCAATGAAAAGAGACGGAGATGTTCGCGTCGCAGATCCTCCTTCTCCGGTTCGGCAAAGGCGGAGGCCAACTCATGATAAGACCTGTTCATTGGAGGCTCCTCAGGTAAGAGGCGATGTCCCGAAAATCTTTTTCTTCGAGCGCCCCTTCAAAGGAGGGCATCGTTGACGTACCTGTCTGCGGATCAAAGTAGCCGTTTCCGGGGACGATCACCGCATTCGGGTCCTTCACCGACTCCATCAGATACTCGGGCCGGTGGATCGCCCCGGCATGGGCGAGATCAGGACCGACGTCGTTCACCGCCGGTGAATCGGGCAGATTGTGACAGGAGACGCAGCCGGCATCCCTTGTGAGTTCCCGCCCCCTTTTGACATCCCCGTCCTCCCAGATCGGAAAAATTGGTGCCGTCTCTCCTTCAAAGCGGACAAACCGCCACCGCGTAAGTCCCTTCATCCCGTTCCTCTCCGCGTTGGAACCGTCCCAGATCGCAAAGGTGACCGGGAGGAGCCTGTTGTGGACGGTCATTCTTCTCCGTATCACCACCTGCCATTCACCGTTCTGCCAGATCCCGCGCCCCTTCAGGTCCTTGTCCGGCGACGGCGTCAATGTGCCGAACCCCTCCGCGATCAGGTTTTCAACCGGGCCGCTCCTCTTCAATTCGGAGAGGGGAGACCCCGCCTCGGCGCCGGTCCTGTGCACGATCGGTGCAGTGTTGGGGACCATCTGCGAATAGGCCTCCGCGACCCCCTGGTACCCCTCCTCAATGTCTTTTTGCCAGCTCGCCTTCCAATGCCAGATGTTCATCGGGCGACCCTTATTCCCCATCCCTGTATAAGGAAGGGAAACCGACGCCCCGTGGGGCCCCGCCCCATGGTTGAGCGGGAGCCCGATTGCGACCGCATCCCGGAATCGCGTGGCGCCGGACTCAAGGTCATCCCGGGTTGTGTCTTTCCAGGAGAGGAGGAAACCGACCTCTCTCCTGTTATGGAGCGCCTTGACCAAGAGCTCGCTTCTCTGAACAACCGGGGATCTCGGGATCACCGAGGTTTGCGAGACAAGCGGGAGTCGGATTTCCGGGACCGATCCCCAGGCGGCATCCGATGGATTTGTCGGAATCGTTTGGACCCTGGAGGCGGTGATCAGGTCCCCCTCTGCCGCCAGCCTGGAAAAAAAGGCCTCGGCTGCAGGATCGACCGCCTTCTGACAGCCGATTCCTGCAAGCAAGACGAGCAAGAGTGTTGTATTAGACCGCATTCGTTCTCTCCTGTGGCCGCAAATAGGTCGGCTCTTCCACCGTGGTTCGGAAGATCTCCTTCCCGTCCTCACCGAAGGCGATAATTGTGTCGTTATAGAGGGTGAATGGATTGCCGTGGAGCTTCGTCTCGAACGCCTTCGGC
>CAYWRF010000035.1:7305-13910 GCA_964460495.1 uncultured Pseudomonadota bacterium | reverse complement strand
TCCAGCCGCTTGCCCGTTTCCAGTGCATGGCGGACCAGGCGCGCCGTCACCTCATGGGCGGTCCGGAAGTCCTCTCCCCTCCGGACCAGCCAGTCGGCGATCTCTGTGGCGAGCAAGAACGGATCGGAGGCGGCACGGAGGGTCGAATCCTTCTCAACCTTGAGCCCCTTGATCAGCGGGGTCAGGATATCGACGCAGTTGATAACCGTCTCAAAGAGATCGAAGATCGCCTCCTTGTCCTCCTGCAGGTCCTTGTTATAGGCGAGAGGGAGCGATTTCATGACGGTGAGCAACCCCATGAGATGCCCATAGACACGGCCGGTCTTGCCGCGGACAAGCTCCGGGACGTCCGGGTTCATCTTCTGCGGCATCATCGAGGAGCCGGTGCAGAACGACTCCGGGAGCTTGATAAAGTTGAATTCGGAGGTCGACCAGAGGATCAGCTCCTCCGAGAGACGTGAGAGGTGCATCATCAGGAGAGAGGCGACAAAGGCGATCTCTACGCAGAAGTCGCGGTCGGAGACCGCATCGAGGCTGTTGCGGGTGACTCCTTCAAACCCCAACTCGCGGGCGACCCGCTCCCGGTCGATCCCGAAAGAGGTCCCGGCGAGCGCCCCCGACCCCAAGGGGGAGATGTTCATCCGCCTGAGGCACTCCAGCAGGCGGATCCGGTCCCGCTCCCACATCTCGACGTAGGCCAAGAGGTGGTGTGCAAAAAGGATCGGCTGGGCCCTCTGCAGGTGTGTGTAGCCCGGGATCAGGGTGTCGGTATCCCCCCGCGCCTTTTTCAGGACCGTTTTTTCCAGCTCCAGGAGCGACTCGTGGAGCTCCATCAGCCGGTCACGGCAATAGAGCCGGAGATCAAGGGCGACCTGGTCGTTGCGGCTCCGCCCGGTATGGAGCTTGCCGCCGGTCTTTCCGATCCTCTTCTGGAGGGCCGCCTCGATGTTCCGATGCAGATCCTCCAGCTCTTCCTTGAACTCCAGCCGCCCCGAATCGACATCCGCGATGATTTGCCTGAGTCCGCCAAGGATTTTTTCAAGCTCCTTTCGCGTCAGGAGTTTCGCCCGATAGAGCCCCCTCGCATGGGCGATCCCCCCGAGGATGTCATAATAGTAGAGTTTTTTGTCGAACGAGACCGACTGGGTAAAGTCCAGCGCCAGCGGGTCGATCCCCTTTTGAAAACGTCCGCTCCAGCGAGAGTTTGGCATGTGCGAGAAGTACTGGCCCCCTCTTTCAAAGTCAAGGAAACCGCTTGACAGGGGGACCGGTTTTCGAAGATACTGCCGCCAGCCTAAAAAGAGGTTCCAACAATCTCCTGAAAATCCGCCGCTATTATGACCCGACTAAGGAAGACCCACGCCGACGAAGAATCGATCCTTCAAGAAGCGCCACAGACCCCTCCGCCTCAGGAGCTGCCTGTTCGCGAGGCGCCGGCCCGCAGGGCCACAATCGGTGATGTGATGAATCTCAAAGACCTGAAGCAGAAGAAGATCAGTGACCTGATCGAGCTCGCCCACGATTACCATATAGAAGGGGCGGCCGGCCTCCGAAGACAGGAGCTGATCTTCTCGCTCCTGAATGCCCAGGCCGACAAAAACGGGATGATCTACGGGGAGGGTGTCCTGGAGATCCTGCCGGACGGTTTCGGTTTCCTCCGGGCGCCGGATTACAACTACCTCCCGGGGCCTGACGATATCTACGTCTCCCCATCGCAGATACGGAAGTTTGCATTAAGGACCGGTGACAACGTGACCGGCCAGATCCGTCCCCCAAAGGATTCCGAGCGCTATTTTGCCCTGATCAAGGTGGAGCATGTCAATTTTGAGAGCCCGGAGGCGGCGCGGGAGAAGATCCTCTTTGACAACCTGACTCCGCTCTACCCCAATTCAAAGCTCAAAATGGAGTATGACCCGAAGAACTTCACGACCCGGATCGTGGACCTCTTGACGCCGATCGGAAAGGGCCAAAGGGCCCTGATTGTCGCCGCGCCGAGAACTGGCAAGACGATGATGCTGCAGAATGTCGCCAATGCGATTACGCACAACCACCCGGATGTGGTCCTGATCGTCCTCTTAATTGACGAGCGTCCCGAAGAGGTGACCGATATGCAGCGGTCCGTCAAGGGGGAGGTGGTCTCTTCCACGTTTGACGAGCCGGCGACCCGGCACGTTCAGGTCGCCGAGATGGTGATCGAGAAGGCGAAGCGTCTGGTCGAGGGGAAGAGAGACGTCGTGATCCTGCTCGATTCAATCACCCGCCTGGCGCGGGCCTATAATGCAGTGATCCCGCCTTCGGGCAAGATCCTCTCCGGTGGTGTCGATTCCAACGCCCTTCACAAGCCGAAGCGTTTCTTCGGCGCGGCCCGGAATATAGAAGAGGGGGGGAGTTTGACGATCATCTCAACCGCCCTGATCGATACCGGCAGCCGGATGGACGAGGTTATTTTTGAGGAGTTCAAGGGGACCGGGAACTGTGAGATCCATCTGGACCGGAAGCTGATGGAGAAGCGGATCTTCCCCTGCATGGATGTGAACAAATCGGGGACCCGGAAGGAGGAACTCCTCCTCGATGCCGGCGCCCTGAACCGGGTCTGGATATTAAGAAAGGTCTTGGCCCCCCTGAATGTCGTCGATGCGGTCGAATTCCTGACCGACAAGATGCAGAACACCAAGACGAACAAGGAGTTCCTGGATTCAATGAGTTCGTAGGCGTTGTTTGATCAGGTGACAACCACCGCCCGAGTCTTTGGAGTTACCCGATCCGGTACTGCCGGCGGCTGATGCTTCGTCAGATCCTCCTGACTGGCCCCCATCGCTGGCCCCGGCCGCTGGGGTTTCCTCGGATCCGGGGGTCTCCGTACCCCCTCCGCCACTATCACCCGAGCCGCTGCTGCCTGAGCCACTTCCTCCATCAGTCGATCTCCCTCCCGAGGCAGCTTCCGTGTCATTATCAGAAAGAGAGACGGTGACTGAATCAATGGTCAGCCCCTGGTAGTTGCTGTCGCTGCTCGATGAGGAATGGGTGATCCTTCCCGAATGGGCCCCCTCAACCGCGCTGTCATCGACCGCCGCCACGGTGACAGTCTGCGCCACGTTCCAATTGGATGGGGTGAAGGTGAGCGAGGAGGGGCTGGTTGTCACTTGAGAGTCGGCTGTCAGGTTCACGGTGACATTCGAACCGGGAGGGGCCCGCAAGGAGGCGGTGTAGGTGCTGGTAGTGCCCCCCTCTGTGGCGCTGACGCTTGTTGCGCTCAAAAGAACCTGGGGCGGGAGATAAATATGGACCGCCCCCTGATCGGCCCTGCCTGATATATCGGCATACCAGACCCCCAGGGCGATCTCGTCCCCGGTGACCTCGACCGCCCTGCGGCCGGTGGTGATCCCACCAGAGCCGTCGATATTTGTCACCTTGGCGACCTCGGTCCAGGAGCTCCCGCTCCGCTCAAAGATATACAACGACCCATTCCCACTCGCCCCTGTCCCCGCCTTGGATGCAAAGACAACGATTCGGTCTCCATCAATGGAGACGTAGTCGCCGAATGTGTCACCTGTCTGACCGTCTGAGGCGGTCAGTTTTGCCTGCTGCGACCAGTTGCCGCCACTTTCAACAAAGACATAAGCGGCCCCCTGCTGTGACCTTCCGCTGACCGTGGCGTTTCTGGCACCGACCACCAATGTGTTACCGCTCAAATTCAGGGCACGACCCAGATTGTCCTCCCGATCGCTGTCAGATCCGACCAACTTGGCCTGCTGGGACCAGGTCGTTCCCGTTCTCTTGAAGATGTAGGCGGCCCCCTGATCCGTCTCACCCCCGACGTCAGCCGTTGCCGCACCGATTGCGACCGTATCCCCTTGAATCGCTGCGCCGAGGCCAAAAAAATCCATGCTGGCGCCATCGGAACTTGTGAGTTTGGCCTGTTCTGTCCAGGTCGATCCGGAACGGACAAAGACATAGGCAGCCCCCTGGAAGCCTCGACCGCTGACTGTCGCCTCATATGATCCCGCCACGATCGTCTCGCCATCGACTGAGATCGGGAATGCGAAATGGTCATCGGCCGCCCCGTCCGAGGCGGTCATTTTTTGCTGGAGTCGCCACTCCGATCCGCTCTTGGTATAGACGTAGATGGAGCCCTGGTTAGGGTTGGTTCCGATATCGTCATCATCGACACCAATCACGAGTGTGTCCCCCTCAAGGTCAACCGTATAACCAAACATGTCGTCGGCGGCTCCATCTGAGGCGGTTATTTTTTGGGTTTGTGTCCAGGTGTTGTTGCTGCCCCGCGTGAAGATATAAGCCGCCCCCTGATTGGAGACCCCATTGACGTCGGCGTCCCGCGCACAGACCGCAAGGGTTGAGCCTTCCAAGGCTACCGAAAACCCGAAGAGGTCGCTCGCGGCCCCGTCGGAGGCGGTAATCTCTGCCTGCTGGACAAACGGGCCTGCCGATACCGGGCGATTCAGGGCAGGCAGGAAGAGAACGGATAACGTGACCGTCAGAAAGTAATAAAACACAGCCCCTCCTTTCGGTCTCTATTGAATACGACGCGTAATAGACCCCTACCTTACAAATGCCTTCCCTGTCCAGGGCCAAACAACAGGGCCAAATTCAACGGCTGGTTTGGGAAAAGACCGCCACGGCATTTGGAATCGGAGTCGTCCCGGGAATCTCCAGAGAAAAATCCCTTATCTTGACGGAAATCTGCGAAGAACCGCCTCCATCGAGGTTGATGGCTGAAGAGGTCTCTTGTTTCAGGAGACTGGCCCAGTCACCGATCGGAACCGGGGCCTCCGAGATCGCCAGGATCACCTGACCCTCCGGGGTGACACCCAAGGCCGAGCGGCGGTGCGGCTCCTGCTCCGGTTTGAAGGAGGGGATCCTCCCGTCAATCACGAGACGCGGGCCGACCTGGATTGCCATCTCCACCGGCTCCCCCTTCCAGTCGCGTCGATGGATGATTGAGGGGATTCCGTCGATCAACCGAAAGACCCCCCATTCGGCGTTCCTCAAGGGGTTTCGCATCATTCTTTTTTGAATCAGGAGACCCAACGAGCGAAACTTTTCGTCAAAGAATCCGCCGTTGATCACGAGGAGCGCCTTCCCTTTGTCGCGAAACTCCCTTGCGGTCAGCGGCTGATCTCCGAGGTCAGAGGAGAGAAGGAGGTCCAACCGATAGATCGCGGGATCGATCCGAAAGAGGTGTGTCCGCCCGGAGGGGGCCTTCGCATACTCCCCACCTTTGGAGATCTTTTCCCAGGCGTCGAGTGGATGGAAAAAGGTGAAGATGGCAAAGAGGTTACTGAGGAGGATTGGCAGCAATCTCGACAAGGGTCCCATCCTTGAGCTCCTTCAGGTCGGAGATCACGATCTGATCCCCGACGTCAACCCCTTTGATAATAATCGGATCGCCTCCAGCCTCCCCCTCTATTTTAATTGGGACCTTCCGGGCCCGGTCTCCAATCACCTTGAAGAGGTAGACGGAACGCTCGGTCCTGATAAGCGCCGCATTGGGAACAGTGACGACCGGTTTCTTCAGCACCGTATCGGTTGCCACCTCGCCACCGATCCCTCCCTTGATCCTGTAATCCTCGTTCGGGATCTTGACCTTGATCTTCACCCCCCCCTCTTTACCCGCCTCGAGGCCGACCATCAGCACCTCGCCGGTGACCTCCCCCTTTGAGAGTTCGGAAAAGCGGACCGGGACAGAATCGCCGGTCCGGAAACCGCCGGCCGCCTGCAACGGGACCTCAAACGTGAACCAGATCGGGTCGATCCGGACCACCTCCATCAGCGGATCCCCCTCCTTCAATTCCGATCCGGCCGTCGCATTTTTTTCCGTCACGACACCGGCGATCGGCGAAAGGACCTTCAGCCGATCCAGCTGTTTCTCGAATAGCTCGATCTCCTTTTTGGCCCGCTCGCGTGTCGCCTCATACCGTGCATTTCGGGCCTGGGCGGTTTCTTCCCCCTCTTCTTGCTCCTCGCCGGTCTTCTCAAGCGGGGTCAGTGGTTCCTCCTCTCCCTCCGGTTTTCTCTCGGGTGTCCGCCCTGTTACCCGAATCTCCTCAAGCCCCGCCTCCGCCTCGGCAATCTGGGCTCGTGCGACATCCAGTTTGGCCCGGAGCATCTCTTCTTCGAAGAGGGCGAGAGGATCACCCGGGTCGACCCGCTGTCCGGTCTCGACAAGGACTTCTTTGACCCGCCCGCCCCCTTCCGGCGCCTTCGCCTTGAAACGATCGGATGGCTCCGTCTTCCCCTTCCCCTGAACGGTGATCGGGAGCTCGCGGGTGGAAACCTTCAGGACCGTCACGGGGGTTGCCTCTCGCTTGTTCAATACCTCGTTGTCGAGAGACGCTTCCTGGCAACCGAGGGAAAAAAGGGTGATCCAAAGGAGAGATCTGAAGGGCACAAAAAAATTATAGGTAGGAAAGGTCAAAAAGCAACAACATATCTTTGGCTTGCCAAAGAGACCCCTCCTTTATAAAGCCGTTCTGTGGCAGTGAATCTCGAAAAACTCGTCTCCCTCTGCAAACGGCGCGGGTTTATTTTTCCCGGCTCGGAGATCTACGGCGGCCTGGCGAACTCGTGGGACTATGGACCGCTCG
>CAYWRF010000035.1:0-7295 GCA_964460495.1 uncultured Pseudomonadota bacterium | reverse complement strand
CGGGGCGGAGCTGAAGAGGAACATCGAACAGGCCTGGTGGCGCCGGTTTGTCTCGCTTCGACCCGACATGGTCGGGATCGATCCGGCGATCCTGATGAACCCGAACGTTTGGGTCGCCTCCGGCCATGTCGCGAACTTTAACGATGCGCAAGTCGATTGCAAACAGTGCAGAAAACGGTTTCGTGCCGATCATCTGATTCAGCAGAAAAGCCCGGAGACGCCGGTGGAGGGGAAATCGCTCGCGGAACTGGACCGGTTTCTCAAGGATCTGAAGATCGCCTGTCCTCATTGCGGAGGTCGCGACTTTACCCCCTCCCGGATCTTCAACCTCCTTTTTAAGACCTCGTTGGGTGTTCTCGAGGAGGGACAGGCAACCGTCTACCTTCGCGGGGAGCTTGCGCAGGGGATGTTTGTGAGCTTTGCGACGATTGCCCAGGCGATGCGGCTAAAACTCCCGTTCGGGATCGCCGCCTCCGGGAAGGTTTTTCGAAATGAGATTACGCCCGGCAATTTTACGTTTCGGACGCTCGAGTTCGACCTCCAGGAATTTGAGTATTTCGTCAACCCTTCCGAATGGGAGAAGTGGTTTGAGTACTGGCTCGCCGAAATGCAGGCCTGGACGCGTGAACTCGGGCTCAACCAGCAAAGACTCCGTGTTCGGGAGCATACGAAGGATGAGCTTTCCCACTACTCCAAACGAACCGTCGACATCGAATACGAGACCCCGATGGGGTGGAAGGAACTCTTTGGCCTCGCCTACCGGACCGATTTTGACCTCAAGAACCACGCCGAGAAATCCGGCAAAGATCTGCGCTATATTGATCTCGTAACAAACGAGAAGTTTTTCCCGCACGTTGTGGAGCCGACCTTTGGCCTCACACGCACGGTTCTCATTTGCCTCTTGAACGCCTATGAAGAGGTGGAGGGGGGTCGGACGACGACGACCGAGAGCGCCAAGGAGCTGGAGGTGGTCCTGCGCCTCCCGTACTGGATGGCGCCGATCCAGGTGGCGGTTCTGCCTCTCTCGCGGAAGGAGGCGTTGATGGAGGGGGCGAGGAAAATTTCCAATGGTATAGGAAAGCAATGGCGTGTTCAGTATGACGATACCGGCTCGATCGGCCGCCGGTACCGCCGGCAGGATGAGGTGGGGACCCCCTTTTGTATCACCTACGATTTTGAATCGGAGAATGACAAGAAGGTCACAATCCGGGACCGTGATACGATGAAACAAGACCGGATCTCGATTGATCAGTTGACTGACTATCTCAAGGGCAGGTTTTAGCATCCCCAATAGACCCAAATAGAGATTTTTTTACCGTTGACAAATTTTATTAATATCATGTATAATAATAATATATCATGTAATAGGCAATTCATATCATGCAAACCACGGTCACAGAAAGAGGCCAGATTTCGATCCCTGCCGTACTGAGAGAGAAATATCATCTTGTCGCTGGTACCGGCGTGGAATGGATGGAAAGTGCTGAGGGGATTTTCCTTCTTCCCGTTCCTAAGGATCCGATCGCTGCCTTCCGGGGCCAATCAAAGGGGATGAACAGGGTCCTTCTTAAAGACCGTCAGGAAGATCGCAAGAAAGAAAAATAGATGGAACGATACCTCCTGGACACCTCGGCCATTTTTGCCCTTCGTGATAACGAACCGGGTGCCGATCAAGTCGAGAAGATCCTGAGAGAGACGGAAACCGGAAAATGTCATACGTACGTCTCTTTCATGACTTTTATGGAGCTCTTTTATGTCGTTTGGAGACAAAAAGGGAAAGGGGAGGCCCTCCGAACCTTTTTGGAGATGAAGATGCTCCCCCTTGAGAGGGTCGAAATGAGCGACCCAATTTTGCTATTGGCAGGGGAGCTGAAGGCGACGTTTCCTCTTTCTCTCGCCGATAGCTGGATTGCCGCGACTGCCATTGACCGGCAGGCAACGCTCATTCACAAAGATCCGGAATTCGAACCGCTCAAAGAGAGGCTTACCGCAAAAACTCTCCCCTACAAGCTCAGCTAATCCTCCCCAAAAATAAGACGCAACCTGTGAAGTGACATACGGGGACGGAAAAAATACCTCCAAGGTCCACACCGATTTTGTACTTCGAAACGCAACGGTCACGGTCATTTATCCCACCTCTTCGGGAAGACCCGACCAGGTCATACTGGACAAAGGGAAGCTGGTTCATTAGGGGGGCCTGCTTCCCGAGGTTATTCAGGATAAATTTTGAAGGTTTTATTCCTTCCCCATCGGTAGGTTTCAAAACCACGGCGATCAAGGGTGAAAATTTGATCACACGCGAGCTCTTCAGCTACCACAACAAGCGTTGCATCAGCAAAGTCCATCGGGAGGTCCTGGTATTTTTCCATCAGGACTATGCATTGATTGAGTAGTTTCGAGCTGAATGGGAAGATCCGGACCCCTTGGACAAAGAACCCGATACATTTCTTCTGATGTTGAAAGAGACCTCCCAGGAGGTAGAGAGATTCGGTCAAGACTGCCTCGGTAGAAAAGATCTTTCCTTGAAAATCCTTGAAGAAGCCGGTGCAGGCATCGTGGGTCGGTTCCTGGGCGTCAATCAGCGAAACGACTGCGCCGGTATCGAGGATCAGGTTAGTCACGAAAGTTGTGTTGTCGGATGGTTCGGATCAGATCCTCGCGGGAGGGACTCATGGCCCCCGATCGAATTGAGCCGATCAGGTGTTTGACCCGGTCATAGGGCTTTTCAGTTTCTTCAGGGCCCTCCAAATAAGCAATCACCGCCTGCCGGACGATGTCGGATTTCTTAAGACGGAGCCGTCGCGCCTTCTCATTGATTTTATTCGTTAAATCGGCCGGCAACCGAACGGTCAATTGGGTATCCATGATGCACCCCTTTGCATTGCAATGTAATGCATTGGTTAAATAATAGCAAGCAACTTCTTCCCGGTTTTTTAGCAACCTTCTCCGTTGCCTGACGAGGAGAGGGGTATGATCCCATTAGTGACGCGGCCGGCGCTGGCCTACAGGTTTGTTTCCGGAGCCGTTGCGGCCGCCTCGAGATTTTCGCTTGGTGCCTCCCGGTTCGTGGTCCGAACCCCGGTCTCCGCGTCCGTCCATCCGATCCGATCCCGCTGGCTCCCCTTGCTGTTCGTACTCGGCTGCCGGGGAGATCTACGACAATCTCCGGTCCCGATCTGGGGGAGGACGGAAGAGGTCGATTCAGTCTCTCCGGCCTTTAAAAAATACAGCCGAGAACATTTGATTGAGCGGGCCACCCATATTCTTCGGCATTCTGCCACTTATCGAGGCAAAGAGCACGGACGCGTCTTTATTTTGGCCGATGCCGTGAAGAGACCCCATGCGGAGATATTTGTCGAGGCGGTTAGACGAATGGGGGGAGAGGTGGACCTCATCGTCGTTCCCGCGAGTGACAAGAGCGGTGAAACGCTAAGACAGGCGGTCAAGGAAAGACTGCGGGAGGACCATATCGTTTTCATGAACTTTTTGGACGCAAACGTCCCCCCGGAGATCAGGAATTTGAGAGGGCCGTTGATCCGGGCGCAGGCCGCCATGACCGCGAAAAATGGAGGGAGGGTCTTCTCGTCCCCAGGATATACGTTCAGAATGTTGGGGGAACAGCCGGATATCCCGCCGATGATAGAACGGGCAGAGAGACTGCAGGCTGCTCTCAGGGGAGGCGTTGCTGTTCATATCACCACTCAGGCTGGGACCGATATCTTGATTGGCTATGAAGGACGGCCCGTGAGTTATGATATCGTTCCGCAACCAGGTCTGTTTGGTAATATCCCCGGGGGTGAGGTCTACTTTGCCGCCCTGGAGACAAAGGCCAATGGGGTCATTGTTGCCGATGCCTGTATTGGTGCATTGGGACATGCCCCTCAGTTGATTCGGCTGGAAGTCAAAGATGGAAGATTGGAAAAATTTGGGTGGGATGATCTGGAGGAATCCGACCGATGGAGTTATATGGCCGAGTTGGAAAAAATACTTGCCACAGATGATCAGGCAAGGACCATTGGGGAGTTTGGGATGGGCACCCTTGATTCCATTCGAGAGGCCCTTTCCGGAAGGCTCCTGTTTGACGAGAAACTCCTTGGAACCATCCACATCGCCTTTGGAAACAACCTGGCGTACGGGGATGGGAAAAATTCTTCCAAGGCCCACACCGATTTTGTGCTTCGCAATGTAACGGTCAAGGTCATTTACCCCGCCTCTTCAGGAAGACCAGACCAGGTCATACTGGAAAAAGGGAAACTGGTCCTTTAAGGGGCCAGGACTTTCCGATTGAATTCCCCCGCTTCCTTATATAAGGGACCCCTCCATGCCCAAAGCCGACAATTTCAAGGAGCGAGCGTCGGATTTACTCCGCGCGAGCGACCCCGTGGGGGGTTCGGGGGGGAAGTCGGCATCGCCGCCCCCCGATAAGAAGGTTTATTTCTTTGGATCGGGGAAGGCGGAGGGGACCGGTCAGCAGAAGGAGCTCTTGGGCGGCAAGGGGGCAGGTTTGGCCGAGATGGTCCTCCTGGGGATCAACGTCCCGGCCGGTTTTACGATCACGACCGAGACCTGCATCGAATATCAGAAGAATGATCAAAAATTCCCGGACGGTCTGGAGGCGGATATTCGAAGCGGTGTTTCAAAGATCGAAGAGGTGATGGGCGCAAAATTCGGCTCTTCGGAGAATCCTCTCCTCGTCTCGGTCCGGTCCGGGGCCCGCGTCAGCATGCCGGGGATGATGGATACCGTCCTGAACTTGGGCCTCAACACCGAGACGGTCCAGGGGCTCGCCCGGAAGACCCAGAACCCCCGGTTCGCGTTCGACAGCTACAGGCGTTTCGTCCAGATGTATTCGCAGGTGGTGCTCGGCGTCGATGGATCGTTGTTCGAGAAGCTGATCGATGAGAAGAAGGAGCGACACGGGGTTCGTCTCGATACCGCCCTGAACCAGCAGGATCTGCAGGATCTGACCGGGTCGTTCCTCAAACTGGTCCGGCGGGAGTCCGGGGCCGATTTCCCCACCGATCCGTGGCAACAGCTCTGGGGGGCGATCGCCGCCGTCTTCAAATCCTGGAATAACCGGCGCGCGATTGAATATCGGAAGATCCACGGGATACCCCATCATTGGGGGACCGCCGTGAACGTGCAGGCGATGGTCTTCGGGAACATGGGGGACGACTGCGCGACCGGCGTCGCCTTCACGCGGGACCCCTCGACCGGCGAAAAGAAGTTTTTTGGGGAATATCTGATCAATGCCCAGGGGGAGGATGTCGTCGCCGGGATCCGGACCCCGCAGTCGATCAACGGGTCTGTCGATTCCCTGGAGAAAAAGATGCCGGCCGCCTACAAGACGCTTCTGGAGGTCCAGGGGAGGCTGGAGCGCCATTACCGCGACATGCAGGATATTGAGTTCACGATCCAGCAGAACCGGGTCTGGATGCTCCAGACCCGGTCTGGAAAAAGGACCGCCCAGGCGGCGGTCCGGATTGCTGTCGAAATGGTGCGAGAGGGGATTATTGATGAAAAGACCGCGGTCCTGAGGGTCAATCCGGCCCAGCTGGACCAGCTCCTCCATCCGACCCTCGATCCGAACGCCAAGAAAGAGCTCCTCGCCAAGGGGCTTCCCGCCTCGCCCGGGGCGGCGGTTGGTCGCGCGGTCTTCACCGCCGATGAGGCGGAGGCGTGGGCCGAGCGGGGCGAGAAGGTGGTTCTTGTCCGTCTCGAGACCTCGCCGGAGGATATCCACGGGATGCATGTCGCCCAGGGGATCCTGACCGCAAGGGGGGGGATGACCTCTCACGCCGCCGTTGTCGCGCGCGGGATGGGAAAGTGTTGCGTTGTTGGTTGTGGTGAGATCGAGGTGTTGGAGGATCAGTTTCGTGTCGGCGGGAAGACGATTTTCCAGGGTGACTGGATTACACTGGATGGAGGGACCGGGGAGGTCATTTTGGGAGAGGTCCCGACCGTCCAGCCGGATCTCTCCGGCGACTTCTCGACCGTGATCCGGTGGGCCGATCAGTATCGGAGGCTTAAGGTTCGGACCAACGCCGATTCCCCGGAGGATGCGCGGGTCGCGCGCCAGTTTGGGGCCGAGGGGATCGGCCTGTGCCGCACGGAGCATATGTTTTTCGATCCCGAAAGGATCGACGTGGTCCGCGAGATGATCCTCGCCTCCGATACCGCCGAGAGGGAACGGGCGTTGTCAAAACTCCTCCCGATGCAGAGGTCGGATTTCAAGGGGATCTTCCGTGAGATGCGGGATCTCCCGGTCACGATCCGCCTGCTCGACCCGCCGCTCCACGAGTTTATCCCCCACGACGAGAAGGGGCTGGAGGAGCTTTCAAGAAGAATTGGGATCCCGGTTGCTCGCGTCAGGGCCAAGGCGCAGACGCTCCATGAGATGAACCCGATGCTTGGGCATCGCGGCTGTCGCCTCGGTGTCACCTATCCCGAGATCTACCGGATGCAGGTCCGGGCGATCATGGAGGCGGCCTGCGAGCTGGTCCGGGAAGAGAAGCTGAAGATTTTCCCTGAGATCATGATCCCGCTGGTCGGCCATGTCCGTGAGTTGGCGCGGATGAAGGAAGAGGTCCACGAGACCTGCCGTCAGGTGACCCAGGAAAAAGGGGTTGCCGTCTCTTATCTGGTCGGGACGATGATCGAGCTTCCTCGGGCGGCGGTGACGGCGGGTGAGATCGCGAAGGAGGCGGAGTTCTTTTCCTTTGGCACGAACGATCTGACCCAAACGACATTCGGCTTTTCACGGGATGATGCCGCCTCGTTCCTTCCGTATTACGTCGACCAGAAGATCCTGTCGTGCGATCCGTTCGTCTCGCTGGATCGCGAGGGGGTCGGGACCTTGATCCGGATGGCGGTGGAGAAGGGCGTTGAGGCGAATCCGAAGCTGAAGGTCGGGGTCTGTGGCGAGCATGGAGGGGATCCCGCATCGGTCGAATTCTTCCATTCGGCGGGACTTCATTATGTGAGTTGTTCACCCTACAGGGTTCCGATAGCCCGGATGGCTGCGGCCCATGCGGCCTTGAAATGAGTCTTCGTTTGCCTTTTCTTGTTTTTTTCGTCTTTCTTCTGGGATGCACCGGCACCGTCTTTGAGCCTTTGGGCAACTCTGTCGCGGAGCCGGTCTCGATCGCGGTCGATCCGGCATCAGGGCGCGCCCTTCTTGTCAATTCAAACAACGATCTCGGCTTTGACGCCGCCTCGATCCATCTCCTCGACATCTCCGATCCGGAGTCCCCGGCCCTGATCGGGGGCCCGGTCTCGATCCCGAACTTTTCGGG
>CAYWRF010000034.1:0-13999 GCA_964460495.1 uncultured Pseudomonadota bacterium | reverse complement strand
CGGTTCCTGACAACTATTTTTCTGGAGATGGCGCCGGGGCCCAATGATTTTTAGGTGATGAAAAAACTTCCAGTCATTTCAAGATTTGTTTTTCAGCCTATTTCAGAACCGGATGAGATGCGAGGCGGCCAACGAAGCAGATCGCCGGTTATGAAATGGGCTCTTATCAAAAACGAGTCGGGAGTTGCGTTGATTATGGTGCTTGCTTCTCTGCTGATCCTCTCGGCGGTGGCGGTCGAGTTCGCCTACAATGCCCATGTCGCGTACGCCGTTGCCGCGACACAGAGGGACCGGACGAGGGCGTTCTATCTCGCCCGTTCGGCGGTGAACCTGATCCGTCTGGAGTTGAAGTCGGAGGCGGAGCTCCGTCAGAATTTTGCCGGGGTCTTGAGCCAGCTCGCCAGCGCCGGGGCCGGAACCGATGTCCCGACCGGACCGTTTTGCAAGATGTTCCCGCTCTCGTCAGGTTTGGTTGAGGGGATTGCCTCGGGAGGCATCGTCTCTGAAGGCGAGTCGCCATCCGACGAGGGGGAAGAGGAGGGGGCTGAAGGGACGGAAGAGAAGGAGGAGAAAGGGGAGGTGGTGGGTGAGGATCTGCTAAAACTCGGGGGGGAGTTCGAGGGGAGTTGCGATACGGAGGAGGGGAAGATCAGTCTCAACGCCTTTTTTATCCCGAGGATCGGGGAAGAATCCGGCGCCTCCGCAACCTCCACCGTTTATGAGAACCAGAAGGGTCTGTTTGTCTCCCTGCTCGGTCAGCCTGATTTTGAAAAAATCTTTGAGGGGAAGCGGGATGAGGTCCAGAGGATCGTCGGTCGAATTGCCGACTGGGCCGACACCGATGACCGGATCAATGAGGCGCCGGGCCTCTCCGGTGGGTATGAGGATTCCGAATATGGTGAACTCCCCTATAAACCGAAGAATGGAAAGTTCACCTCACCTTCGGAACTCCTCCTGATCCCGGGGATCGGTGACGAGATCTATCGCCTCCTCTATCCGCACATCACGGTCTTTGGGGATCAGCGGATCAACCTCTGCACGGCGGATGAGGGAACGGCGCGGGCCTTTCTCATCTCCTACAGCCAGTCAACGCCCGGTGCGGCGCGGCTCGATCCGGAGGATCAGGGGCGGATGGAGACGCTGCTGGAGTTGATCCGGAACGCCTGTTCCCAGCCGAATCCGCAGCCGGAGCAGATTGCCTCGGCGATAGCATCGGTCATCGGGGGTGATGTCGGGCGATCCACGCCGCAGAGGAGGGGCGGTGTAACTGCAGGGGCGGGATCTTCAGGGGGGACAGGATTGGCGGGGAGGATCAGCACCACAACCCGTTTTTACCGGGTCGAGGGGGTCGGGCATGTCGGGGAGGTGGAGGTGAGGATCCATCAGGTCCTCGATACCGGCGGGGGGACACCTAACCTCTGGAAAACTCTTTATTATAGAGTCGATTAAAGGTAATATCAGTCCCATGAAACAACGGATCCTTGGGGTGGATGTCGGGAGTTACTCGATCAAGGTCTGTGAGTTGGAGCGGACCTTCAAGACGATCGATCTGATCCGGTTTTACGAGCATCCGATCCCGACTCATGCCGCGGGGGCAGGGGAGGGGGCGACCGAGAAGGTTGAGATCAGCTCGCTCGCGCGGCTCTTTGAGGAATACAACCTCGATCGGGATTCGGTTTACACCGCTTTGCCGGGCCAGCTGACCGCCTTCCGGCTGATCGAGCTCCCGTTTTCCAATTTTAAAAAGGTCGATTCGACGATCGAGTTTGAGATGGAGGATTACCTCCCGTTCCCGCTCGAGGAATCGGTGATCGATTACCGGATCCTCGAATCAGACAAGGCCCATTCGAAGATCCTTGTCTCCTATGCGCAAAAGGGGTCGCTGATCCGGTTCCTGAACCTCTTCGCTGAGGCGGAGCTCGATCCCCGTTTTGTCGGCTCCGAGCCGGTTGAGATCGCGAGCCTCCGTGAGATGGGGGTTGTCCTGCCGGAGGGGGCGTATGCGATCGTCGATCTCGGCCATGAAAAGACGAACATCTGCCTCTTTTCGGGGAAGGAGCTCAAGTCGGCCCGGACGATCATGATCGGCGGGCGGGATCTTACCAAGGTTGTTGCCGAGGTGTTGAAGGTTCCGGAGACGGAGGCGGAGAAGATCAAGCGGGAGATGGGTCAGGTGGGGGAGGGGGCCCAATCGGCAGACCCGATGACCCGCCAGGTCTCGGAGGCGCTGAAGGGGCCTTTGGGGGATCTGACGATCCAGTTGAAACAGACCCTGCTCGCCTATCAGGATGTCTCGGGGGATGTCGTCCAGGCGATCCTCTTAACCGGCGGGACCTCACGCCTCCCCGGTATCGACCAGTATTTTTCAAAGGGGCTTCGGAAAAACATTTCCTTTTTGGACTGTCTCGACATCCCGATGAACCGGCTGCCGGATTCACAGTGGTGCCGGCCGATCGCCGCGAATGCACTTGCGATCGCCTATCGGGGTTTTCTCGGCGCCCGCACAAAGGACCTCCAGTTCCGCCGCGGGGAGTTCGCCTATCGTGGGGAGCTGAAGGACCTGATCGGCCTGGTCCGTTCCGTCGGGATCCAGGTCGGCCTGATCAGCCTCTTTGTCCTGGCGACCTTTTTTGTGAGCTACGCGAGTCTTAAGGGGAAGATCCGCGCGCAGGAGGGGCAGCTTGCGAACATCGCCTCCGAGGTCTTGCCGGAGGTCCCGAAGAAAAGCCTGACCGGGGCCAAAAACGTCTCCTCGATACTGACCGGCCGGATCAATGAGATGAGTGACAAGAAGAAGAGGTTGGAGGAGGAGCTCTCCCTTTCCGTTCTCGAAATCCTGAAGGAGGTCTCAACCGCCTTCCCGCCCCGGGAGGAGGTGCCGGTCGATCTCGACGATTTTACGGTGACAGGCGGCACGATCCGTCTGAACGGCCGGACGAACTCCTTTGAGGGGGTCGACAAGATCAAGTCCGCCCTGACCCTCTCCCCCCGCTTTCAGAATGTCTCCACGGACAATGTGCGGAAGGGGCTCAAGGAGGAGGTCAAGTTTGACATCACGCTTGAGCTGAAGAGGGAGGAGGCCGCCGATGGCGCTTAAACTCCGCGACTCGCCGCTTCATCACCTTTCAGTTGCGAACCTCTACCATGCCTTTGATGGCCTGGCGGAGCGGGAAAAGATCTTTGCCCTGGTCGGGATCGGCGTCGCCCTGCTGCTTCTGCTGTTTCTCCCGTTTTCACTCGTCTCGGGAAAGATCGGTTCGATGCAAAAGACGCTCGTGCAGATGCAGGAGGGGACCCGCGAGGTAGCGGCGAAGATCGGCGAGTACAGGAGGGTCACGAAGGAGATCGAGGCGCTTGAGGCGAAGATGGGTCGCGGGGGGTCGCTCACAAGCCGTGTGGAGGGGATCGGGCGGAAGGTCGGGATGACCTTTGGTCAGTTGAAGGAGAAACCGCCCCAGGAGACCGATTTCTTTGAGATCAATGCGGTCGAGGTCCGGATGCAGGGGACAACGCTGAAACAGCTGACCGATTTTCTCTCTGAGGTCGAAGGGGCCGGCCTCGTTGGAGATCCGAACAATCTGATGCGTCTCCGGAGGATCCAGATCAAGCCGAAGTACGGCAACCGGGATCTCCTCGATGTCTCCTGCGAGATTGCGACGTTTGCCGTGAAAAGGGAGGCCTGAAAGGATGTCGATGTCGCTCCGATTTGTTGTCTATCCGCTCTTTGCCCTGTTTTGCCTCGTCCTTTTTTCCTTTTTCCTCTTTCCGTTTGAGAGCCTTAAAGGAAGGATCGAGGGGGAGATTGAAAAGGGGATGGGGGGCCGGTTCAGCGTCTCTGTTGAGAAACTCTCCCCGGCGCTCTTTACCGGCGTCACACTGAAGGGTGTCGCCATCAAGAGGAGGGGTGAGGAAAAGGGGGCGACCCTCGACCGGGCCCGTATCAAGGTGAGTCTCCTCCCGCTCCTCTGGGGAACCCGACGGTTCAAGGTTGGACTCAGGTCGGGACGGGGGAGGGTCAATGGGACCCTTGCCTTTTCCTCCGAGTCGACCGAAATGGACTTGGAGATCGAGGAGATGGATCTCTCCCTCGGCGCCCTTTTTCTCCCGAAGACCCTTCCGTTTTCCGGGGCGATCGATGGCTCCATGGATCTTCTGCTCTATCCGCAGGACCCGTTCCGGAGCGCGGGGAAGGTCCTTTTGGATATCCGGGGACTCAAGCTGGATGAGGGGGCAAGCGCGGCCGGTTTTCCGATCCCTGCCGTCACACTCGCGGAGAAGGGGGCTCGCCCCGGCGGGGCCAGCCCCGTTAGCGACTCCCGTCTGGAGATCGATGTGAATCGCGGCAACTGGGAGGTGCGATCGTTCCGACTGGTCGGAGGGGATCTGGTGCTCGAGGCGAATGGAAAAATTTTTGCGCAGCGTCAGGCCAAGAATTACCGGTTGAGTCTGAAGGGGAGCTTTGAGGTCCCGCCGGGTCATGAAGAGAAGCTCCCATTTCTAAGCCTGATCGAGTCACAGAAGGAACAGGGTAAATACCCTTTTGCGATCACCGGACGCCTGACCAAACCCTCGATCCGGATCGGCACATTCAAGGTCCCGATCTGAGGCTTTCTCTTGACCCTTGTCGATGCGCGGCATAAGAAAATCGCCTATGCCGGAGTTGATTTTCACGCGTGACGGGTCCGATGTGATCCGGACGACTCTTACGGAGGCGGTCCGGATCGGGCGCCATCCCGATAATGACCTGACCCTCCCGCATGACTCGGTCTCACGATTTCATTGTGTGATTGAACCAAGGACGGACGGGTTTCATCTGATCGACAAGAGCCGCAACGGGACCTTTGTGAACGGGAAGAAGGTGACCGAGGCCAAATTGAAGGAGAAAGACATGATCCTGATCGGCCCCTGGTCGATCCGTTTCCTGATGGGAGAGGCCTGGGCCGACCGGGAGACGGTGATCGACAAGAAATCCCAGCTGCCGGAGACCTTTTGCGGGATGGTCGGGAAGTCGGATCGGATCTGTGAGGTTTTCCGATTGATTGAGAAGCTCGCTGCCCTTGAGACACCGGTCCTGATCCTTGGTGAGACCGGTTCCGGAAAGGAGCTCGTCGCACGGGCCCTTCATGAACTTTCTCCACGGGCGAAAGGCCCGTGGGTTGTCTTGAACTGCGGCGCGATCTCGCCGCAATTGATCGAGAGCGAGCTCTTCGGCCATGAGAGGGGGGCGTTTACCGGGGCGGCGGAGCGTCATGCCGGGGCGTTCGAGCAGGCCCGCGGCGGGACCCTTTTTCTGGATGAAATCGGCGAGCTTCCGTTATCGCTCCAGCCAAAGTTCCTCCGGGTATTGGAGGATGGCTCCTTCAGAAGGGTCGGCGGGCGTGAGGAGTTGCGCTCCGAGGCGCGCCTCCTTGCGGCGACCCACCGTGATCTGAGACAGGAGGTCCGGGAGGGGCGGTTTCGGGAGGATCTCTACTTCCGTCTCGAGACGGTTCCGGTCAGGATCCCGCCGCTCCGTGAGAGGCGGGAGGATATCCCGCTCCTTGTCGATTTTTTTCTCCGGGGATTTCAGACGAAAGAGGCAAAGAGTTTTTCACCTGGGGCGATCCGAAAATTGCAGGGGCAGCCGTGGAAGGGGAATATCCGGGAACTCAAAAACAGCGTGATGCGGGCCTTCTTGATGTCCAATCGATCCGAGGTCGGGGAGAAAGACCTGAGCCTTCCCTCCACCGCAAAGGGGTCTCAAGAGGGATCCTCACTCGCCCTCGGGGATGTGGAGAGATCGGCGATCGAGCGCGCCCTGAAAGAACACAGCTGGAACAAGAAGCGCTCCGCCGACGCCCTCGGGATCTCGAAATCAACCCTCTATCAGAAGATCAGGGAGTATGGGATTAAGGAAGAGTCTTAGGCTGCTGGTTTCTGGACGTTCGTTGCCTGAGGACCGCGGGCTCCCTGGATCACGTCAAAGATAACCTCCTGCCCCTCGCGGAGGGTCTTGTACCCCTCACCCGAAATGGCGGAGTAATGGACAAAGACATCCTGGCCGTTTTCCTGTTCGATGAATCCATACCCCTTGGAATCGTTGAACCACTTGACGCGACCGCGTCCCTTGTCGTTGTCTGACATACTTCTCCTCCTTATGTTGCTGGAGAAACCGCCTATTATGACCGGTTTACTCTGTCAAGGAGTTTTGCCCCGGAATCTCCAGCAGGATCTCCCCCTCCTTTATATACCCCCTCTCCTCGCGGATCAGCCTTTCCAGGTATTCCGGCTCCTTCAGCCGCTCGATCTCCTCCGCAAGGCGGCGGTTTTCATCGCTCAAGGCAGAGATCTCATGCCGGAGGCTTGAGGCCCTTCCCTTGAGTTTCAAGAGGTTGACCAGACCGCGGTCACCGATCAACGTGATCGTCGCCAGGAGGGCGAGCGTGAGCAGGAGTTTCCAGCGTCTCATAGGAGTCCAAGGCTCCCCGACTTCTTTTTCCCCAGGTGTTGGTAGGCGAGGGGGGTTGCCACCCGGCCGCGGGGGGTCCGGTTCATGAATCCGCACTGGATCAGATACGGCTCGTAGACATCCTCGATCGTCTCCTTCTCCTCGCTGATTGCGGAAGAGAGCGTCTCGACACCGACCGGCCCGCCCGAGAATTTGTCGATGATCGTCAAAAGGATCCTCCGGTCCATCGAGTCAAACCCCTTTTCGTCCACCTCAAACAGATGGAGCGCCTGCCCGGCGATCTCTTCCGTCACCTGTCCGGTCCCACGGACCTCGGCAAAGTCCCGGATTCGTCTTAAAAGCCGGTTCGTGATCCGCGGTGTCCCGCGGGAACGTCTTGCAATCTCCAGCGCCCCTTTCTTCTCGATCTCGATCCCGAGGATCCCGGCCGATCGCTCACAGATCCGGGAGAGCTCCTCCGGCGGGTAGAAGTCGAGACGGCAGGTGATCCCGAAGCGATCCCGGAGGGGGGAACCCAGGAGACCGGACCTCGTCGTCGCCCCGACCAGCGTGAAACGGGGAAGGTCGAGCTTGATCGTCTTGGCGGATGGACCCTGGCCGACGAGGATATCCAGTTTGTAATCCTCCATCGCCGGATAGAGGATCTCTTCGACCACCGGATTCAGCCGGTGGATCTCGTCGATAAAAAGGAGGTCGCGCGGTTCCAGGTTTGTCAACAGGGCGGCCAGGTCTCCGGGGCGCTCGATGATGGGGCCGGAGGTCGCCTTGATGTTGACCCCCAGCTCATGCGCGATCACGTACGCGAGTGAAGTCTTGCCGAGCCCGGGTGGTCCGCTAAAGAGGGCATGATCGAGCGCCTCTTCCCTTTTTTTGGCCGCCTCGATAAAAATTGAGAGGTTCTCCTTGATCTTCTCCTGGCCGATATATTCCAAAAGGCTCTTGGGGCGCAGGGCGGCATCGAACTGCTGCTCTTCTTCGAGGAGTTGAGGCGCAATCTCCCTCTTCATGCCCGTGTCTCCGCGAGTATCTTCAATGCCTGTTTCACATGGGACTCAAGAGAGGCCCCGTCTCTCAAGTTGAGTCGGGCGACCGTCCGTTCCGCCTGAGGGCGATTATAGCCGAGATTCAAAAGGACTGAAAGGAGTTCCTGAAAGACAGGCGGTTTTCTCGAAGACTCCTCCGGGAGGAGTTCGAGGAGCTTGTCCTTCAGCTCCACAATCATCCTTTCGGCGGTCTTTTTCCCGATCCCGGGGATCGCGGTCAGCCGAACGACCTCCTCCGACCGGATCGCCTCCACCAGGTGATCGGGGGGGATCCCGGAGAGGATTGTCATCGCGAGCTTGGGTCCTATGCCGGAGACGCCGAGCAGCTTTAGAAAAACCCGCTTTTCCCCCTGGTCGAGGAAGCCATAGAGAGAGATATCGTCCTCACGCACCGCTGTGTGAATCAGAAGGGTGACAGGCGCCCCCTGTTCCGGCAGGCGGGCGAAGGTGAGGAGCGAGATGAAGACGCGGTAACCGACCCCTCCCGTCTCCAGGACGACCTCGTTCGGAATTTTTTGGGCGAGTGTTCCAGTTAAGAGCGCTATCATTTTGCTAATTTGATCATCCCTTTAATCTTGTACGACTGCAAGTGGCAGATTGCAACTGCCAAGGCATCAGAGGCATCCTCGGCCGCCACTTCCGGAAGGTGCAGGATCTGTTTTACCATCTTCTGGACTTGATCCTTGGTTGCCTGCCCATAACCGGTCACCGCCTGCTTCACTTCGCGTGTACTGTATTCGACGACCGGCAGTCGCCGCTGGGCAGCTGCCAGGAGCGCCACCCCTCGGCTCTCGCCCAGTTTCAATGCGCTGTTCGGATTCTTCGCAAAGAAGACACTCTCCACGGCAACCTCATTCGGCCGAAATCGCTCGATGATCGCCCGAATCCCCTCGTGGATCTCCTGGAGCCTCTGGGAAAACTCCTTCTTTCGGACCCGGATGCAGCCGTTCTCTATGTGACGGAGGACCGAACCGTTCTTTTCAACAAGGCCGTAACCTGTGATGTTGGAACCGGGGTCAATCCCCAAGATGAGCATGTGTTGGTTTTACCTTTCAATAGGGGTCAAGTCCAGAAAAATGAATTTTACAAAAAACGTGTGCATGTGGTACGACGGGTACATGCCGAGACCGCTTCGCATTCAATATCAGAACGCTGTTTATCATGTGATGAATCGTGGTCAGAGTCGTCGGGAAGTGTTCTGTTCAGATGAACATTACAAAAAGTTTTTATCTCTTCTTAAGGATTGCGCGGAGAGGTGGCAGGTTGAGATTCATGCGTTCAGTTTGATGCCAAATCATTATCACTTACTGCTTCAAACCCCTCACGGCAATTTATCTCGTGTCATGCGCCATATTGATGGACTTTATACACAGTGGTTCAATCGACTTAATGACCGGGATGGGGCTTTGTTTAGGGGCCGTTACAAGGCTATTCTGGTTGATGAAGACGCTTATTTGGTTGAACTGCTGCGTTACATTCACAGGAATCCGGTCAAAGCAGGACTGGTGGCTGAACCAGAACAACACAAATGGAGTGGACATCAGGGGTATGTAAAAAATTTGAACAACCTAAAATGGCTGACAACACATCGGTTGATGGGTTATTTTGGAAAGACTGAGAGAGAAGCCAGAAAAAAGTTGCGTGAGTTCATGAATGAGAAGGTTCCAACCAATCTGGAAAAACGGTTAGAATCCAAGAAATGGCCATCAACATTCAGCACCAAAATGTTTCAGGAGCTTGTTGAATGGAATTTCGTTTCTGATCTTAAGAATAAAAACATTCATTACGAACCTTACATTCCCATCAAAATTACTGAACGACATGTGCGTACGGCCATCTGTCAGACTTTTGAATGTAAATGGCAACAGGTTGCACAACCAAGGGGCAGACAGCAGAAGCTTTTCAGGGCAATCAGCCTGGCGCTTTATTCCAGGAAGTTGGGTTGGACATACAAGCAGATTTTAAAGCGCTTTCCGGATGTTCATGAGACCACTGTTTCAAAAGCGATTCAACGTGCCCCGCGAGCTGATCCCGAAATGTGGATAAAAGTGAATCGGCAATTGCATGCAGGGAGCTAAAGGGCAAAATTCATTTTTCTGGACTTGACCCCTTGTCCTGCATGATCCTCTCCATCTCTTCCTTCTGGATATCAAAGTTGGAGTAGACGTTCTGGATGTCGTCATGATCCTCGAGGGCCTCCATCAGCCGGAGCATCCTTTCGGCATCGGCGCCGATGAGCTTCACCGTGTTCTGGGCGTCGAGTGTCAGCTCGGAGCTGGCGGGGCTCAACTTTTTTTCTGCGAGATTTTTCTTCACCGTTTCAAATGTCTCCGGAGAGGTCAGGATATCCCAGGTATCTTCCTCGTTCCGGATATCCTCGGCACCCGCATCGAGGGCCGCCTCCATCAGCTGGTCTTCACCGAGCGATTTGTCAAAGTGCAGGACCCCTTTTTTCTTGAAGACCCACGAGACACAACCGGTCTCGCCGAGATTGCCGCCGTTCTTGGAGAAGAGATTTCGGACCTCCGAGAGGGTCCGGTTCCGGTTGTCGGTCAGTACATCGAGGATCACCGCCGCCCCGCCGGGCCCGTACCCCTCATAGGTATGTTCCTCGTAATGAACCCCTTCGAGTTCGCCGGTCCCTCGTTTGATGGCACGGATGATATTGTCCTGGGGCATGTTGACGGCACGCGCCTTCTCGATGACGGTTCGAAGCCTTGGGTTGGCATTGGGATCGCCCCCGCCTCCCTTGGCCGCGACCGCGATCTCACGAATAAACTTCGTGAACATCTTCCCGCGCTTGGCGTCCTCCGCCCCTTTTTTCCTCTTGATCGTCGCCCACTTGGAGTGTCCTGACATCGCGCCGTGGCCTAACATGGGAATCTGGAGAATGCAATCGTGTTAAAGGAAGTTGCGACCAAGTTTTTTTACAAAGAAAATGGCCAGGGGGTCACCGGACCTCAAAATAACCGAGCCCGCTCACGGAGGTTCGGGCAAACCGGTCCCGAAGGGTCACCTCAAGACGGTAGTTTCCGGGCAACGCCTGCGGGTTCAGGGCGAAGCGTGCCGAGAGATCGGCGAACCTTTTCCCTTTTGCAGGGAGGCTCTCATTAACCATATTGGCCCGATCCAGGATCAGGTTCCCCCGCGGGTCGTGTAACTTGAGATCCGCCTGGATCCAGACCCGGTCGCTTTGAACAAGGAAACCGGCGACACGGAGCTTCAGGATCACCAGATCGCCCGGCGCGTACTTTCCTCCCAGTTGCAAATCTTCAAGATAAAGGCCCCGGTATGTGAAGCGCTTGAGCGGGATCGGGATCGGATCGATCTCGAAAGGGCCAACATTCAGCAGGTAGTCTTTTTTCAGAAAACTCCCCGGATGGATCCAGCCCAAGACAAAAATCCCGCCGGAGAGGAGGATCATAAAGGGAAGCGCCAGCCAGTTTCGAAGGCGTCTTCGGGCATGAATGACGAGCGTTCCGGCGACAATGTCACCCGGCCTCTGTTTTTTCGCGGAAAGGAGGAGGACCAGATAGCCGAACGGGTTCAGATCAAGGATCCGGAAAAGATTCCTTGCCAGGGAGGAGGGGAGGGATGGGCGGTTTCCGTCCTCTTCAATAACGCGGAGACCGAAGAGGAGTTTTCCCGCCGTTGTCTGGAAAAAACTCTCTGCAAGTGAGAGAGTGAGGAGGAGGATCAAGGGTATCAAATAGGTCAGGATCAAAGAGGGGAGTTTTTGTTCCACCGGGATCAGGAGCATCAGGCCGTATGTGAAGAAGAGAACGGGGATGAGATCAACGGTGAAGGCGAATGTCCGGGACAAGGTGCCGCCAAACTCATTTTCGTCCCGTGCCACAGGGCTGTCACTAAAAGAGACCTTTTTCAGCACGACTGTCCCCGCCACGTAATCACCGAGGCGTCTGCATTTCCGGCTGATCTCCATCAGGCCGAGTCCCGTGAAAAAGAAAAGGGGAGTATCGATCAGCCTGAAGAGATTTCTTATAAAAACCGCCAGCAGGGACGGGGTCCCTCCCCCCCTTTTGTTGACGGAGAGGCCGCCCAGCAGTTTGCCGGGTGTGGCGGTGAGGATCCCCTCAAAAAAGATGAAGTAGAGGAAAAAGAGCCCAAGGGAGGAGGAGAGAAACAGGATCCTCATGGGGCCCTTGAACCGGAACGGCTCCTCCTTCAGGAGATGGGAGAGGAAAAGCCCCCATCCGCCGATCAGATAGAGGTTGATGATCAGATCGGTGATGAAGCTTGCAAATCGCTCCTGCAGGGTGGCGATCCGGTAGAGGTGATGGGAGAGCTCAGGCTCTCCCTCCGTTTCCAGGACCGTTTCGCTAACTTCCATCATGAATCCGTTTCAAGAGAAGATCCGGAGAATCGGTAAAAATTCCATCGACACCGACCCGGATCATTTCAGTCATAGCATCCCCCCGATTGACAGTCCAAACAAAAACACGCTGGCCTTCCCGGTGTGCCTTCTCCACAAGCCCCGGCGTCACCATTTCCAGGGAGGGATTCAGTGAAAAGGGGGAGATTTTCTTCAGGAAGAGGCGGCGGGGACGGGTCCGAAAATACCTTTGAGAGACGAGGTAGCCCCGTTTCAGGTCCGGCGAGAGTTTTTTAAGACGCCAGAGCGGAAGGGGATGAAACGAGGAGACAAGGATATTTTCAAAGACCCGGAAACCCTTCAGTGTCTTCAGGAGCTGGCGTTCCACAACGGGTGAGGCGAGGCGGATCGACTTGATCTCCAGGTTCAGGAGCGCCCGATCCTTCACGAGGTCCAGAAGCTCCTCCAGGGTCGGGATCGGAGAGCCCCGAAGCAGGACCTTTCTCAAACCGGAGAGGGTCATTTCCTCGACATCGCCGGACTCCCCGGCGAACCGGTCCCCGGCGAGCCGGGCAAGACTCCGATCGTGGAAGACGATCAGTTCCTTGTCAGCGGAAAGGCGGAGATCGACCTCGATTCCGTCGACTCCGAGCCGCAGCGCCGCCTCGACCGCCTCCAATGTGTTTTCAATGTGGTGTTTTGTAAAACCACGGTGAGCGATTACAAGGGGTTTTTTAGAGGTTTCCCAGTTCATGTTGAATCCGAGTGACCGCCACGATCGACGCCGTCTCCGCGCGAAGCGTCAGGGGGCCAAGCGAGGCGATCTGAAAACGTTCCCTCCTTGCCTCCTCGATCTCCTCTCCGGTCCAGCCCCCTTCAGGTCCCAGGGCCAGGAGATACCTTGAGGAGCCGGACCTGATTTTTTCACCGGACTCGGCGAAGAGGATCCGAACGGCATCCGGTTGTGGCTGATGAATCAGCTCCTTAAAGGGCATCGCAGGGCAGACGGTCATCCGGTCGATCCGGCCGCACTGTTTCAGCGCCTCATCGGCTATTTTCTGCCAGCGGACGATCTTTTTCTTGTCCGGCACGGCGACGATCGTCCGGCTCGAAGAAACGGGGACCAGTTTTTTGACGCCGAGTTCAACCGCCTTCTGGACCAGGAGGTCCATCTTGTCCCCCTTCAGTATCGAGGGGCAAAGGGTCACCTCTCCCTGCAATTGCTGAGTGATCAAAAGGGTGGTGACCTTGAGGATCACCCCCTTCGGGTTCGCCGAGACGACCCTCCCCTCATAGCGGTGATCTTGATCAAAGAGCCGGACGACCTCCCCCTCCCCGATCCTCAAGACCCGTGCGAGGTGTCTCGAGTCGGTTGAAGAAAGGGTCACATTTTGGCCGATCTTCGTGCCGTGCGGAATCGGGAACTGTGGCATCGATTGAGAGGTACCTTATCGGTCGGAACTTGTAAATGATTTGACGCCCACCTGGGTCGGCAGTAGAAGCGCCCCATGCAATACGCCTTGGCGGTCGATCTGGGGGGGACAAACCTGAGGGTCGGCGCCGTTTCTTCCGAGGGGAAGGTCGTCGCCCTTGAAAAAATCCCGGCCGAGGCGCGGCAGAAACCGGAAAAGGTCCTTTTGCGGATTGAAGAGGCGGTTCGGCGGGTGGCCCAATCCCTCGATTCGAAAAAAATCAGCGGATTGGCGCTTGGCTTTCCCGGCATTGTCGATCTTTCCAAGGGGATCGTCCATCGCGCCCCGCATATCCCTGACTGGAAGGGGATCGAGGTGGTCTCCTATTTCAAAAAACGATTTCCATGGGAGGTCCGTCTCGATAACGACTGCCACATGTACGCGCGCGGCGAGGCCTGGAAGGGGACCGGGAAGGGGCGGAAAAACTTTATCCTGCTGACGCTCGGGACCGGCGTCGGCGGGGCGATCTTCTGGCAAGGGAACATCCTTTCGGGCGACAGCGGGTTTGGCGGCGAGATCGGTCATATGGTGATCGAGGGGGAAGGCCATCCCTGTGATTGCGGGAGCCGCGGCTGTTTTGAGATGTACGTCTCGGCGACCGGCATCCTTCACGGGATTGAAAAGGACCGACACGATGATTCGGAGAGGCAGAAATTTCTCGAGAGATGCGGAGGGATCGAGAGGCTGACGGTCGCCCGGATCT
>CAYWRF010000033.1:0-14279 GCA_964460495.1 uncultured Pseudomonadota bacterium | reverse complement strand
GTGATGCGGTGGTCGGGATCGGCGGCGGGGCCTCTTTGGACGTCGCGCGCGCGATCGCCCTGAAGGTAAATCACCCCGGCGACCTCTTTGATTACGAGGATTCCAGGGGGGGCGAAAGGCTCGTCATAAACGAGATCCCGTACTTTGTCACCGTCCCGACCACCTCCGGCACCGGGAGCGAGGTGGGGCGGAGCACCGTGATCTCGGACGATTCGACGCACGAGAAAAAGATCCTCTTCTCGCCGCGGCTGATGGCCCGGATCGTCTTTGCCGATCCGGGGCTCACCATGGAGCTCCCGCCGTTTGTGACCGCGGCGACCGGCATGGACGCCTTCACCCACCTGATCGAATCGTATCTCGCAAAGGGGTTTCATCCGCTTTGTGACGGAATTGCTTTGGAAGGGATCAAACTGGTGGGACAGGCGCTCGTGAAGGCGGTGAACAAACCGGACCTCGAGTCCCGGAGCCGGATGATGATGGCGGCGATGATGGGGGCGGTCGCGTTTCAGAAGGGCCTTGGGGTCGTTCATTCGACCGCCCATCCCCTCTCGACCCTCTTCGACCTCCATCACGGTCTCTGCAACGCAATCATGCTCCGCCATGGAATCACCTTCAATGCCGACGTCTGCCAAGAGAGGATGACTACCATCGCCGGAACCCTGGGTCTTGAAAATCCGGGGTCTCTGATCCGTTACTTGACTCTCCTGAACGAGGAGATCCATCTGCCGCTTCGTCTCTCGTCCCAGAAGGTTACGGAGCAGGATATTCCAAAACTTTCTCAACTGGCCTTTCAGGACGTCTGCCATCAATGCAATCCAAAACCGGTCACGACGGAGGATTTTGAGAAAATCTACCGGGCCGCCCTGTGAAAATCTTCAACCCAGCTACAGAGGAGCTGATCCGGGAGGTCGAGACCGACTCCTCCGGGAGTTTGCAAGAAAAACTGGATCTCTTGAGGGGAGGTCTTGCCTCATGGAGAAGGCTCTCGATTGAGAGGAGGGTACACCCTTTTCTGAAATTTGGAGAACTCCTCGAAAAAAACAGGGAGACGCTTGCCAGGACACTCACCCTCGAGATGGGGAAGCCGATCCGCGAGTCACAGAATGAGCTCGCCGGGGCCGGCGGCCGGGTCCGTTTTTTTGTCGAGCAGGCCGCCTCAATTTTGAGGACGCGCACTGTTCATGAGGAGTCCGGGATGAAGGAGCTCCTCAGTTTTGATCCGCTCGGCGTTGTGGCCCACATCTCCCCTTGGAACTATCCGTATCTCGTCGGGATGAATATCCTCCCCCCTGCCCTGATTGCCGGAAATGCGGTCCTGTACAAACCATCCGAGTTCGCGACGCTCACAGGTCTCGAGATCTCAAAACTCCTTTGGGAGGCAGGGGTCCCGCAGGAGGTGTTTCAGCCGGTCATCGGCGCGGGGGATATCGGGGAACTTCTGCTAGAACTGCCGCTCGACGGGTTCTTTTTTACCGGATCCTATCGGACCGGGAGACGGATTGCAGAGGTGGTCGGGCCGAAAATGGTCCCGATCGGGATGGAGCTGGGGGGGAAGGACCCGCTCTATATTGCGGAGGATAGTGAGGATATCGGCTCGGTGGCAGCTGCGGCGGTGGAGGGGGCCTTCTATAACAACGGACAGAGCTGCTGCGCGGTTGAGAGGATCTACCTTCACAAGGGGGTTTATGACACCTTCCTCAAGGAATTTCTGAAGAGGGTCAAAAAGCTCCGGGTCGGAGATCCGCTCGATCCCTTGACGACCCAGGGGCCGCTCGCCCGTCCGGTCCACCTCGATTTCCTCTCCTCGCAGGTGAATGATGCCTTGTCAAAAGGCGGAACCCTCCTCGCGGGCGGCAAACGGATCGGAAAAAGGGGGGCCTTTTTTGAGCCGACTGTCTTTGCCGATGCGAACCACTCGATGAGTCTCATGAAGGAGGAGACGTTCGGGCCGGTGATCGGGATCCAGAAGGTCGTCGATGATGACGAGGCGATCCGCTGGATGAACGATACCGACTATGGACTGACCGCCTCCGTTTTTTCAGAGGACGAAGGGCGTGCCCGAAAAATTCTGGGGCAAATTGATGTCGGCACCGGCTACTGGAACTGCTGCGACCGGGTCTCCCCTAACCTCCCCTGGTCGGGAAGGAAACACTCAGGATTCGGTTGGACTCTTTCCGATCTCGGCTTCTTTCCTTTTATCAGACCAAAGGCATTTCACCTCCGTCGTCCGTGAACCTTCATTTATCATTTTGAGATTCTCAAATTGATAAAATTATCATTCTGAGAAGAGGCGTCCTGCCTCTTTCATTTATAACAATTTGAATTTACTATATAATTTGTACACGGGCAGCGTTAATCCTTGGTGCCAAAATTGCGTCTTCCTAGTTCCAAGGAGATACCGTGAGCATCCTGAGAGCAAGTCTGGTTATTCTTGTCGTTGCCCTTTTTTCGGCAGATCTGATGGCACAGGGGACTACCGGACCTGTAGGACCGCGAGGTCTGAGGGGTCCTCAAGGGCTCCGGGGTCCCGCGGGAAGTACCGGTCCAGCAGGACCAAAGGGTGATAAGGGGGACAAGGGGGATCGGGGTGACCTAGGGCCACAGGGCCCACAAGGGGCACAAGGACCAGCGGGACCTGCAGGACCGATCGGACCTGCAGGACCATCGGGCCCTCCGGGGCGCTGTGAGGATCCGGGTACCGGCCGTCATGACTTTTTCTCATTCCTGCATCCGGTTTTTCGTATGATAGATCTCCCCTGTCGAAATCAGGTCTGCTACGGATCGCCTCAGTCGCCTGACTGTGCCCCGGGGCAAGTCCCTCTCTGTGCCCATTTTGGACTTTCTTGCAGACTCACAACCGGATGGCTGATGGAGGGAGAAACCCTGATGCCGGTTGCCATAAACCCGGGACCTCCCCAGGAAGGATGCATGACCAGTCATGTCAAGATTGTGAATCTCTGCCTTGGGAGTGAGGAGTCGGCACGACGTGACAGAGGGGATGACCGGGATGGACGCTACCGACCGGTCTGTGGAGATGGTCGCTGTTCTCCGGAAGAGATGATCTGCCCTCCATGCCCTGATCCGACCCGACCCTGTCCCATGACCCCCTGCTACGAGACATCCTGCCCTGCCGACTGCCGCACCTATCATCCGACAGAGGATGATCCGTCTCACGAAGGGGACCTCTAGAAACTAGCCCAGAATGCTTTTAACCGATGCCCCCTCATGCAGGATCTTGAAGACCGCCTCACATATCGGGAGCTTGATCCCGCGGGAACGGGCAAGCTTATAGATGGCACGCGAGGTCTCGACCCCTTCCGCAACGCTCTTCATCTCTGACTGAATCTTTTGAAGTGATTTTCCGGAGGCGATTTCAATTCCGACGCGTTTATTGCGCGAGAGTTCTCCCATGCAGGTGACGATCAAATCCCCAACACCGGAGAGGCCATGAAAAGTCTGCGGCTCGGCCCCCAGCCCCTCGCCTAGCGCGACCATCTCATGAAGACCGCGTGTCATAAACATTGCGCGCGTTGAATGGCCATATCCAAGCCCGTCCGCAATCCCGCAGGCGATCGCGATCACATTCTTGACGGCGCCGCCCAGAACCACACCGGTGACATCGGGGGTCCAATCGAGGAAGAAAGAGTCGCTCTGAAACGCCTGCTGGATCCGGACCGCGGCCGACTCCTGACGGCATCCGAGGGCGACGGCCGACGGATGACCCAGTGCAAGTTCTTTGGCAAAACTGGGGCCTGAAAGATAGGCAAGCCCCGGATGGAAACCTTTCGGGACTGTCTCTTCAAACACCTGTGAGAGGAGCTTTCCCGACTCCGCCTCGATCCCCTTCGAGGCGCTCACGATCAACTGGGAGGGGGCCTGCCCCGTTGGGGCCTGCCCCGTTGGGGCTCGCCCCGGGGGGGTGAGAAGGGAGGCGATCTCACTCAAGACAGGACGGATAAACTGGCTCGGGACGACGGAGACAAGGATCTCGCGACCCGTCACCGCTTCCGTCAGGCGAGCCGTCGCCTTGAGACCCTCTGCAAGGGGGATGTCGGGGAGAAAGGTGACGTTCTGATGTCTGTGATTGATTTCATCGGCGACCGATTCCTCCTGAACCCAGAGGACCACCTCCGCGCCATTTCGCGAGAGATGGCTTGCAAGCGCACTCCCGTAAGCCCCACCACCGATAATACTGACTCTTGCCATCTGCCCCTCTCCTCCTGTATAGCGCACCCGATGCTCATTGTCCTTAAAAAAGAGGCCTCTCAGAGGCAAGTCGACGAATTGATGGAAAATATCCGGCGCACCGGTTATCAGCCGGATTTCCTGCCGGGGGCGACACGGACTGCGATCGGAATCCGCGGAAATTCGGGATACATCGACGAGGCCGAGCTGCAACTGAATGACGCGGTCCAGTCGGTCATTCATGTCACCAAGCCTTACAAGCTCGTCTCCCGCGAGTGGCATCCGGCAGACACGATCGTGAGACTTTCCAATGGGACCTCATTTGGAGGAAACAACGCCACGAGTGGCAACGCCACGGGTGGCAAGGCCACGGTCATCGCAGGGCCGTGCAGTGTTGAGAGCGAGGAACAGGTCTTCGAGATCGCCGAGTTTCTTTCAAAACAGGGCGTCTGCGCGATGCGCGGCGGGGCCTTCAAGCCGAGGACAAGCCCCTACTCCTTTCAGGGGCACGGGATTGAAGGATTGAAGATCCTGCGGAAAGCGGCCGACAAGTACCATCTAGCAGTCGTCACGGAGCTTCTTCATCTCGAGCATTTCGATGCGGTTGTCGATCATGCCGACATGATCCAGGTCGGCGCGAGGAATATGCAAAATTTTGAGATGCTCCGCCGCCTTGGGCATACAAGGAAACCGGTCCTTCTGAAACGGGGGATGGCGGCGACGATCGAGGAGTTTCTGCTGGCGGCCGAATATATCCTGGCAGGCGGTAATTCGCAGGTGGTCCTTTGTGAACGGGGGATCCGGACTTTTGAGACGGCGACCCGCAACACACTCGATCTGAATGCGGTCGCCTATATCAAGGAGGTCTCCCACCTCCCCATCATCGTGGGCCCGTCGCACGGGACCGGCCGGACAAGCCTCGTCGCCCCGCTCTCCCGCGCCGCGATCGCGGTCGGGGCGCATGGGCTGATCATCGAAATCCACAAGGAGCCGGGGAAGGCGCTCTCGGACGGATTTCAGGCGCTGAACTTCACGCAATTCCGGGAATTGCTTATTTCTCTAAAACAAAGGTAATCCGGCAATCGACCCGATACTCGGCAATCCGCCCGTTTTCGACCTTGGCGTTCTGCCGGAGGATCTCGATGCCGGTGATCCCGCGAAGTGTCTTTGAGGCGCGGGCGATCGCCTGACGGGCGGCGTCCTCCCAGCTCTCCTTCGAGGACGCGATGATCTCTGTGACCCGTGCTACAGCCATAACACCTCCTTATTTTTGCTTTTGCCTGACCAAAACCTCACCAAAAAAGGCCCAGACGTAATGCAGACCGGAACCGAGGGAGATCGCAAGGGTCATCCCGAGCAGGGCCATCCCGATCCGGTGCGGATTCAATAAACCAAAAATCGGATAATGCACAAGCAGAAAACCGATCGCAATCATCTGCATCAATGTTTTTCTCTTCCCCCAATCCGATGCGGCGATCTCGATCCCCTCCCCCGCCGCCATCGATCGGAGCGCCGTAATCGTGACATCCCGCGCGATCAGCAGGATCACAATCCACGGGGCAACGCGATGGAGTGGTATCATCATGATCAGGACCGACATCGTGAGGAGTTTGTCCGCCAGAGGATCCAGGAACTTTCCGAAGGAGCTGGTCACGCCGTATTTCCGGGCATAATAGCCGTCAATCACATCCGAGATGCCGGCAAGCGTCGTCAGGGACATCGTGATCCAGCCCAAAAGGATGTTTCTTTTCAGATGGAGCGGGTTCTGCATCATCTTCATCAAGAGCAGGACGATCGGGATCACCGCAATCCGGCCGTAGGTCAGATAATTGGCGATCCCCAAGAGTTGGTCCCGGGTAAGCGGTTTGCGCCGGGACCTCCTTCTCTCCATCCAGGGCATGGTCCCGCGGTACCATAAAGGACCCATTGCGCAAAGCGCATTTTCTCCGTAGATTGCGTCCCATGATTCAAACCGATTTTCTTGTCATCGGCTCCGGCATCGCCGGACTTTTGTACGCCCTCGAAGTGGCCAACCATGGCTCTGTCACACTCATCACCAAAAAAGAGACGGCAGAGGCGACGACCAACTATGCCCAGGGGGGGATCGCCGCCGTCACCTCCTCCCTTGATTCTATCGACTCACATATCGAGGATACCCTGAGGTCCGGCTACGGGCTCTGCCGCCCGGAGGTGGTGAAAACGATTCTATCCGAGGGGCCGGAGAGGATCCGGAAACTGACGGGGCTCGGCGTTAAGTTTCTCCAGAAAGGGGGGGAGTTTGACCTCGGACAGGAGGGGGGGCATAGCCGGAGGCGGGTCCTGCACGCCAGGGATCGGACCGGGGCTGAGATCGAGAGGGCCCTGCTTGAAGCGGTCAAGTCACACCCGAATCTCACGATCCTGGAACACCATTTCTCGATCGACCTGATCACGACCCAAAAGATAAAAGGAGAAACCGGGGCGCCCAACAGGTGTGCCGGCGTTTATGCCCTCGATCGTCTGACCGGAGAGATCAAGACGATTGTCTCCCGCGTGACCCTGCTCGCCACCGGAGGCGCGGGAAAGGTCTATCTCTACACCTCGAATCCGGACATCGCGACCGGCGACGGGATGGCGATGGCCCACCGCGCGGGGGCCCGGCTCGCCAATCTTGAATTCGTCCAGTTCCACCCGACCTGTCTCTTCCATCCGCAGGCCAAGTCTTTCCTGATCTCCGAGGCGGTTCGCGGAGAGGGAGGGAGCCTGAAACTGCCGAATGGAGAGCCGTTTATGGAAAGATATCACCCGATGAAAGAACTCGCCCCGCGGGATGTTGTCGCCCGTGCGATCGATACGGAGATGAAGAGGAGCGGCGCCGAATTTGTCTTGCTCGATATCACACACAAGAGCGAATCGTTCCTTCGGGAACGGTTTCCAGCGATCTTGAAAACCTGCAATCAGTATGGAATCGACATCACCCGTCAGCCGATCCCGGTCGTCCCGGCCGCCCATTACTTTTGCGGCGGCGTCGTGACGGACCTTGAGGGCCACACAAACATCGGGGGCCTCTATGCCGCCGGGGAGGTCGCCTGCACAGGGCTCCATGGCGCGAACCGCCTCGCCTCCAACTCGCTCCTCGAGGCGGCGGTGATGGCGCATCGGGCGGCCAAGGCATCGATCGGGGAAGTCAAGCAATCAGCTGTCAGCACTCAGCTGTCAGCTATTCCAGACTGGAACCCGGGGACTGCGGTCGACTCGGATGAGCAGGTTGTGATCACACAGAACTGGGACGAGATCCGGCGGACGATGTGGAATTTTGTCGGGATCGTCCGTTCCAGCAAGCGTCTCTCCCGGGCGCGGCAACGGATCGATCTTCTGAGGGACGAGATCAACCAGTACTACTGGAATTTCAAGGTAACACCGGATCTGCTCGAGCTCCGGAATATCGCGACGGTCGCCGATCTGATCATCCAGTGCGCCCTCTGGCGCAAGGAGAGCCGCGGGCTCCATTATACGATCGATTACCCGGAGACCCAAGAGGAGTTTCGGAGGGATACGATTCTTTAGGAAATCACGGTCCCGACACCTTTATCGGTAAATATCTCCAGCAGCACCGCATGATCGACGCGGCCGTCGATGATATGGGCAGTCTTGACCCCCGCATCGATCGCCTTCAGCGCGCACTTCACCTTCGGGATCATTCCGCCCGAGATCGTCCCCTCCTCCATCAGCCTCTTCGCCTCCGTCGCGGTGAGGGTCGAAATAAGATTGCCGTTCTTGTCCTTGATCCCCTCTACGTCGGTCAGAAGGACCAGCTTCTCCGCCTTCAACGCGGAGGCGATCGCCCCCGCCACCAGATCGGCGTTGATATTCAGGGCGAGACCGCTCTCATCGACCCCGACCGGCGCAATGACCGGGATGAACCGTGCCTGGTCCAGGGTGGTCAGGATTGAGGGATCGACCTCGCGCACATTCCCGACCCGTCCCAGGTCGATCACCTCCGGCGTCTTCTGGTCGAACGTCACCTTCTCCTTCGGCAACTTCTTCGCCTTGATCAACCCCCCATCCTTGCCGGAAAGGCCGACCGCTTTCCCTCCATGCCGATTGATGAGTGAGACGATCTCCTTGTTGATGTCCCCCGCCAATACCATCTCCACCACATCCATCGTCTTCTCATCGGTCACCCGCATCCCGTTCACGAACCGGGACTCGATCCCCATCTTTTTCAACACCTCCCCGATCTGCGGACCGCCGCCATGCACGACGACCGGATTCATCCCGATAGTGTCCATCATCACGATGTCGCGCGCAAACTCCCCCTTCAGTCGCTCGTCGACCATCGCCGCGCCGCCGTATTTGATCACAAAGGTCTTCCCGGAGAATTTCCGGATGTACGGAAGCGCCTCCATCAGGACGGAGGCCTTTTCTATCAGCTCTTTCATCAAAGGATATACCGGGAGAGGTCGACATCCTTGACGACCCCCTCGAGCCGGTCCCGCACATACTTGCCGTCGATCACAACCTTTTTCTTCCCGATCTCGGAGGCGGAAAAGAGGACCTCGTCCAGGACCTTTTCCAGGATCGTGTGGAGACGGCGCGCCCCGATATTTTCCATCCGTTCGTTCACAAGCGCCGCATAGCGGGCGATTTCCTCCGCCGCATCCTCCGTAAATTCCAGTGGGACCCCCTCCGTCTTCATCAACGCGACATACTGCCGGATCAGCGAGTTCTGCGGCTCCTTCAGGATCCTTAAAAAATCCTCTTTCGTGAGCGGCTTCAGCTCGACCCTTATCGGAAACCGCCCCTGCAGCTCCGGGATCAGGTCGGACGGCTTCGAGACATGAAACGCCCCGGCCGCTATAAAAAGGATGTGATCGGTCCGGACCATCCCGTACCGGGTCGAGACGGTCGACCCTTCGACGATCGGCAGGATATCGCGCTGGACCCCCTCCCGCGAGACGTCAGGGCCATGCCCCCCCTCGCGGCCGGCGATCTTGTCGATCTCGTCCAGAAAGACGATCCCGTTCTGCTCCGTGCGCGTGATCGCCTGGCGGACCACTTCTTCCATATCGATCATCCTCCCGACCTCCTCCTGAACGAGGAGCCGGAACGCCTCGCCTATCTTGACCTTCCGCTTCTTCTTCTGCTTCGGGATCAGGTTTGAAAACATCTCCTTCAGATTCGCCCCGACCTCCTCCATCCCCATCCCCATTCCCACCGGCGAAATGATCTCGACCATCTGGAGCGGCTGGGCGGAGATCTCGAGGTCAACCGTCCGGTCGTCGAGCTTCCCCTCCCGAAAGAGTTTGCGGAGCTCCACCCGCGCCTCGTCGTTTCCCTTCTTCTCTTCAGGGTCGGTTCGCCGGGAGGCCTGACCGAGGAGCATCTCGAGGAGACGCTCCTCCGCAACCTCCTGGGCACGAACCTTGATCTTCTCCTGCCTCTCCTCCCGGATCATCTTCACGGAGAGCTCCGTCAGCTCGCGGATCATCGACTCGACGTCTTTTCCGACATAACCGACCTCGGTGAACTTGGAGGCCTCCACCTTGATGAACGGGGCCGCCGCAAGCCGCGCGAGCCGCCGCGCGATCTCTGTCTTGCCGATACCGGTTGGACCGATCATGATGATATTTTTGGGCGCGATCTCATCCCGGAGCTCCTCCGGCACCTGCTGGCGACGCCACCGGTTCCGCACGGCGATCGCGACCGCCCTCTTCGCCTCATGCTGGCCGATGATATATTTGTCGAGCTCCGAGACAATCTCCCGGGGGGTAAATTGCTTTTCCTCTCCCATCTAGACCTCTTGGATACTAATCTGGTTATTCGTAAAGACGCAGATCTCGGAGGTGATCTTCAAGGACTGTTCCGCAACCTCGCGTGCCGAGAGTTTGGTATTTCGGACAAGGGCGCGGGCGGCGGCCAAGGCATAGGCCCCGCCGGAACCGATCGAGGCGATCCCATCATCCGGCTCCAGGACATCGCCGTTACCGGAGATCGTCAGGATCCGGGAGGTATCACCCACAAGAAGCAGCGCCTCGAGGCGCCGGAGGATGCGATCGGTCCTCCAGTCCTTGGCGAGCTCCACCGCGGATCGCAACAGATTCCCGTTGAACTGCTCGAGCTTGGTCTCAAACTTTTCAAAGAGGGTCAGGGCGTCCGCCGTCGAGCCGGCAAAGCCGGCGAGAATTTTGCCTCCGAGAATGGAACGGATCTTTGTCGCCTTTGACTTCAGGATCGTATTGCCAAAGCTGACCTGCCCATCCGCCGCAAAGGCGAGCTTGCCGTCACGGAGCACCGCGAGAACAGTAGTACTGCGGATCTCGGCCCCCCTAAGCTTTTGGATGTGCCTTGTCATAAACCTCCATCAACTGTTTCAGAGACACATGCGTATACCTCTGCGTCGTCGAAAGGCTCGAGTGACCGAGCAGCTCCTGGATCCCACGGAGATCGGCACCCCCCTCCAGCAGATGTGTCGCATAACTGTGCCGTAGTGTATGGGGTGTCACCCTCTTCGTGATCCCCGCCTTCAACCCGTACCGCCTCACCATTCTCTGAACCGTCCTCTCTGTCAAGTGGAAGAGGCGGAGGCTGTTGCCTCTTTTATTTGTGTCCATTCCCTTGAGGTATCTCTGAAGGGCCTCCTTTGCGCTCGAAATCAAGGGGACCATCCTCTCCTTCCTCCCCTTCCCGATCACCTTGACCCACCCCTCCTCCAGATCGACCTGATCCGTCCGCAGCCGGACCAGCTCCCCGACACGAAGACCCGAACCGTAAAGGAGCTCGAGGATTGCCCGGTCCCGCGCCGATTCTTTGGAGGCTTGCCTCGTTGGTGAATCAACCAGTTTAAACGCCTCATCGACAATCAGGAAACGGGGGACCTTTTTCGGAACCTTCGGTAGGGAGACTGAATCGAGCGGCGACCCCTCCAAGACCTTTTTCCTGACGAGAAAACGAAAGAAGCTCTTCAGTGTGGAGACCTTTCTCATGATCGAGGCGGCCTGCCGGCCGCGATAGAGCGAGGCGATGAAACCGCGCACCGCTTCAAGGCCGATCCCCGCCAATTCCTTCTTGCCGATATAATGGAAGAATTGTCCCAGATCGTTCCGGTAGGCGGACAGCGTGTTGGAGGAATATCCCTTCTCTTTCAGATGATTTTCAAATTCTGTCCACCAGCGGTTCACGGGGAGGTCGCCTCTCGAGAATAGTCGCAGGCGGGGCACTTTACCTCACGGGAGGTCTTCTTAACCTTGGAAAGCAGGAACGGAGAACCGCACTTCGGACACGGTTCCTTTAACGGGCGATCCCACGTTGCAAAATCGCACTTCGGATAGTTCATGCAGCCATAAAAGACGCGCCCCTTGCGGCTCCTTTTCTCCACCATCTTGCCGCCGCAACGGGGACAGTTGATCCCGATCGAAACTGCGCGGGTCGATTTGCATTCGGGGTAACGGGAACAGGCGAGGAATTTGCCAAAACGTCCGGTCTTGATTATCATCTGAGACCCGCAGTTTACGCAGAACTCCCCCGTCACCTCCTTCTTCGCCTTCAGGATCTCCCCCTCCTCCGTCCGGTGAAACTCGTGGGTATTCTTGCAGGCGGGATAGTTGGAACAGGCGAGAAACTCCCCCCGACGCCCCCATTTGATCACCATCGGAGACTTGCATTTCTCGCAGGAAAGATCGGTCTTCACCTCCTGCGTCTTGATATTCTTCATCTGCACCTTCGCCTGCGCGAGTGTCTTTTCAAACGGGGTGTAGAAGTCCCGGAGCGCGTCCTTATATTTCCGGTTTCCCTCGGCGACCTCGTCCAGCTCCTCCTCCATCCGGGCGGTGAACGACACATTGAAGATGTCCGGGAAACAGTCAACCAGGAGCTCATTCACGATCGCCCCTAACCGTGTCGGCTGAAAACGGTTCTGATCTTTCTGCACGTACTCCTTGTCGAGGATCGTCGAGACGATCGAGGCGTAGGTCGAGGGCCTGCCGATCCCCTTCTCCTCCAGCTCCTTGATCAGGCTCGCCTCGTTGTACCGGGGAGGCGGTTCCGTAAAATGCTGTTCCGGTTTTTCGCCGATCACCTTGAGACCCTCTCCCTCGGAGAGATCCGGCAAAAGCCCCTCCCCCTCTTCCACCTCTTCCTCCTTCTCCTCGATCTCGCGGTCAACCTGGTAGGCGGCGAGGAACCCCAAAAATTTCACCTGCGAGCCGGTCGCCCGGAGCCCGTAATCGCCCGCCGTCATCTCAAAGGCGGTCTGATCGTAGACCGCCGATTCCATCTGTGAGGCGACGAACCTCTTCCAGATCAGCTCATAAATCCTGGCCTGTTCCCGTGTCAGGTATTTCTGGATCTGATCCGGCTGGTACCCGACGGAGGAAGGGCGGATTGCTTCATGCGCATCCTGCGCGCTCTTCTTGTTCTTGTAGTAATTTGGTTTTTCCGGGACAAACGGCTTGCCAAATTTTCTTTGGATCTCTTCCCTCACCTCCTGGATCGCACTCTCGGCAACCCGAGTCGAATCGGTCCTCATATAGGTGATCAGCCCGACCAGCCCCTCCTCACCGATCTCGACACCTTCATAGAGCTGTTGGGCGATCGCCATCGTGCGGCTCGGCGAAAAACCGAATTTCTGGGAGGCATCCTGCTGGAGGCGGCTCGTTATAAAAGGAGGGGGGGGATGACGCCTCCTCTCCTTTTTGATCACCTTGACGAGGGACAAACTCGATCGTTTGACCTCATCCCGAATCCGGTCCGCCTCCGCCTGGTTCCCGATCGTGAGCTTCTCTCCCCCACGCGTCACCACCCGCCCGGTGAACGGCGGCGGCCGGCTCCCCTCCAGATCAAAATCGAGCGTCCAGTATTCGACCGGCCGGAAGGCCAAAATCTCCTTTTCCCTCTCACAGATCAGACGGAGCGCAACCGACTGGACCCTTCCGGCCGAGAGTCCCCGCCGGACCTTCTCCCAAAGGAGAGGGCTCACCTGATAGCCGACCAGACGATCGAGGATCCGACGCGCCTTCTGGGACTCGTAGAGGTGGAGGTCCAGCTTCTGCGGGTGACGGATCGCCTCCTCGACCCCCTTCCGTGTGATCTCATGCATCAGGATCCGGTGGACCGGTTTTTTGGCAGAAATCTCCTCGGAGAGATGCCAGGCGATCGCCTCTCCCTCCCGATCAGGGTCGCAGGCGAGAAAGATTTCTTCAGACTGGCTCGCCGCCTTCCGGATCTCCTCGATCACCTTCTTCTTGGAGGCGAGGATCACATAGGTCGGTTCGAACCCTTTTTTGATATCGACCCCGAGCTTCCCCTTGGGAAGGTCCTTGATATGACCGACCGAGGCCTTCACGCGAAAATTTTTTCCCAAATACTTCGTCAGCGTCTTGGCCTTGGTCGGCGATTCAACAATGACAAGTGATTTAGCCATTAGCGCTAAACAGACCCCCCGGCACTAATTTGACCTTGCTCTGGATCTCGAGGGCGACCAAAAGGGCGCTGACCCGCGGCGCCGTGAGTCCAGTCTCCTCAACCACCTCGTCGATCGATTTGGGATGAGATGCCAGCAGATTTAGGATAGTTTCTTCTTCCTCTCTGGCGGGATCGTGAGCGAGCGTCGGGTTTATCCCGCGCGAGCGAGAGGGGTTCGGGGGGATGGGGCCCGCTCCGACCCTGAGCTTGTCGAAGGGGAGGAGGGGCAGCGATCCCCCCGATAGTAATTGCTCAACCGAGAGGATCGGTGTCGCCCCGTCCCGGATCAGGCGGTTTGTCCCGGCGCTGACCGTTGAAGTGATGTTCCCAGGCACCGCAAAGACCTCGCGCCCCTGTGACAAGGCCCAATCTGCGGTGATCAGCGCCCCGCTCTGCTCCGCCGCCTCCACAACGATGACCGCAGACGAAAGCCCGCTGATGATCCGGTTCCGCTGGGGGAAGGTCCAGTTCGCCGCGGGGTGATCGGGCGGGAATTCTGAAACAACTGCCCCCGAACATGCAATCTTCTGTTTCAAACCCAAATTCCTCTGCGGATAGGGGACATCAACCCCGCATCCAAGGACCGCGATCGTCTTTCCCCTCCCCTCGAGCGCCCCCTGATGCGCCGCTGTGTCGATCCCATACGCGAGGCC
>CAYWRF010000032.1:0-14812 GCA_964460495.1 uncultured Pseudomonadota bacterium | reverse complement strand
TTCCGCAGATCGTCACAATCGCGTCCGAGGCGCCGTTCGCGCAGACGTTGAGCTCTGTCCCCGCAACCCCGCTTTCGGGGTTGACCGACAGGATCTCAAGTCCTCCATTCCCGGCACCCTCCCCACGTGAACCGCCGCAACCAACCAACCCGGCGAGGAGGAGAGAAAGTATGTAAACGGCCAGATTCATCAAAATCTCCTTCAATAGGGCCACTCAAACGGAGACCGCTCAGTCAAAAACGCCGCATAGACGGTGCCCGACGGATTAACACCGTCATAGACGAGTGCCTCTGGTATCTCGAGGAGCGCTTCATGGTTTTCGGACGGGACCTCAATCGTCTGGTCATAACTCCTCCCATCCCACCCTTCGGCCGTCACCTGAACCCGACAGTTCCTGAATTTCCCCTGATACTGGATACTCGGTGTCCCTACCAGGAGTTCCCCGGCATCGACAGCGAATGGCCCTTCACTCAAGTCCCCCCGCTGCCTCATGTCCTGCCCGTTGTACCCATGGACGAAGGCCAGAGGGACGGTCGCGGACTCAAACCGACTGCCTGCCTGAACTAAACGGCTGCGACGACCTCCCGAATACCGTCTGTATATCCACCCAAAATAGGTGGCGGACGCGCCAGTATCCCTCCATCCTTCGTTCCTAATCAGGTCCTGCCCATCGATGTCCGCCCCCCAACACTGGAGAGTAACGGCTGGGGGATCCTTCAGGTGCTGGGCCTGGAACGGGATCCGAATCGTCCAATCGGTCCAGTCGGACCAGGGAACCTCGCCAACCCAGGCGTTTATCAGATCGCTCACCGCTGCGATTTCGAAGATGTCGTTGTGGGCAAGTGTCAGTTCGGAGAAGTAGCGGAGGTCGAACGACTCCCAGCGAGGGATCGCCCCCATCCCCTGTTGGCTCTCTCCAAACTGCTTGATCCAGATCCGGTAGTAGTTAGCCGACTCGTAGGGTCGCTCGCGGTTCAGATGACCTTTAAGCTTGTAGCTGTCCCGATCCCCCTGTTTCTCGGAGTCTAGCTCCTCAAAGGCGTTTGTGCACTCGTCGTTGTCGCGCCCCTCATAGGCGGTATTAATTGTTGCAGGCGACGTAAGAACCCCGCCACCGGTGGAATCGGCAGCAACAAAATGATAGAGACAGTCCCCCTCCGTCTCAATGGTCTGCGGGGCCATCATCCGGCGTATCCGACGCATGAGTCTGCCCCACCTCGACTCATTCTCCGTATCTTGAGGGATCGTATAGAGGTCATAGTAGGCATCGCGGACACGGGTGGCCGATGCCCGATCCTGATAGGCAACGATCCGGATCTCTCCGGCGAATGGTGTCCGATACTCCTCAACCGACTCCTCGTGCGCCGGCCCCATCGTCTGACAGGCATCCCTGCAGGTTCGACCTCCCCAGATGATGGGTGATGCGGGGGTAACTGTCATCCTCTGTGAGAAGAGGAGGTTCAACCGCGCATCACATCGGCCAACCTCCTTGTCGAGAGAGGGGTCGGCCTCGACACGATCATGATAGAGGACGTCCGGATCGGAGCAGTTTCTCTGATCCGAAGGGGCAGTCGGAGGGTTGATCGCCTCGACCGCCTCCCAGTCTTCCAGGTCGGTATCGAGATTGACCCGCCCATTCTGGACCGAGCCGATATGGATGCTATACGCCTTTGCGGCGTTCTCCCTAAGTCCAAGGGCGTAACAGGTAATCTTGAAGTCGGGCGACTTGATCGGGACATAAAAGGTCCAGGTGGTCCTGCCGGCGCGGACATCTGAATCGAGGACCCTGTCAAATGTCGTCCAACCCGGGACATTCCGGACATTGAGTGTCGCCCCTGTAACCCCGCCGGTCACCGTCATGTCGACCTTCACAAACGGACCGTACTTGTACGGGGTGACGAGACAATTCTGGACACGCGGCCGGGCCAGTTCAAACTCGGAGGGTTCGACAATCCTTGGGGCGGTCTCGGACGGATCGGTCATCGTCACCACCGCCACAAACTTGTGTTCCGGTTTGAAGGCCTTGAAGACCAGCTTCTCCTCACCATTGATGTTCTTCACACGATACCGGTAGACCCTCTCCCCTGAATTGAGCGGATAACCGGTTCTCAAACCGAGCGGGATATGTTCCGAGAGGTAGTCCTCAATCCCACGACAGTAATGGGGATTTACCGGATCGGTTACCTCCGGCCAACATTCTGAAAAATCGCCATTCTCCCAATCGATCTCCTGATAGGGAGAGGCGAGACTGTCGGTGAGTCTCCGTGTATCAAAGTTATCAATCTCGTCTGGAAGAAAGACCTCCGGTTGGATCCGGTTCGGGACCGGGTCCCCTGTTGGCATGTCGAAATCGACCCAGATCTGGCCGTCTGCCTCAGGCCGTAACCCACAATTAACAGATGCGGCGTCACGACAGGGGTTGTAGGCATAACGGGTCCGAACGCCAAAGTCGCCATAGATGTACGCCTCACGTGCCCCCTGAGTTGTCAATTTGATTGCGCCATACTCGAGCCGATCGGTCTCGATCCCTTCCGGGAACAGGGCCGCCTCGTTCGCCTCGATCTCCAGGAAGGGACCCGGGATCACAGGGATCTCGACGCACCGGGCATCAATTCCGGTCCCTTCGCAACGCCGCCCGGTCGGGCAGGGGGTCGTGGCATCACAGACCGGGATTACCTCGCAGATCTGATTCCGGCAGAGACAACCCCGTGGACCACACTCCCGTTCCTCATCACTGTTACAGGTCGCATTTCCTTCCGGGCCATCAATACACTCCGGATTCCGGATACACTTCCTCTCGACCGAATCACACCGGCACCCGGTCGACCAGGTCTCACAGTCCTGCCCCAGGTAGTCTGTTTCGCATTCGCTATCCGCAACACAACTTGACCCGTCCGGATCCGGATCCGGAATATCCGGCTCATCCGGACCGTCCGGTCCGTCCGGATCCGATGGACCGCCTCTATTCCGATTCGTCGGCTCCCTCCTCCGGCTCCCTGTCGTTTCATCCCGACTGGGGGCCGCCTCCCCCTCCGTAATCGTAAACGTCACCGCGTTGCTCTCCTCCGTGCCAGAAACTACCTTCACCTCCACCTCTCCTTGAGGACAATCCTCCGGGACACGGACCCGGATCTCCTCGGAGCCTTCACATTCGGATTCGTCCGAGGAATCGGCCAGGGCAAGGACGGACAAGGCAGCGACAGGGTTTCCGCAGATCGTCACAATCGCGTCCGAGGCGCCGTTCGCGCAGACGTTGAGCTCCGTCCCCGAAACCCCGCTTTCGGGGTTGACGGAGAGGATCTCAAGACCCCCGTTCCCGGCACCCTCCCCACCTGAACCGCCGCAACCGACAGGTCCCACGAGGCAAAAAAGGATCGAAACGACCGGAATAATCGAGACACGTGTAAGAAGATGAAGCCCCATCAATCAGTGTCTTGTGCAGATCCCGTGCCAGATGGGATAGATTCAATCACATTTTAACTCTCTGTAAATAATGGCTTTTTTTAAGATCGGGGGGTTGTAAACCGGTGGTCCTCAAGGAGACTGGGGTGCCGGTTCCTCACTGTTGAGGCGGCTACTCAGAAGACGGCTGAACAGGTCGATCATCTTTTCCTCCTGCCGGGTCCTGGCCAGTTCCAGACCGTTTTCCAGATAGGTCCGGCAGAGATCGGTCTCAAAATTTCGGGCGAGGAACGCCTCGATCACATCGAGGTTGATGTTCATTGCGGAGACGATTCCGGAAAAATTGCCTGCCATCGCCTCCTCCAGAAAACGGGTCGCCTTTTTTTTCTCCCCCTTCCGAAGGAAGGCGATCGCGAGGATCGCCCGCGCCTGGTGTTCAAATGACGGAGATCCCTTGGCGATGTCGAGAACCCTCTTCATCTTCTTGATCGCAAGGTCATACTGGGCAAAATCATCGATCAGGAACTTTGCCGAGATGATCTTCAGAGAGGGATCGTCCGGGAGGAGTTTTTCGGCCTGCTCGTAACGGCGCCAGGCCTCCTTGAAATCTCCCCGAACCTTGAAGAGGACCCCGAGTGTCGAGTGATAGACCGCCTGTTCGGCGGGATCCTGCGCCTCATTCAAGCCGAGGTTCAGGAGCGATTCGGCGCCCAAATAGTCCCTCTCCTTGATCCTCTGAAAGGCCTGATAAACCTTATCTCTTGCCTTTGCCATTTCGGATCACCCGAAGCATCTCCCGATGAACCTTTCCGTTAGAGGCCGCGATCTGTTTTTCATAGATGCTGAACCGCCCCTTTCCAAAACCGGATACACGCCCCCCTGCCTCCAGGACGATCAGCGCCCCGGCCGCCACGTCCCACGGCCAGAGCCCAAGCTCCCAAAAACCGTCATATCGGCCGCAGGCGACGTAGCAGAGGTCAACCGCCGCAACCCCGTCCCGCCGGACCGCCTGGCTCAACATGATGAAATTCCAGAAGTGGGAGAAGTTGTTGTCGTCCGCCTCCCGCACGTTGTAGGCAAAGCCGGTTGAGAGAAGCGAACGCCGGAGACGCCTCGTCTTCGAGACATGGATTCTTCGGCGGTTCCGGAACGCCCCCTCCCCACGGATCGCGCAAAACAGTTCCCGATGATTCGGGTCATAGACAACACCGAGGATCACCTCGCCTCTGTATTCCAACGCAATCGAGGTGCAAAAGAGCGGATAGCCGTGGGCATAGTTTGTTGTCCCGTCGAGCGGGTCAACGATCCATCGAAACTCCGAACGGTCCTTTCCCTTCTGCAGTATCCCCGCCTCTTCCGTCAGTATGTCATGCCCCGGAAATGCCTTCCGCAGACGACGCGGAATCATTCCCTCGCAGCGTCCGTCCACCTCCGTAACGAGATTGATATCGCTCTTGAAACGGACCTCGCGCACCCTCCCCAGCGAGGCCAACTGGATCCGGCCCGATTCGAGTGCAATCGAGGTGGCGACCTTTAAAAAATGATCTTCCTTATGGCTCATGGCGTTCGCGCCGCAACAGAGACGGCAACCGAGAGGACCCCTCCCCTTTTCAGCAATCGACTGCAGGCCTCCAGTGTCGCCCCTGTGGTAAACACATCATCGATCAGCAGGATCTCTTTCCCTTCTAACAGTTGAGCCCCAAGAATACCAAACGCATTTTTCAGGTTCCTCCCCCTCTCCTCACGTGTCAATCCTGTCTGTGACGCGGTCTCCCTTACCCGCATCAGGTTGCAATTTGAAACGGGGATGCCGAGTCTTTTTCCGATTCGACGTGCCATCACCGCCGACTGGTTAAAACCCCTCTGCCGAAGTCTTGCCGGGTGAAGTGGGACCGGGATGATCCCGTCCGGTCTGACCCCTTTCCGAACGAGCCGTTCTCCCATCCAGTCGCCCAATATCTCCGCGATCCGCTCCTCCCCCCGATACTTCATCCGCGAGATCAGGTCATGGAGGTCCCCCTGATAGAGTCCCAGCGCGATGGTCCTTGAAAAAGAGGGGGGATCCAGAAGACAAACCGAGCAGGTATGATTCTCCGTAACGGGGGAGGGAAACGGGAGGGCACAGACGGGACAGCAGGGATCTTTTAAAATCGGGAACCTCTCCCGGCAATTTCCGCAAAAGGGGAAGTCGCGCCGAATCTCGCGGCAGACGATACAGCGGGGCGGGAAAATGAGATTGAGGAGGTTCATCGTCGCTTCACCGCAGCCTTATTTCGGAAAATTCATACCGGGTCAGGTTGCCCGACTTGGGAAAAAGCGTCACCCCTTTGACAAATCCGGAATGCGGATCAATCAGGAGCCGAATTTTTTTGAAGGGGCTCACCCCCCTCTCCTTTGGAATCAGCTCCAGCCCTGTCGCATCGACCTCCCTCACCTGAAAGAACCTCTCCATCTCCGACAGGTCGGTCAAGAAGGAGAGCGCCTCACGTTGGGCCGCCTCGGTGAGCGGAACCCTTTCCCTCTCCCCCCCTTTTCTCCAGAGCCAGAGACTCTTTCCGTCCGAGGTATATCTCCTTTCATGAGGACCCTGATAGTGGATCACGAATTTCCCCGGTCTCTCCAGAACGAGCTCACCCCTTTCCACAATCTCCTTCTCAAGAACTTCAACCGTAGTCCTCTGGATGAATTTCGCCTCCAGGACCGGCGTCGCCTGATAAACCTTCTTCACCCGTGAGATAAGGTCCCTCGGGACAATGTCCCTCGGGACGGGGTCACCGGCAAAGGCGGCCTGAGAAAATACAATGAGAAAAAAAAGGGGGTTCATGAAGAGACGGTTACGGTTCGAGGCTCCCAAGCGGTTGGGCAAACACCTCACGCGGCTTCGCCCCGTCGGCCGGCCCGACCACCCCTTCCCTCTCCATCCGCTCAACCATCCGTGCCGCGCGATTGTATCCGATCCGAAGGCGGCGCTGGATCATCGAGATTGAGGCCTGACGGGTCTCCGCAACCAGGCTCACCGCCTGATCGTACATCTCGTCCGCAAGGTCGTTTCCTTCCGCTCCACCCCCCTCCCCCTCCTCCTTCGGCTCCAGGATCGCCAGCACCTCTTCTTCAAGATACTTCGGCTGTGCCTGCCCCTTGCAATGACCGACCACCTTGAGGATCTCCTCCTCCGTCACATAGGCGCCGTGGACCCGGATCAACCGCGAGGTGCCGCCTGACATGAAGAGCATATCGCCGGACCCGAGCAGATGTTCCGAGCCGACCGTATCGATAATCGTCCGGGAGTCATGCTTCGAGGAGACCTTGAACGAAATACGCGCCGGAAAGTTCGCCTTGATCAGCCCGGTCAGCACGTCAACCGACGGCCTCTGTGTCGCGAGGATCAGATGGATCCCCGCCGCCCGTGCCATCTGGGCGAGGCGCGTGATCAGACGCTCCACCTCGTGTGTCGTCGTCATCATCAGGTCGGCGAGCTCATCAATGATGATCACGATGGATGGGAGGCGATCCTTCGTCTCGACCGATTTGTTGTAACTGGTGATATTTCGCGACCCCTTTTCAGCGAGCGTCTCATAGCGGCGCTCCATCTCCTTCACCGCCCAGTGGAGGGCTGTCGCCGCCCGACGCGGATTCGTGACCACCGGGAGCAGCAGGTGCGGGATCCCCTCATAGACGGAGAGTTCGAGCATCTTGAGATCGATCATCAGGAGCCTGACCTCCTCCGGCGTCGCCTTATAAAGGAGGGAGAGGATCATCGAGTTGATCGAGACCGATTTCCCGGAGCCGGTCGCACCGGCAACCAGAAGATGCGGCATCTTGGCCAAGTCCGAGACGAACGGGAATCCCTCGGTGTCCTTCCCCAGCGCGAGCGTCAGCCTCGACTCGGATCGCTGAAACCGCGCGTGGCCGATGATCTCCTTCAGCCAGACCGTCTCCCGTGTGTTGTTCGGGATCTCGATACCGACCGCCGGTTTGCCCGGGAGCGGGGCGATGATCCGGACACTCTTCCCCCCCATCGTGAGCGCGAGGTCGTCCTCCAGATTCACGATCTTGTTCACCTTGACCCCCGCCGCAGGTTCAAACTCATACATCGTGATGATCGGGCCCGGATGGATCTCGGTGATCCGTCCCTCGACACCGTAGTCCAGGAGCTTCTTCTCCAGGAGATTCGAATTGAGCTTGAGTGATTCCTCGTCAATCTTCACCCGCTCCTGGGCGTCGGACCCGAGGAAGGTCAAGGGCGGGAGTTGATAGGCGGAGGGGGCGATGACCGGCTGGATCAGCTCCAGCTGTTCCCTCTTTTTCTCCTTCAGGTCGACACGCGGGAGGATCTTGGGGCCGGGGACCGCCCGATCAATCGTCTTTTCAAGGCTCCCCCCTTTTTCAGGAGGCTTCTCGACAACCTTCTCCTCCAACTTTTCCATCGCAGTCACAATGGGGGCCTGCCCCGTCGGAACCGGGCGTGTGATCATCGGCCTCTGGACCTGTTTTCCCTGGGGGCCGGTCATCTTTCCCCAGAACTGACCCGCCACCTTCCGCAGACGAACCGACAGGAGGACGGAGAGTGTCTGCAGACGCGACCCAAGAAAGCGGGCCAGGGAAAAGGCAATCACACCGAGCCTGACAACCGAGAGGTCTGTCAGCCAGACAAGCGCGGCGATCAGTCCGCCGGTCAAAAAGAGGACGGCACCGCTGTGACCGAGGAAGGAGAGGATCAGTCCGCCGATCCCCCAACCAATCAATCCTCCGGCATCGATACCCTTCTCCCCGATCGAGGGAAAAAGGAGATGGGAGGCGGCCGAGGCCAGAAGGGTCAGCAGCGAGATCCCCCCCAGACGTTTCCAGGTAAGTGAGATCGCCTTTTCGGAAAACTGGATCAGGGCGATCACGATTAGAACGGCGGGGATCACATAGGCGGCGTACCCGAAGAGGGTCAGGAGGAGATCGGTCAGATAGGAACCGATAACCCCGCCAAGGTTCTTTACCGCCCGACCCGGGGCAAGGCTGTGAAACGAGGGATCAAAGGCATCATACGAGAGGAAACAGAGGATCAGAAAGACCCCGATCCCCAGCAGAAGAAGCCCTGAAAGGTCCTTTGACTTGTCGCGAGAAGCCCCCTTGAAGCGTGGCGGCATTGTGGAAAATTATAGAGGGAAGGGGTTGAAAGTCAAAGAAATAGTCATCGGGTATGTTGGTTAAGTTTCTTCATTGAGAATTTTCAAGTACTGGGCGTACGAGAACAGGCGCCCCCTCTGTTTTCCGGTAATTTCGCGAAGAATATTATTCTCCTCCAGAAAATCCAGCGCCTTATTCACAGTCGCAGGAGAGAGCTTCAAGGTTTGAACGATCCGATTGGGAGAACAGAGCGGCGCTCCTTGAAAATAACGGTGTACTCTCAGGATGGAAGCGGCCATTCGACCCTTGTCCAAGAGTCGTTGACGATCCTTTTCGTAAAGCGACAGAAGATTCTTGGCTGTTGCAACCGCTTCGTCGGCCGTGTGGTGCAGCCCCTCAAAGAAAAAAACGAGCCAGGATTCCCAATCTCCATCCAGGCGAACCTTTTGCAGAAGGTCATAATAAATCTGGCGATGCCTCTTGAAATAAAGGCTTAAATAGAGAAGCGGTTGGCTTAAAGTCCCCTGCCAACACAACAATAATGTAATGAGGAGGCGTCCCACACGACCGTTTCCGTCCAAAAATGGATGGATCGTTTCGAATTGCACATGGGTCAGCGCCGCCTTTTCAAGGATGGCGGTTTTGCCCGGTTCATCATGCAAGAACTTTTCGAAGGCATCCAGGCAATCGGCCAGAGCGGAATGGGGTGGAGGAACATAAACGGCGTTTCCTGGCCTGGTTCCACCGATCCAATTCTGGGATGTTCGAAAGCTTCCCGGTTGTTTTGTATGACCGCGCCCTTTCGAAAGCAGGATGCCGTGAATCTCACGGATCAGCCGCAGACAGAGAGGAAATCCTTCGCGCAATCGTTTGATTCCATACTCCATGGCCGACACATAATTGGAAACTTCAATCACATCGGTTTTATCGGGAGGGCCGGGAGCTTCGGAGTTTTCAAATGCCAACAGGTCCGACAAAGAGGATTGGGTCCCCTCAATCTGGGAGGAAAGGACCGCCTCTTTTCGGATATAACTGTACAAAAATAAATTCGGTTCCGGCAGAAAGGAGGTCATACTGTCAAGGCGACCCAAGGCAATCGCCGCTTCCTGTTGTTTCTCCACCAAGTCCGGTGACCACTCGACAGGAGGGTCTGGAGGCAATGGATTTGGCACAAAGGACCGTACACTCTCGCCCGAAGTCGTTGTAACTATATAATTTCCTGTGCTATTTTGTCGCATGACTCATTATTTCAGAAACTAAAATAAGCGCAACTGTTATTTTACTAAAATGACATTTTATGAAATAGTTCTTTCGAGAGCCTTCGGCTCATTAAGGGTCTCTTTGGGGTACTTGAAAGGGTGGAAGGAGTCAGCGGATCAGGCTGCACCCTCCCGTGGAGGCAGGGGTCTCGGCGGTGGCCCCTTTCGTCGTCACAATCTTTGTATCCGACTGGGTCCCGGTGGTGATTACCTGACCGGCGGTGGTGCAAGAGAAAGAGCCTGCAAGGGTCGTCTCCTCAAAGCCGCTCTGGGACGGATCGCACGGCTCAATGCTCGATCCCCCCGTAAACGCCTTGCTGATCTTTTCTATCTGAAGCGTGTAGCTCGCCCCCGGCGTCAGCCCCTGGATCGAAAAATCCCCGAATGCCGCATCGCAATTCTTCGAACTCCCGGTGAAGAGCTGACCGGAGACGAAACTGGTCGCCTCTACAAGCGGGTTGTCACCCCGCTTCGCCACCACGTTGACCCCCTGCAGTTCCGTTGACCCATCCGCCTTGAAGACGGTCCCCTCGAGTGTGCAGAAGGAGGAGGTGAATTCGGGTGAGGGGTAGAGGAGCGCGAGTGAGACAATATCATCGAAGTGCGGTGTCGCCTGTTCCGCTCCGTTGATCAGAAGCGGGAGCATCGTCGGGACCCCTTCGATCTCCGACATATCCCCGGAGAGCGCCTTGACGGCAGAGGAGAGGTTGACCTGCGAGTGATCGAGCCCGAGAAAATGCCCCAGCTCATGAAAGATCGCCCCCTTGAACTCCTCCAGAGTGATCTCGGGCGTCTGGCAATCGTCATCGGACGACACCCCCTCCGGGCAATCAATAAAGAGACCGTTTAAAACCGCCTGTCCCTCCGTGATCGAGAGGACCCCTCCGAAACGATCCACGACACGCGGCCCCGCAAATCCGATCACAGAGGCCTTCGCCCCCTCCCCCTGGATCAGGTCGGTGATCGCCCCGTCGCTGTCGAAGAGGATCGGGCTCTCGCCGCTGCCGGCGGTCCCGAGGACAAAAGGGGGATCTTCTCCGGGGCAATCTTCATCCGGCGGACAATAGCTGAAGACCGCATCCGTATTCCCCGCATCGATCGACGCCAGATCGCCCCCCTCCTCCAAAGTGAAATCGGTGACAGCGACCCCTTCCCAGGTCAGGTCCCTCCAATCTTCAAAAAGCTCATTAACAAGACTCCTGGCCTCCTCATTAGAGAGACGACCGAGCGTCGCCTCCGCCCCACTTTCCAGGTTGAAATGAACGATACCATCCTTCCAGGCGACGCCAGCGCCGCTCCCCTCCGTATCGACGAGGATCGGCCCCGCCCCCATGAGGCAGAGGACAAATGGAGCCAAATATAACCGCCTCCAGCTCATCGGGATAAATACCTCCGGATCAGTGCAAGGACCTCATTAAAATTCTTTTCCCCCAGCTCCACAGCCAGATGGGGAAACGGGCTCGTGATCCCTCGTTCTCCCGAATCATCCTGAACGAGGGTCAGCAGTCCCTGCCCGAGTCCGACCGGCGAGGTGAAGCCATACTCGCTTTCCGGATAGAGGAAGAGGAGCTGGTTGACCGAAGGATCGCAGTGAAAACTCCCGTTTCCGTACTCCTTGAACAACAACGATCCCACCGAGACACTGAACGGGGCTAGCCCCAGGATCGGTTCAATCACCTGCATACGAACGACCCGGGAGGGAAAACCACGCTCGTCCAGTTCACGGGAGGTCTCCAGACACCGGCCGACAAATATCCGGTCCGCCGCCAGGACGATCGACCGGAACGATAAGGGGAGGGTTGACGCCGAATCAAGGCGCCACGGGAGGGCCGCAAGAAATAAAATGAGCATGAACAGGAACCGCCGCATCGGTCGTATCCTAACCTGAATTGTCGAGAACTTTCACCTTGAAAAAGAACCCCTCCCCGGTAAGATTAAACGGTTGACTCGCGTGAGAAAAATCTACCTCTCACTTCTGCCACTCGTCCCGCTCGCAATCGTCGTGGCGGTTCAGAGAGGTCCTGGCTCCCCCGATACGCTGCCCCTCGCCGAGGCGCCGATACTGGGGAAGACGATCCAGTTCATAGAGAAGAATTATGTGAGCCCTGCCTCCGTCGATCCCGGAAAGCTGCTCGAGGAGTCCTCCCGTGAGCTGGAGAATGCGATCTCCCCGCTTCTGATCCGGAGGGATCACCGCAAGATCCGTTTAAGTTTTGCCGATCAGACGGAGGAGATCCCGCTCCCCTCCCCTCTCCATCTGGAGGACCTGCCGCTTCTCCTCCGCCAGACATTGGGATTCCTGAACGGACAGTACGAGGGGCCAGCCCCGTTGGGACGTCTTGAGCCGAAGGAGAGGGAGTACCTCGCCACCTCCGGACTGCTGGAGGGGCTTGATCCCCACTCGAACTTTTTCCGACCCTCGGTCTATAAGGAGTTCAAGATCAACACGAAGGGGAATTTCGGCGGCCTTGGAATCGTGATCGGGATCCGGGAGGAGAGGCTGACCGTGATCGCCCCGCTTGAAGAGACCCCCGCCTGGAAGGCGGGGATCAAGGCGAAGGACCGGATCATCCAGATCGGGGACGAGGCAACGATCAACATGTCACTCTCCGAGGCGGTTGAGAAGCTACGGGGACCGGTCGGGAGTCAGGTGACCGTCCTCGTGGAACGGACCGGGAGCTCCACACCACTCCGCTTTACACTGACAAGGGCGGTCATCACAATCCAGTCTGTCGCCGGACGCCTCCTTGACGGAGAAAACGGGATCGGATTGATCAAGGTCAAGAACTTTCAGGAGGATACCGTCCGGTCGGTCGACCAATGGCTCGAGAAATTCAGAAGGGAAAAGGTGATCGGGCTGATCCTCGATCTCCGAAACAATCCGGGCGGCCTCCTGGATCAGGCGATCGCCCTCGCCGATCGCTTTCTCGCCTCCGGCGTGATCGTGAAGACGGTCAGCCGGGATGTCACGGAATCGGAGGAGGCGAAGCCGGGCTCTTGGGGCGAGACGGTCCCGATGGTCGTTCTGGTGAACGAGGGGAGCGCCTCCGCCTCCGAGATTGTCGCGGGGGCCCTCAAATACAACGATCGCGCCCTGGTCCTCGGACACCTGACCTTCGGAAAGGGAACAGTCCAAACCGTCTATGACCTGAAGGATGGATCGGCCCTGAAGCTGACCATCGCCAAATACCTGACCGCCGGAGATCATGAGGTCCAATCCTACGGGATCCGGCCTGATCTGGAGATGGTCCCGATCCAGATCGGAAAAAAGGGGGTGAACCTGTTTGAGGACAAGAGGAAGGAGGATGAGGAGAAGAAGGAACCGCCTGCCGCGCCGTACCGATTCCCCTACCTGGAAAAATCCTCCACAGAAGAAAAGGAGGAGGAATCGTACCGGATTCCGACCGACGAGGACCCGCCGATCCGGCTCGCAAAGGAGATTTTGACGGGAGGATGGCAGGAGAGGCTCCCGGAGCTGGTTCAGAAGACCAAGTCCGAGGAGGATCAAACAATCACGGACGCGTTGAAAAAGATCGGGATCGACTGGTCCCTAGGCGAGAAAAAGGGGCGCCCCGGGGCTGTCGTGGCCGTGACGCTGATCGATTCGGAAGGAAAACCGGTTGACCGTTTTCTCCCCGGTCAATCGGGCCAGATCAAGGTGACGGTGAAAAACGAGGGGACCGGCGATCTTTACCGATTTGCCGCTGAAACCGGTGGGGAAGACCCCCTCTTTGCCAATCTCGAATTTCCGTTTGGACGGATCCAGCCGGGTGAAACGAGGGAATGGTCTCTTCCACTCGAGATCCCTTCGCTCGCCCCCCCTCGTAACGAGCCGATTCCCCTTGAATTCAGAGAGCTCTTTGGACGGACCCCTCGCCGCGAGAAGATCTTCCTCGTGATCGATGAAATCCCCCTCCCCCGATTCGCCTACCGTTACCTCCTTCAGGACCGAAAGCAGACGGGTGGAAACGGTAATGGCCATGTTGATCCGGGTGAGACGGTCGAGCTTAAGTTACGGATCAGGAACCTGGGTCCGGGCGAGGCGACCCAGACGGCGGTCAATCTCAAGAATCTGGGAGGGATCGAGCTCTTTTTGGAAAAAGGGAGGGCAGAGCTTGGAAGCCTCCCTCCCGGCAAGGAGACAGAGGCCCTCCTCGTTTTTCGCGTCTCGGCAACCAAGAGACCGGCGGAAGAAAAGGTCTCTCTCGAGCTCTCGATCCGGGACAGCAAAAAGGGACAGGAGCTGATTGATCGTCTCACCTTTCCTCTGCAACGGGACGGGCCCCTTGCGACCGGATCCCCTGATCCGGCGCCGGACAGATGGTATGAACCGCCCGAGATCCGGTCACTTGTCCTGGAGGATAAGGGGCGGAGGGTCAAGGGGATCGTCACCGATGATGAAGCGGTCCGGCATCTCTTTGTCTTTGTCGGAAACCGCAAGACGACCTACCTCTCCCCGCAAAAGGAAGAGGGGCCAAAATTCCCCTTTGAAACCCGGCTGGAGCTGAAGAAGGGGATGAATCTTGTGACCGTCGCGGCGCAGGATGACCGGGAGTTGACTATCCGCCGGCACTGGATCGTCTGGAGCGACCGGTGACCCCGGTGGTGATGACCCTCGGTGTCTTTGATGGCGTCCATCGGGGACACGAGACGCTCTTCAGAAAGGTGATCCGGCGTGCCGCGGCGGTCGGGGGATTGAGCCTCGTCTACACATTTGATCCGCATCCGGTAAAGATCCTCGTCCCGGCTGCCTGCCCGTTGATGATCATGACCCTCCACCAGCGCCTCGAGGCGATCCGCCATTCCGGGATCCGAAAAACGGTGGTCCAGCGGTTCACCCGTTCCTTCTCGCACTTAAGTCCCTCGCAGTTTTTGCAAAAAATCCTGGTGGACAGGCTCCATGCCTCGGAGATTTTTGTCGGGCATGATTTCACCTTTGGCTATCATCGGCGGGGGACGGTCGAGGAGCTCTGCCGGATGGGAAGGATCAAGAATATCCGGGTCACGATCGTGCAGCCGGTTCTCTGGCACGA
>CAYWRF010000031.1:0-14944 GCA_964460495.1 uncultured Pseudomonadota bacterium | reverse complement strand
GGGGGCGGGAGGGGTGGGAGGGGTGGGAGGGGTGGGCGCCGGCTCGAACGCCTCGGCGCTGGCCCTGGGACCGCCCGGCCGTCGGTCGCAGAGCGCCAAGAGCGCTGGGAGCGCCGTGAGGGTCGCGGCCAGGCAGAGGAGGATCCCGAGGCCGGCAATGATCCCCAACTCGAAAAGCGCCTTGAATCGGGAGAGGGAGAGGGCAAAGAAGGCGGCCGAGGTGGTTGTCGAGGCGGCGAGGAAGGCGCGGGTCAAATGGGTGATGGAATCGGTCATCGCCTCGCGCATCTCCTTCCCGCTCCGACGCTGGCGGGCATAATCCGAAAAGAGGTGGATCCCGTAGTCGGCAGCGAGCCCCAGGAGGATCGCACAGGCGGCGGAGCTGAAGAGATTCAGGGATCCAAAGAGGAGATAGGCGAGACCGAGGACCCACGCAACACTCACGGTCAACGGGATGCCGATCAGGAGGACCGCGCGTCCCCTCCGAAAGTGGATAAAAAGGTAGAGGACGGCGGCCAATAGGGAGATCAGGGAGACCTTGGCGGCATCATTTAAGAGGATCTGTTCCTGTGTGAGGGTCTTGATATACGGTCCTGTCAGACGGGCATTCAACGAGGGGTGATACGATTGGGGATTTAATCCCGCCAGGGTCTTCCGAATCTCCGCCACAAGCGCGGTGGTGCGGGCGACCTCGATCGTCCGCCACTCCGGCTTGATCAGCAGGACTTGAAGCGTCCCTTCCGCATTCTGATAGCGGGGGTTCGTCTGGAGATAGTTTCCATATCTCTTTTTCAACGACCCCAGATCGTCCTCCTTCTCTTCGAGGTCGATAAAGAGGTCGGTTTTAGCAATCTTCCCGCGGCTGATCCTCTTTTCGATCTTTCCCTTCAGCTGATCGAGGTCGGAGAGGCTTAAATAAAGGAGGCCGTTCTGCTTAAAAAAATCAGAGGGTGGACGGTCGTCGATCGAGCGGATCCCATTGAGCCCCGAGATCCCTGCCTTAAAATCGGTCAGGAAACGATCGGCCGCGGCCGGGTCTTTCGTCTCCGCCGCGACGACGATGAAGCTCGCCCCTCCGACGATCCGGTCGAGTTCCCGTGCCTGGATCACGGCGGGGTGATCATCCGGCAGGAGGTCGCTCAAACTCGATCGGATCTTGATTCGTGAGGTCAGGGAAACGGCGACGATCGTAATCAGAAGCGGGATCAGGAGCGCGGTCTTCGGGTAATCAATGAGGATCCTTGTGAGACGGGAGATCAGTTTTGATGAGGCGCTCATAAAGGTAAACGGTCGCCAACACATACAGGGCGCCTGCCAGAAGATCAATCAGATAGTGGTGTCTCAAATAGACCGCCGAGAACCAGACCAATCCCAAAAAGAGATAGAGAAACGGGAGCAACCTCTTCCACCCGGCCTTGTGGGCGAAGATCACGGTCAGCAACGGAAATCCGGCATGCATCGACGGGACCGCCCCAAAGACCCAGGCGCTCTTCGCATAGATCGTTTCAAAATAGGGGTGCCCGATCATCCGATCAAAGTGGAGCAGCCCCGCCGCGTTTCCCGGTATCGACCAGTCGGCCGGGGTGAAATCATAGATCTCGACATACCACGGCGGGGCGACAGGGAGCGCGATGTAGGTGAGAAAGGCGAGCAGATTGGCGATCAGAAAGGCACGGGCGTAGGTGCGCATGACAGGCCGGTTTCTGAACCAGAGTGTGAAGGCGAATAGGAGCGGCACCACCATATGGAGCGAGTAGGTGATCGCCGCCAGGAGATCGAGCGCCGGGTGGGTGTGGTTCTGAAAGAACTCCGTCGGGATCATCCCACCCTCAAAAAAACCGAAGAGGAACTTCTCCAAACGGTACGGACTCGCCACATGGATCGGACCGGCCCATCCCTTCGGGATCACCCTCAAGAAATCGTAGAGGACCCCGAACAGCGTAAACGGGAGGAGGTCGATCACAAAACGGCGGGACTTTGCATGGAGGTAATAGAGGGAGAGGAGGAACGCGACAAGGAGGAGGTGCTCCGGATTGATGGTCGAGACGAGGTGGAGCAACAGGAGGTAGAGGCCGCTTAATAGAACCGGGAGGATCACGGAACCCTCACCTTCAACTCATGGGGGAGGATCCGGAACCGGGCGGGGAGCGAGCCGATCGGTTCGCCATCGATATCAAGATCAACCGGATCGGGTGAAGAGAGGTTCACCTCTCGTGCCCGGAGTGTCTCCACCTGCGGGAGGTACCGGAGCCGTCCTGTATAAAGGAGGGGGAGGGCGATCGGGAGCCAGGCCGGTTTGAGGTCACGGACGATCGTCAGATCGAAGAGTCCGTCCTCAATGTTGGCATTTGGCGCAATCCTCATCCCTCCGCCAAAGGAGCCCCCGTTCGCCACGGCAACCAGAAGCGCCTCGCCACTCCATTTTTCACCCAACGGGGCGAGCCCCCCGTTGAGTCCGATTGTGATTTGAAAGGGTTTGCGGTTCCGGTAGGCGGTCAGGCTTGCGGTGAGATAGGCCAGTTTCCTCCCCCAGAGTGAGCGGGATTCACCCAGACGCCTCAGCACATCGGCCCCGAGTCCTGCGTCCGTCACATTGAGGAAGAGGCGCGAAAACTCCTTGCCTCCTTCCCTGTAAGTCACCTGGCCGACATCGATCATCTTGTCCCTCCCGCGGGCAAGCACCTCGATCTGACGGCGCGGGTCCCTCGGAATACCGAGGCTCTTGATCAGGTCTCCCCCTGTTCCGAGGGAGATGATCCCCAGTGTCTTTCCGGTGCCACGCAAGCCGTTTGCAACTTCATGGATGGTTCCATCCCCCCCGCAGGCGACGATGAGGTCATGGCCGCTCGCCTTTTCTGCGATCCTCTTGCCGTCCCCGGGGGCCTCGGTCTCCCTCATCTCAAAGGTTCCGAGAACCTTCTTGAGGTCCCTTTCGAGTCCCCTCCGGAGCCGCGAGGTCCTCCCGCCGCCGGCCACTGGATTGAAGATCACAAGTGTTTTCATTTCAAATCAATAGATCGATCAACCCGATCACCTTGATCCCCCGGCTCCCCTTTTGAAATCTCCGGACGCAAGATGGGCAGGCGCTCACGAGCGTTCTCACCCCCGTCAGCCTGAATTCCCGGAGCCTCTCCTCCGTGATCTTTTGCGCCGTGTCGGGAGAGGTGACCGGGAGGAGCCCCCCCGCCCCGCAACAGAAGGAATCCTGCCGGGATCTCCCGAATTCACGCGGAGGGAGGCCGGTTGCCTGTTCGATCAATCGGCGCGGCGGTTCGTAGACGTTTCGGTAGCGGCCGAGATAGCAGGGGTCGTGATAGGCGACCCTCTTTCCGTCTCGTATTTTCCTCTGCCCATTTTTCACGATCTCGACCCAATGGGAGAATCGGGCCCGAACGGGGTATCCGAATTCCCGATAGAGAGTCTCCATCGTATAAAGGCAGGCAGGGGTCCCGGAGATCACCCGCCGGAAGGGGCGCAACGCCTGCGAGTTGACCTCGGCAAGTTCCCTGAAGTTCTCGAGGTCGCCTGCCACGTAGAGGGGGTAACCGCAACAGAGGATCGGTTCCCGGTAAAGCGATGGGTTTTCACCGGAACCGCGAAGCAGTTTCATCGATTTTCCAATGGCGGTCGGGAAGTGTCGGATCTCGGTGCAGCCGGCAAAATAGGCGGTCTCGGTCCGGGGCCGTTTGAATTCGGAAGGGGCGCCCTCTTTCAGTCTCTTGAGGAGATCGATTCCGTAAGGGTTGTTATGATCCTGGAACCGTTTTGAGTAGTCATAGACCGCTGCCGGGGCGACCCCCGCCTGAAAGGCACGCCCTCTAAAATGGTTCAGTGTCTCCGGGACAGGATTTTTCAACTCACAGGCCGACTCGGAGGCGCGGCAATTCAGACACTTGTAGGCGAGGGAGGCTGTCTCCGGGGCCAGCGGGAGGTGACCAAGGTCGATCATCCTCATCGTGCTCATCTTCCCCCAGGGTGTCGTTGCCTCATCCTGCTCCGCCTCCGCGACCGGACAGGCATGCCGGCAGAGTTTCGGGCAGGAGTGACAGAGCGATGTCGCCTCGTCCGGTTGTCTCATAATTTCTGCACCGTCTTCATCTCGGCGGAGACGATCTCCTTCATCCCCTCAAGGTGGATTTTCAATCCCCTTCCGTTCCTTTCGATCGCCGCCGGCCGGATGCCGCTTGCCAGTACCTTCCTGAGAAAATTCCCCACGGGGCGAGCCCCTTTTGCCCTCCTGTGAGGAATCCGGACCAGCCGTCTCATCTCCGGAATCGGCACGATCCGAAAGGTCGCCTTCAGGAGACTGCCGTACGTCCTCCCCGATCCGATCCAGATCCTCTTTAAGTCAGGGCCGGTCGCCGAGCGGGGGACCCTCTTTGTCCGGACGAGACCCAATGGCGTTTGCACCTCAACCGCCATGCAGATCTCGTCCAACTCCCCGTACCGAAGTGACCACCGGTTCGGGATCCGCCTCTCCAACGCCTCCCGGAGCGTCAAACCTTTTTGGAGACGCCGTGGGCAAAACCCAAAAGTGTATCCCTTCTGATTGAGCCATTTTTCAAGATCCGCGAGACGGACCGTCACCGGCAAGGTGACGAGGAGAGAGACCGGATCGAATTCAAGTTCCTTGATCATAGTGCGAGCTTCCCCGGATTCATTATTCCGTGGGGGTCCAGTTTTTTCTTGATCTGCCGGAGGAAGGCAATCCCCCCCTCTCCCAGTTCCCTCGGCAGGAACGAAGATTTCAGGAGGCCGATCCCGTGGTGATGGCTGATCGTCCCGCCCGCCTTCAGGCACTCCTCCATCGCCTCGCGCCAGATCTCCCGATAAGTGACGCAGTCCTTCTCCGCCGATCCGGTCCGCCCGATCACGGTAAAGTAGATCGAACACCCCTCCGGATAGGCGTGCGAGAAATGGGCGAGGACGAGACACCTCCTCTTTAACAGGCGGTGCATCGTTTCATAAAGAGGGCCCAGGAGGTCCCAGGTGGAGGCGACCTCGATCGTATCAACAAAACAGTCCTGGTGAAAGAGCTCCGGCATCTTGAAGGAGACGCTGTAGCGGTGCTTGAGCCAGTGAAGACCCGGGCCTTCTCCCTGATCCCGCGCAATCGACCTCTGGCAGATCTTCAGGGCGACTGATTCCTGTGCCTTCACGACCCCCGCTTCCCCCTCGAAGCCGAGGATCAGGAGGAGCTCTGCCGGGAGGAACTCAAAAAGGGTCTGGAGGAGGTGCGGGTGTTTGAGGACCGCATGAAAAAGACGGATCTTTCCGAAGGGGCCGCCCAATTTTTTCTTGACCCCCTCTGACTCGTAGCCGAACTGGAGGAGCAGGCTGTCCAGCGGGTCGTAGAGACGGATGACCGAAGGCCTGAGGCCCGACTGCATAATCTCCCGCATCGCCTGAAGACCCGATTCGAGCCGGTTGAAGGTGACGCCGCGGTACCGGGTGACCGGCGGGAGCGGATGGACCTTGAGGCGTGCCTTCGTGATGATCCCCAACGTCCCCTCCGAACCGACAAGGATCTCCTTTGCAGCGGTGCGCCGGAAGGCGGGGATCGGTTTGCCGATCGGAATGACCTCGCCCGTCGGGAGGACCGCCTCGATGTCAGTCACCATGTCCTCGATTTTTCCGTATTTTGAGGAGCACTGTCCCGCCGAACGGGCGGCGAGATAACCGCCCAGCGTTGCACAGAGGATCGAGGAGGGGAAGTGGCCCAGTGTAAAACCCTGTTCGTTCAGGCGCCGCTCCAGTGTCATGCCGAGCATCCCGCTCTCTGCGACGACCGTGTACGGCGACATCCTGTATGGCGATGCCATCGGGTTTCCTTCGATAGGCCCGATCCGGGCCATTCTCTTCAGGTCGATCAGGATGCCGCCATGGATCGGGAGAGTCCCGCCCGAGACCCCCGAACCGGCGCCGAACGGGATCACAGGGATCTTTGCCCGCGAGGCGATCCGGACGATCGCGGCGACCTCATCCGTTGAATCCGGCGAGCAGATCAGGTCCGGCAGGCACGGCCTTCTCCCCGCCTTCATCTCGAGCGCAGAACCGGTCATCATGTCGCGGCAGTAGAGGTATCGGTTGGTCCGGTCACTTCTAACCCGATCCGGTCCGAGGATCTTCCGAAGGTTTTTTCCCAGACCCAACGGGGCGAGCTTCTTCACCTCCGGACCTCCTCAAACTTTCTCTTGATGAATTCAATGATCTTCGTCAACGGGACCTCCTCGGGGCAGGCCTTCTCACATTCCCGGCACTCACCGCAGGTCTTCGGAGAAAAGGGGGCCGCTGTAAAATCGGGGACCGATCGGGAAAGAAAGGGGAGGGCAGAGGGGCCAAAGAAGGGAAAAGTGCCATCCGGGTTCACCGTTGCGGGACAGGCAAGGTCGCAGAGGCCGCAGGCGATGCAACGGGAGATTTTTTCCAGAAGCCCCTTTTCCTCGTGGGTCAACGGGACGAGCCGTTCTGCGGCATAGGCCCGGAGAAACGCCCCCTTCCCCGGCCGCCCGGCGAGCCTCTTCATAAAACGGATCATCAGGTGGGTGCCGAGATAAAATGTGGCGTGGATCCTTTTAAGCATGCGCGGCGAACCTCTCCGAGGCGAGCCTCCCCGCTAATGTCCCTGTCCCGACCGCAACGCCGACTCCGCACCCCTCCCTAGCTGCATCGTACCCTCCGAGGATCGAGCCGGCGGCCCAGAGGTTCTCCAGAAGGAGGTGACCCCGATCATCGACCGGTTGCAGATGGGGATTTACCCGAAGTCCCATCGATTGAAGGGGGTGGGGGTCGAGGTAATGACGGGAGACGACCGGCCCAACGGGGCGGGCCCCGATCTCATTGCCATTGTGAAAGATCGGCAGGTTGAAGATCTTTTCCCGAAATGTCCCGGGCGCGATCCCCCCCCCTAAAAACTTGCCGGTTGCCAGGACAACTCTGTCAACCGGGAACTCTTCATCCCTCCCTTCATCGTCCCGGATATGGAGGGCCACCACCCTCTTCCTCTCCATCCGGGCCGAGGTCACAGTTCCCTCCCTGAGCTCGGTGAGGCGGAAATAGCGGTCCAGGCTCTCTTGTAGCCGGATCCCGGGAATAGAAGGGGGGAGTCCCAGCGTCTCAAACCAGTGGATGCCTGTCGTCTCTCTCAGGCGGGAGAGGATGTGGGCCGACTGTCTGATCCCCATAACAGGTGGAAGGGCGACATGGGTCGGCCTAACCTTTTCGGCCTGTTGCACAAGGACTTTATGGAGTGAGTCGATCGCCTCGTCTTCGTCAAACGAGTGGGCTACCTGCACCGGCGAGAGTGTCTTCGGGATCCGTTCAGGGGCGATCTGGGTCGCGGTGATTTCGGAGAGGGAAGGGGATCGGTGACGATTTTTTTTCAAAAGGGAGGCGATAAGCGCGGCGGGGTGGGAAGGGAGCCCCTGAATCCCGACGACCATCAGACGCGCCCCCTGCATCTCCAGAAGATTGCCTGCCCCATGGGTCGGCAATGTATAGGCGGTGACCTTGACGGTTCCAAGCGGTGTCAGCGCAAGAAAGGGACGGCCGATCTCACCGTGCAGCGGCAGATCGAGGGCGCGGGCGATCCGGTTGACCGCCCCGGAAAGAAAAGAGGGGAGATCCCCGACCTGATCGTGGAGCGAGAGGAGCCGGTAGGGGTGATGAGGGAGGCGGCGGATCAGTTCCTGAAGCGACTCCCGAGGCGACCGGACCTCCTGCCACGGTGTGCCGGCAAAGCGGAGCGGGTCTCCCGCGATATCCCACGCCCCGGAGGAGAGGGCGGTCGATCCGGGACGCCCCCGAATCACTGTCACCTCGGCACCGGACCGGATCGCCTCGCAGGCGGTTGCGACGGCGGCGATTCCTGAGCCGATGATCGTGACGCGAGGTCTCATTGCGATCCCAACTCCAGGACACACTGAAAGATCATCTGGTTCATCTCCTCCTGGGCGACGAGCGGTTCCGAGCGCGTCCCTTCGGCGCAAAAGAGCGGGGCACGGGACCTCCACGATTCCTCCAAAAACCGTTTGAGCTCCGCGATCGGGTCGGCCGGGTCGAGAAGGCCGGTTGCCGGGACGAGACACTGGGCCCCCTGGCAGGGGCCATCCCCGAGACCGGTCCGTCTCCGGAGGTCCGCAAGCGTCCGGGCCGATTCCGCTCCGATTGCATGACGGATCTCGCAGGCGAGGACCGGTTCACAGAGGCAGACGGCACACTTGTCGGAGGGGAGTTCGTCGGTCGGTTGCAGAACCTTTTCGGCAAGGGATCCGTGGCGTGAGACAATCCGCTCCGCCGCATACGGGTGGAGCTGATACCTCTCCGCAAGTTCGGCTGGTTCCGGTGTCGATTCTCCCCCCGGGAGCGGGGCAAGGTGCGTCCGGCATGGGTCGTGGTTCCCCAGCTTCTGACAGATCAGGTCGGTCGCCTCCTCCGCCATCTGCCTGTAAGCGGCAAGTTTCCCGCCGGCGATCGAGAAGAAACCTGCAACCCCTTCCTCCTTTTCATGGTCGAAGATCTTGTGGTGTCGGGAGAGGTCGTCTTCCAGGACCTTGTCTCCGAAGAGGGTCGGCCGGATCCCGCGCGTCGTGGAGATGACTCGCGCCTTCCGGATCTCCGGATAGGTCCGCTCCATTCCCTGCAGCAGGTATTCGATCTCATCAGCGGTGACCGGTATCTCGTCCGGGTCCCCGTAGAAATCGTCATCGGTTGTTCCCAGCAGGGTCTGGTTTCCGTAAGGGTTGATGAAGATCTCCCGGCCGTCGATACACTGGGAGACGACCGCATAGTTTGTGATCCGGCGATCGAGGACCAGGTGGATCCCCTTGGCCGGACGGAGTTTCACCGTGACACCGGCCATCGCGGCGAGTCTCGGGGTCCAGGGGCCGGTTGCATTAAAGAGGACACGGCTCCGGAATTCACACTCCTCCCCGGTCAATGTGTCGCGGACGATCATCCCTGTCACGGTGTTCCCCTCTTTCAGGATCCTCTTCACCTCGGTGTGGTTCAGGGCAGTCCCCCCCGCCTCCTTCACGGCGAGGGCGTTTAAAAGGCAGAGCCTTTCCGTGTTGATCCCCCACTCGTCAAATGTGACCGAGCCAACGATATCGGGTGAGACGGACGGTTCCAGGGAGAGGGTCTCCTCGCGTGTGAGACAGGTGTGTGGTTTTCCCCCCTTCAATGCCGAAAACCGGTCATACGCCTGAAAGAAGGTCTCAACGAGGGCGAGCCGAATCTTCCGCCTCCATGAAGGCTGGTTCCCCTTCACCACCGGGTATAGGAACGGGATTCGGAAACAGAGGTGCGGGGCGATCTTCCGTATGTATCCGGCATCGCGTGAAGAGAGTTTTGTCGTTTCGACCTCCGAGAGGAGGTAGCGGGGACCGCCATGGATCATCCCGGATGAGGCGCCGGTGGTCCCCGATCCGAAGTCGTTCTTTTCAACAAGGAGGGTCCGGAGCCCGCGCATTGCGCAGTCACGGGCGATGCCGGTTCCGTTACAGCCACCGCCGACCACGATGACATCAAAGGATTCGGGCATCAGGCCCACCCTAGTTTAAGAAGGCCAGATAGTCTAGCAGGTTGTTGACAAATGCCCATCTACTTCGTTGGCCGCCTCGGTCGCTCCTCGACGTACTGTCAAGTACGCCTGCGTCGCGCCTCATCCTTTCATACCCACTTTGTCAACAACCTCTTAGGCAATCTAACAGGCTGTTCTCTGTCCGGGAATTCGGACACGGAGTCCGGATTTTCGGACAGATTGGGAGATCCTTTTCCTTTAACGCAATAGCAAGAGTGAAGACAGCGGCAGGGCGACGATGCGCGGGTCATCAAGAGGTTTAATGTCCGTTTGAGTGATGAGAAGCCCAAAGGGTGCGTTATTAACGCTCTTTTCGATGAAGGTCCTCAAGCCTTCAGTGTCCCGCAGGGAATCAATTCTTCTTTGATATTTGACCTCTAACGGGATTCGTTTGGTACCCATGGTCAGGACAAAATCAATTTCCGGTTCACCCTGCCGTTCCGGCAGGCAGGCAATATCGAGTCCTGTGATGGTAGAGAGTGTTGCGCCCACGATGCTTTCGGCGATGTGTCCTGCCAGTGAAGTGAGATGAGGTTCTCGCGCCAGATGGTCAGGGTCAATGGGAATGAGCTCTTGGAGCCAAGAGGCACGCAATCCATGGTCCGCCAGACAAATCTTGGGATTGCCGCGTTTTCTCTTCATACGGATTTCCAAAGGGTCAATAAGCCGCAGGAGCAAAGTGTCGGCAAGAAAACGCAGGTAGTCGTTTATTCGCTGCGGCCCAACGTTCGCTTTGAGGGCACGCTGAGCCTCTCTGGCCAGGATGGAGAGTCCGGGGGATTGACCCACATATCGGCAGGAGAGGCGAAAGACCTCTTCCAATAGTGGGGCGTCACGTTTTCGCCCTCTTTCACCGATCCTCAAATCGTGTTGGATCACTCGACGAATAATGGTTTCATTCAGCTGATCTGCCAATTGGTTCCACTCTACATCGGCCTTTTGGTGAACCAACGGGTAACCCCCACGATCCGAAAACCATCTGAAAACCTGATCCCTGGTTGATCCCAACTGTATCCCATGGTGGATCAAGTCTTGCCAAAAATCTTTCCGGGTGAGCGCCTCGATTCCGTTGTCTGCAAGGAAGGGGAGGCCCGGAGACAATCCATGGAAGAATCCTATTTCCGTCATAGACAATACGCCAGCCTCGATGGTGGTCATCCGACCGGCGAGGCTATCCCGACCAAGTTCAATACGAAGAGCGGAGCTCCCTGTTACCAAAACTTGTGTTGTGCTACTGTCCACCAGTGATTTTAGTTGGGGCGCCCAGTTTTTCAGGTTTTGCACCTCGTCGAAGAACAAATAAGTCGGTTTTCCCTCTTGCGCGGCCTCGTTTAATTTTTTTTCCAGGATATTATCTTCATACCAATCAACGAGTCGCAGAATCGGTTCAGAAAGCACCGATATTTCGGGGAGCTCGTCGCATTGAACACGGAAGATACGTTTGGGATCAATTCCATGCTCAAGGAAATCCTGAAGAACATGGAGCTGAGCTGTAGTTTTCCCAATTTGTCGAGGACCACGCACGACGACAATCGGTGCCAGTCTCCGTTCCAGGCGTCGCTGAATGTTTTTGACAAGATGGCGGCGTGTGTTTGGCAGAAGGGGTAGTGGCTTTCCCTCCCACCAAGGATTCATCCTTCGAAGATCTTGAACCAGCTCGGCGCTAAGCTTTAATCCTGTAAAGAGAAACTTCTGAGACATGCCGACCCTCATAATCCGCTTTTAGAGGACCCGCAAGCGTCTTGAGCTACCTATAAAACCGAAATGATCGTAGAACAGACCGTAGCGGAGGCCGCGATCACTCACGATGACCTCTTGAACTCCAAGTTTCTCCATCACCGCCTTCAGGATCAGGGAGCCGGCGAGGATCGTCTCCTCGCGTCCATGAATCATACCGGGGATCGCTCTTCGTTCTTCGTTCGTCGTTCTTCGGAAGAGTGTGATCATCGATTCCAACTCCGACAAGGTAATGATGGACCCCTGTATTTTCTCAGGATCCCATCTTTCCAGATGCTGGTTGACCGAAGAGAGCGTGGTGACGGTGCCGGCAAGGGCGATCAAATCCCCCCTGCCCCCCTTTGTCAAAGGGGGGTTGGGGGGGATTTTCGATTTGATGACGTGAATGACATCTTTGAACTCCCCCTCCGTAGGCGGATCCTGTCGCAAGTATTTTTCCGTCAACACCACCGTCCCCAACTCCAAACTGACTCCCCCTTCCTCGGAAATGATCTCAGTGCTTCCTCCGCCAATATCAAGGGCAATCAAATTTTTATGCTGACTGCCAAAATCCCTTTCCACCGAGAGGAATGAGAGCCGCGCCTCCTCCTCACCCGAAATGATCCGAGTCTCCCATCCAAACCGCCTCCCGATCTCCTCCATGAATTGCGGGCCATCGGCCGCCTTCCTGAAGGCGGCGGTGCCGACACAGACCACCTTTTGAACAGAGGCGTCACGGCAGAGGGACGCATATTCCTGAAGCGCCTGTAATGTCCGTTCCTTGCTTTCGGGATGAAAGGTTTTTGAGAGTTTCTTGCCAAGCCCGGTGATCCGGGCCAAATCAGCCCTCACCCCTAACTCCCCTCTCCCGTAAACGGGAGAGGGGACGGGGGTGAGGGCAATCAACAGCAGGACACTGTTGGTCCCTATGTCAATCGTGGCAAAAGGTCGGCTCATTCAAACCAGGGACTCCATGCCGGCTGAGTCGCCCCCCCCTTCTTCGGACCAAGCCGGGTCTGGTTCGATCCGTCCTCCCTCATGATGAAGATCTGCGTGCTGCCGTGGCGGTCGGAAGAAAAGGTGATAAACCGCCCGTTCGGGGCCCAGCTCGGGCTCTCGTTGTTTCCGGTGCTCGCGGTCAACCTCTGGAGCATCGAGCCGTCGGCGTTCATGATGAAGAGATCCCAAAGCCCCATATCCATCCCCTGAAAGACGATCTTGTCCCCCCGCGGGGACCAGGCGGGATTGTCGTTGTGATAGCCGACAAAGGTCAGCCTTCGGACCCCCGAACCGGTCGCATCGGCGCGGAAGAGGTGGAGGCGTCCCGCCCGTTCTGAGGCGAAGACAATCGATCGCCCGTCGGGGGACCAGGAGGGGTTGATGTCGATCCCATAGCTCTCGGTCAGCCGGCGGGTGATTTTTCCGCCTCCATCCATCAGGTAGATATCGGTGTCCCCCTTCAGGGCGGACGAAAAGGTCAGAAAGCCCTGCGGCGACCAGACGGGGGAGAGGTTGACCGTCTCGTTCGCGGTGATCCTTCGGGACTCCCCGCGGGTGGAAAGGATATGGATCTCCGGGTTTCCGCCGCCGGCGTAGGAGGAATAGGCGATCTCGTTCCCGGAGGGAGACCACGCCGGAGAAAGGCTGATCGACTTGTGATGGGTCAGTTGTCGCTGGTTCTCGCCATCCATGTCCATCGAGCAGATCTCTTTTTTCTTTCCGGCAAGACAGGTGAATGCGATCTTTGTGGAGAAGGCCCCCCGCTCGCCGGTCAACGTTTTCAGGATCTCATCGGCAAAGTGATGGGCGACAACCGGGATCTCCTTCTCCCTCGCCTGGTATTTTCTCCCGACGAGGTGTTGACCCAGATAAGGATCATAGAGGTGAAGGGAGACGCGCATCCCGTCACTTTCAGAGGCGTAGCTTCCATGGACCAGCGCCTGCGCCCCAATCAGGCTCCAGGGACCGAACTGGATCGTTGCCGGGTTTGGGGAGAGCGCCTCCGCGGTTCGGGGGTAGCTCGAAGGATCGATCAGTTCGAACAGCCCTGTCAGTTCGAGGTCATCCCGGATCTTTTGGGAGACCTTCTCGCTCCACTCCCTCGATTTACCCCCCTCCTCCGGGATGAGATCGGCGATCGCGATCGGGAACCGGTGCTCGGAGGGCTGGTCAATCAGGACGTAAAGACGCGCCTCAGCCGCCAGGGGCATCCAGAAGAGAAGGGTTAAACTCAATCGAAAGGCCTTCATTCAGCGCTTCCCATTTCAACCTTTCCGGCGGTGGTTTCAGGGGGGCCGCCCGGCGGACGGCCCGTTCGGCAGAGAGGTCAAACGCCTCGTTCCCCGATTTTTGTTCCCACTTCGTCTCCAGGACGTAGCCTTGCTCGTTCATACGAATGGAGAGGATACAAATCAATCCCATTTTGCGGAGCTGGAGCGGCGGGATCCACTGGTCGGTGATGATCCTCCTGATTTCGAGCTGATAGTGCAACCTCTCCGGGTCGTCAGGCGGTACGACCATCCCTGCGCCACTCCCCTCGGTAAACCCGCCCGGCTTCGTCTCCGGGATCTGCGCCGCTTCAGGTACCACCGCCGGCACAGCCGGTTTTTGCTCGCCGACCTCCTTGGAGATGCGGGCCAGCACCTCCTTCATCCTCTTTTCCTCTTCAGTCTCTGTTGTCGGCTTGCCCGGTTTCTCCCCCTTTTTCTCGCTCATCTTCATCCGGTCTGTCTTTTTGGGTTTTTCTTCCGCCCCCTTTTTCTGCTGTTCAATCGTCGATTTTGGGAGGTCCTTTGACTTCTGGAGCGGGGTGCCTAGGATGTTGCCCGCCCCCTTCGGGAGTGTGATCCAGGTTATCCTTTCATCCCGGACCCGGAACGACTGGAACGGGAGATAGGGGGAGAGGACCAGAAAGACAAAGAGGGTCAGGTGAAATGTGGAAGACCAGTAAAACGCCTTTTTGAGATCCAGGACCACAAAGTTATTTCTTTGCCTTTTCCTCTTCGGTGATCATCCCGACCCGCTCCACACCGGACGATTTAAACAGCGCGATCGCCTTCACGACAACACCGTACGTCACATTCCGGTCGGCGCGGAGCAGGAGCTCCCTCCTCTCACGGTGCTTGAAGATCCGCGTGAGCTCCTCGCCGATTGTCTCCAGCGTGAACGGAGCCATCTCATCCTGGATGAAGAACTTCCCCTCCCGGTTCATCGTGATGATGATATCCTGCTCCGACCTCTGCAAGGCGGGGGCGGAGGCCTCCGGGAGTTCCACATCGAGTCCCTGCGAGAGGAGCGGCGCCGTAATCATGAAGATGATCAGAAGAACCAATACGACATCGACAAAAGGGGTGACATTGATCTCGGCTAACGTCTTTCCATGCTCGACATGCTTCATGGAAACTCTTTTTCGATCCGGTGCAGCAGGTCTTCTCCAAAATGTTCCACATCCTTGGAGAAGATCCTGATCTTGTTCACAAAAAAATTGTAGAAGATGACCGCGGGGATCGCGGCAAGCAGACCAAAGGCGGTTGCGATCAACGCCTCAGCGATGAACGGCCCGACCACCGCGAGGCTCGTCGATCCGGCCCGGCCGATCTGCCAGAAGGCGGCCAATATCCCCCAGACGGTCCCGAAGAGGCCGATGAA
>CAYWRF010000030.1:11642-14996 GCA_964460495.1 uncultured Pseudomonadota bacterium | reverse complement strand
CCATCTTGGCGCCATGAACCAGCGGGGATGAGGGATTTCCAAAACAGACCGGACAGGCAAGTGCGATCCTGGAAGTGAGCAGGCAGGCGGCCGTCAGGGCAAGGGGTGCCACTTTTTTCCGGAACCACCGGAGATACGGGATCAGGAACCCCAGCAGGAGAAGGCCAAAGATCCCCAGACCGAGCCCCTCCCGGGAGAGAAAAAAACCGCGGAACCCCATAAACGCAAGGGCAACACCCAGGATCGCCGAAACCGTTATAAAAAAAATATGAAACCGCTTGAGAGACATCAGGTGGATCTTACCATATCAAGGTCCGTCATCAAGGGAACAAACATAAGGACCAGAAAAAAGAGGGCGGTCAGGATCAGGACAGTGAAAATCAGCTTCTTCTCCGAGATCAGGTGCATGAAGTAGCAGGCAACGAGTGAACCCTTGATCGTTGCGACGAGGAGGGCGACGGCGATCGCCGCCGGGAGGGCGAGGTCGAGATACGAGACGCTAACCGTCACGACGGTCAAGGCGGCGAGGGCCACGAAGACAGTCATGTAGATCCGGACATGCCGCCTCAAGTCTATGGAATGCCCTTCGGACATAGAGACCTCCTTAAAGAAGATAAAGCACCGGGAATAAAAAAATCCAGACCAGATCGACAAAATGCCAGTAGAGACCGGCGCACTCCACGCGGCCGGTCAGCTGGACCGGATTCGTCTTCCAGAGGCGGCTCCCCCAGGTCAGCAGATAGGTGTTGACGACAATCCCGCCAATCACATGGAGCCCATGCAATCCGGTCAGCGTGAAATAGATCGCAAGAAAGGTGTTGCTCGAGGGGAAAAGATGATGCTCGAACTTCGCCCCGTACTCGAAATACTTCACCACAAGAAAGACCAGCGCGAGGAGGATTGTGAGCGCCAGATAGAGGCGGTATCGGCCAATATGCTGCGTGGCAAGGGAGAACCAAGACATCACCATCGTGACGCTGGAGGTGATCAGAACCATTGTGTTCAACGTCGCCAGCGGGACATTCAGGATCGAAGAGCCCTCCGGCCACGAGACGCTGCCGACACGCAAGATGATGTAGGTTGAGAAGAGCGCCCCAAAGAGCATCACCTCGGAGGCCAAAAAGAGCCAGGTTCCAAGCTTTGAGTTGGTAACGCCGGTTACAGGATGGGGTTCCTCAATATGGCGGATCACTGCTGTAGACATCTGCTCTCCTAGTAATAGGTCCTTAGGACCTATCAGGATGTTGACAAAGGCCCATCTACTTCGTTGGCCGCCTCGGTCGCTCCTCGACGTACTGTCAAGTACGCCTGCGTCGCGCCTCAGCGGCCTGCCTCGTATCTGGGACCTTTCTCAACATCCTTTCATACCCACTTTGTCAACAACCTCTTAACTGCCCTGGGCCACAAAATCACTGGTTTGCCCCGGCACACTATACTCATACGGCCCCCGGGCGACCTCCGGTTCTTTTAAAAAATTGCCGTGCGGTGGCGGCGTCGGGGTCGCCCACTCCAGGGTCGTCGCCTGCCACGGGTTCTCAGGGGCCTTCACCCCCTTCTTGAGACTCCAAAAGAAATTAAAAATGAACAGGAGCTGCACAACGCCCAGAATCCAGGCCGAATAAGACATGATCAGGTTCAAGAATTGGACCGGCTGGGCATGCGTGTAGATGGTCGGTGTGTGAAGCCTTCGTGAAACCCCTGCAAGCCCCTGGATCAGCATCGGGAAGAAGACACCATTCAGCGCCAGGAACGAACCCCAGAAATGAAGTCTCCCCAATTTCTCGTTCAAAAACCTCCCCGTTGCCTTGGGGTACCAGTGATAAATTCCTGCAAACAAGGCGAGGAGGGTCCCGGGCGCGACCACGTAGTGGAAATGACCGATCACGTAATAGGTGTCATGGAGATGGATGTCGGACGAGGCGAGCCCCAACGGAAGCCCCGTCAACCCGCCGATTCCGAACATCGGGAGAAAGGCCAAGGCAAAGTGCATCGGGAGGGTGTAGCGGATCGAGCCGCCGTACAGGGTCAGCACCAGGACCGTCAGAATGATCACCGACGGGATCGAGATGATCATCGTCGTCGTCTGGAAGAAATTGCTCATCACGGTCCCCATCCCGGTGATGAACATATGGTGGGCCCAAACAATAAATGAAAGAAAGCCCAAGGCCAAAAGGGAATAAACCATCGTCTTATAACCGTAGAGCGGCTTTCTCGTGTTGTTCACGATGATCTCGGTGACGATCCCGATCGCCGGCAAGATCAACACATAGACCTCCGGATGGGCGAGGAACCAGAAGAGGTGCTGCCAGAGGAGCGGATTTCCCCCGCCGCTCACCGCAAGAGACATCCCGCTGACCACGAGACCGCTCGGGAGAAAAAAACTGGTCCCCGCGAGACGATCCATCAACTGGAAGACCGCCGCCGCCTCAAGAGGCGGAAAGGCGAGGAGCAGCAGGAAAGAGGTGACAAACTGGGCCCAGACGAAAAACGGAAGCCGGAAAAAGGAGAGCCCCTTGGCCCGAAGCTGGACGATTGTCACAATAAAATTGATGGAACCGAGGAGCGAGGAGGTGATCAAAAAGACCATCCCAAGGAGCCAGAAGGTCTGGCCCGTGGTGGCGAGGTCCGAGAGCGGGGGATACGAGGTCCAGCCTGAATTCGCCGCGCCACCCGGCACAAAGAAACTGGTGAGCATCACGACGCCGCCGACAAAGTAGGACCAGTAGCTCGCTGCGTTCAGCTTCGGGAATGCCATATCCGGCGCGCCAATCTGAAGCGGAACCAGATAGTTTCCAAAACCGCCAACGGCCAAGGGGACAACACCGAGGAAAACCATGATCGTCCCGTGCATCGCCCCGAGGGAGTTGTAAAACTCCGGCAACATCACGCCGTCCGGCATCGTCAGGTCACTGAACAAGGCGCCGATCAGCGGGAGAGGTTCGCCGGGGTAGGCCAACTGCCACCGCATCAACATCATCAGGCAAAAGCCGAAGAAGAGAAAGAGCAGTCCCGTGATCGCATACTGGATCCCGATCACCTTGTGATCCGTGGAGAAGACGTATCTCCGGATCCACGAAAGTTCATGACTCATTGGACCCCCTCCTTCACAGCCTCACTCACCGCCGGCATCAGCATCGCCTCCTGCTCCTTCATCCACTGATCGAACTGTTCGTCCGTGTCGATGCTCACATACCCGATCATCCGCGTATGGCCGACACCGCAAAGCTGGGCGCAGGCGATCTCGTATTGGCCGGTCTCCCTCGCCTGAAACCAGACAGGGGTCACAATCCCGGGCACCGCATCCTGTTTCACACGCAAGACCGGGATCGAAAAGCTGTGGATCACGTCGAGCGA
>CAYWRF010000030.1:0-11632 GCA_964460495.1 uncultured Pseudomonadota bacterium | reverse complement strand
CGGCAATGACCGGTCGATTGACGGGGAAATGGAGCTGATTGACCGAGACGATATCATCCCGCCCTGCCGGATCCTCCGGATCGAGCCCCAGCGGGTTCGAGTCAGAGATCAGATCGGGCCGCCGCGCGCCAAACGAGCTGTCCCGCCCCGGGTAATGGATGTTCCAGACAAACTGCTGGGCGACAACCCTGATCTTCAGCGCCTCATTTTCCGGCGGAAAACCGGTCTTGTAACGGGACCAGATCGGAAACGAGAGCCCGACAAGCAGAAACGCCTCAAAGAGGACAACCCCTATCTCCAGAAATTTCGGGACCCGGCTGTGGACCGACTCGTATGAGGCCCTCTGCCCCTCACGTCGCCGAAAACGGATCAAACAGTAGAGAAGAAAAAGCCCCCAGCCGACAAAGAGGACCAGCATGAAAACATGCACGACGATAATGAGGCGATCGATATCCTCTCCATAGGTCGAGAGGTTGGGGGGCAAAAAGAAGCGGGTTCCGAGCGATTCCATAAATTAAAAGAGAGGACCGGCTAGCATACGGGTGGCCTCTCGTCAATGATCTCTAACAGGATGTTGACAAAGGCCCATCTGCTGCGTTGCCCGCGGCAGGCCCTCCTTGCGGCGTACAGCAAGTACGCCTCAGTCGTGCCTTTGCGGGCGCCTTGCATCTGGGCCTTTCTCAACATCCTGGGAAAACATGGTTTGTCAACAAACTGCTAATTAGATCCGATTCAATTTTGCACTCAATCACTGTTGATTGACTTGAAAAGGGTCACGGTGTTACGGGCCTGCAGGATGCTTCGGGTTTTGAGCCTCTTTCTCGTGGTCGTCACCTTTTTTCTGATCCTGGTGGGCGGGATTGTCCACAACACCGATTCGAGCCTCGCCTGCCCTGATTGGCCACTCTGTTACGGGAGCCTCATGCCGGAGATGACCGGAAACGTGGCGGTCGAGCATAGCCACCGGCTCCTCGCGACCCTTGTCGGCCTTCTGACGATCGGCCTCGCGATCGGCCTGGCGCGGGGAAGGTCGGTCTCTCCATCCGAGAAACTGATGGGGATCTTCGCCGTAATCCTGGTCGCCTTTCAGGGACTCCTGGGGGGGTTGACGGTGATCTATCAGCTCCCGACCCTTGTCTCAACCGCCCATCTCGCCACCTCACTCCTCTTTTTCTCCCTTCTTATCGTCCTGAGCTACCGGCTCTTTCATCCTGAAGTGGCCCCCTCCAGTTTCCTGAAGAGATGGACCTTTCCCAGCGTGGTGACGCTACTCCTTTATATCCAGATTGTCCTCGGAGCTTTCTTACGCCATGCCGGGGCGGGCCTTCTTTGCCCGGACATCCCCTTTTGCAACGGGGACCCTTGGCCTGATAAGGGGTGGGGGCCGCGGGTCCATATGATACATCGCTACGGCGGCCTATTGGTGTCGGCTCTTCTGATGATACTGGCGACCAGATTTCTGAAGAAAGGAGGGGCCTTGCCCCTTTCTTTCACCCTTATGGTGCTGGTGGCAATCCAGATGCTGCTTGGAATTTTGAGTGTCGTGACCCTGTTGGAAATTACGTTTGTGACTGCCCACCTTGCCGTAGCGACACTCCTTCTCGCTAACATGATTCTCCTGGCATTGACGGACTCAATCCATGATCCACAAAAATCGATTCTCTAGAGATCTCCTGTCATTGACCAAGCCGCGGGTTACATTCCTTGTCATCGGGACGACCCTTGCCGGATTTTTTCTCGCCCCTCAGTCATCTCTCCTCACCCTCCTTTGGGCCCTGACCGGCACGACACTGCTGGTTGCCGCCGCCAATTCACTCAACATGTACCTGGAACGGGACGTAGACGCCATGATGTCGAGGACGATGAATCGGCCGCTCCCGGCGAGGCGTCTTCCCCCTCCTGCCGCCCTCTGGTTTGGACTTTCGTTGTCGGTCCTCTCTCTGATCCTGCTCCAGTGGAAGATCAACGCCCTGACGACCCTGCTCGGCCTCATCGCCTTTATCAGTTATCTCCTCTTTTACACACCGCTGAAGCAGAGGAGTCATGTCGCCCTCCTCGTCGGCGCCGTACCGGGGGCGATACCACCACTGATGGGATGGACGGCAGCGACGGGTCATGTCGGGACCGGTGGACTGGTTCTCTTCTTCATCCTCTTTCTCTGGCAGATCCCTCATTTTCTTGCGATCGCCCTGATGAGAAAGGAGGAATACGAGAAGGCCGGCCTCAGGGTCCTGCCGGTCGAAAAGGGGGAGGCGGAGACCCGTCGCTGGATGGTCCGATACCTGGCAGGGCTCGTTGCCGTCAGCCTTTACCCTTACTCCCTGCAACTCGCCGGTCGATTTTACCTCGCCTCAGCCCTGCTTTTAGGCCTCCTCTTTTTGGCCCTGGGAATCATCGGTCTTAAAAAATCGGCCGACCTCCGTTGGGCCCGACGGTTCTTTCTCTATTCGATTATCTACCTCCCTCTCCTTCTCTCCTCACTTTTTCTCCCAATTTGATCTCCATACCCTCCCTTTAGAGGTGGGGCAATAACACCCCAAATCGAGGTTCCAAATTGACAATTCCGGCCCAAATGAGGCCCCGTTTTATTCGACTATAAAAATTATCATTTAATATCAAATGGATAGAAATAAGGAGCCTGATTTGCGTCTTCCTTACCTCTATGACCCTGAACCTCAAAAAAATGACCGGCCTCTTCTTTATGGTCCTGATCGGTTTCTCCGCCCACACGGCGAGGAGCCGGCTGGTCCCCCCCGAAAAGAAGATCAACCGTATCTTGAGCCACGAGGCGCCGTTTCTTCCTCCGGAGACCCATTCGGCTATACGGGAGGCAACACTGGAGCTCTCGAAAAAATACCGGATCGATCCCCTCCTGATCATTGCGATCATGAAGATCGAGAGCTCGTTTCGCCCCCATGTGCAATCGAATCGCGGCGCGATCGGGCTGATGCAGATCAAACCGATCGTCGTCCTGGATGTCGCCTCCAAACTCTCCCTCCCCTCTTCCCAGCCCCGCGAGCTGCTCAAGAACGTGCACTGGAATCTCCGGATCGGTGTCCATTACCTCTTTCAGCTCCTGGAGCGGTTCGACGGCGATTTCTGGAAGGCACTGACCGCCTATAACCATGGGCCGACGTCGGTTGCCCAAAGATTCAAAAACAGACCGGCGCCCTCAAAGGGCTATGCCGCCAACGTCATGAACCTCTATCGTGAATTTCTTGCCGTTAACTGATCAGATTTCCCACGACACAACGAGAACCACAACCATCAAACCGGCCGCCAAATAATAAGGATAGGTGATCGACTGATCGTAAAGCAGACCGGCTGCCAGGGGGCCGACCACACGGCCGAGGCTGGCAGAGGATTGAAGCCTCCCCATCACGGACCCACGACGCGCCGGTTCGGCCCGTTTCGAGACGAGGCTCATCAACGAGGGTTGGAAAAAACCGCGTCCGACCGAGGCAAAGAGGAGCGGCACCGCCAGGAGCAGGATTCGGGTAGGGAAAGGGATCAGCACAAAGGAGGCCGCCAGTATCAGGGATCCCGCAAGGAGCAGATTCTTTTCTCCGAAACGGTTCGTGAGTGCCCTTATCGCCCCCCCCTGTATCGCCACCATGATGACCGCCATCGCCGCGAGCAGATAGGAGACGTGCATCGCATCACTGTGAAAACGATCCATCATGAAGAGGGCGAAGGTCGCTTCCAGCTGGCTCACGCCGACTGAAAAGACAAACCAGACGAGACACGGTTTCAGGATCGCCCCCTGACTCCAGGAGCTCGGTTTCATCTTCTCTTCAATTTGATGATGCCGTTCCGGCTCCCTCAATGAAAGACTGGCATAGACGCAATTGATTGCCGCAAGCCCCCCCGCCGCCAGGATCGGCAGATGATACCCGAAAGGGGCAAGAAGCCCCCCGATCGCCGGACCGAGGATGAAGCCGACCCCAAAGGCGGCGCCGATCAGACCCATCCCCCGGGAGCGGTCTGCCTCCGAGGTGACATCCACCACGTACGCAGAGGCGACACTGACATTCGCCGCGAAGATCCCGGAGAGGATCCTCCCGGCAAAAAGCCACGGGATCGATCGTGCCATCCCCAGCAGGATCAGAGAGAACGAGGTGCCGACCAGAGTGATCAGGATCACCGGCCTCCTCCCGATCCTGTCGGAGAGGCGGCCCCACGGGCCGGAAAAGAGGAATTGCATCGCCGAGTACGAGGTCAGGACCAGTCCGAGGATTGTCGCGTTGGCCCCATACTGGACGGCATAGAACGGGAGTATCGGCACGACGATCCCGAATCCGATCAGATCGATCACAATCACGCTAAAAAGAAGCGGGAGAGGCCCTTTCAAATTTGACATGAGGTTCCGCGTTATGACATCAATCGCCCGGTGACGCAAGCCTCCGCGATCCTCCCGTTGCTCAACGCCTGCCTGAACGGTATCGCCGGCCTCTCTCTCGTTGCGGGGCTCATCGCCATCAAGAGGAAAAAGGTCCCGCTGCACCGGTTCTGGATGACAACAGCCTTTGCGGTCTCCATCCTGTTTCTGATCTCCTATCTGATCCGTTTTTCACTGACCGGTGTCCACCGGTTTCCGGGCGAGGGGATTTTAAAAAAAATCTACCTGACGATCCTGATCTCTCACACCTCACTGGCGGCGGTGACCCCGGTGCTTGCCCTGAGAACCCTTTATCTGGCCTTGAAACAGAGGTTCCCGGAACACAAAAGGATTGCTCGGATCACATTCCCGATCTGGACGTACGTCTCGGTCACCGGCGTCGTTGTCTATCTGATGCTGTATCACCTGTAGTTTTTTTATTTCCAGGCAAGTTCCGATTTGGCAGGCACACCTTGCATCTTGAGAACAAAAGGTTTCCCTTCCTGAATCGTCTTCGGAAACCGGAGCAGATAGGCGCGGGACCATTTGTCGAGGAACGGGTAAAGCCCCCTCTCCACCTCGGTCACCGAAACGGTTTCAAATTGGACAGGCCGCGCCTGTTTGTCTCCCGACTCCAGACTGATCCTCCATTTCCCCGTATCCTTGCCCACCTCCGGAAAGGCGCTGGAGCCGGCATAGATCACGACAAAAAAACTGTCATGCTCCCGTAGCTCCTTCTGATCCTGCATCTCCTGCCGGCCACGCTCCTCGGATGACCACTCCTGCAGGGAGGCGAGACGTTCCCGTCGCGCCTTCAGGAAATCGGCCCCGAGGTAGGTCGCATGCCACCGGACCTTCATCTCGAGATTTTCAGAGGAGTAGTCCCTCGCCTCCCGCGTCCATCTCTTCAGGGACGACTTGTAAGAGGCCCCCCATGCCTGGGGCGCCACCAAACAGATGAGAAAAAGGCTAACCCAGGTGGTTTTCAATCCACTTCTGCATATCATGAAAGACTGCCTCCTTGCCGATCTCATTGAACAGCTCGTGATAATACCCCTCATAGATCTTTATCGTCTTGTCCTCAATCGGAATCTTTTCAAAAAACTCCCTTGTCCCTTCGGGTGAACAGATCCGGTCACCCCCCCCGTGGAGAAAAAGGCAGGGGGTCTTGAGGCGCGACGCCCTCGCCATAATAGATTCCTGATCCTCGAGGACGAGCGCCCCGAGCCGCGTGGTAATCTTCCGCGAGACCAACGGGTCCTGCTCATACTGACGCACCACCTCCGGATCGTGCGAGATCATCCGGGTCGGTATGTCACTTTTCAGGATCAACCGCGGCGTCAAACCGGAAAGGAGTCTTGCCAACACCCGCTTGGCAGGTTTCACCCTCATCGCCAAACGGATATTGGGCGAGGCGGCTACAAACCCGGGGATTTTGGATCCCCTCCCGGAGGCAAAGTAATTGATGACCAATTGGCCGCCAAAGCTGTGTCCGATCAGAAACGGCTCCCTCTGCTCCTTTTCCCGAATGAGGGTGACAAAGGCATCAATATCGTCCAGGAAATCTTCCCAGCGCGCGGTAAAGACGGCGGGACCCTCCGACCGGCCATGCCCCCTCAAATCGATGGCGTAGACCGGAAAGGTCGGAGAGAAGTATCGGGCAGGATAGGTGTAACGGCCGGAGTGTTCCCCCATCCCATGGATAAAAATAAGCGGGGGCCTCTTAAGACCCGAGCGGGGCGGGCCCCCCAACCAACCGCGATAGAAAAGCCGGTGTCCGTCTCTCCCCTTAAAAAAACCTGAGACCTCTTCACTCAAGAAAAGAACCCCCTGAGCAACTCCTCCTGTTTTTTGGAAAGGTGTTTGGGAATCTTCACAAGAAAATGGACGATCAGATCCCCTCGCCTCTTTCCCTTGAGCTGGGGGAATCCCTTCCCTTCCATCACGACCGTCTCCCCGGTCTCCGTCCCGCGCGGGACATCGATCCTGAACGGGCCATCGAGCGTCGCTACCTCAATCTGCCCCCCAAGCGCCGCCGTCACAAAGGAGATCGGGGCCTGACAGTGGAGGGTATCCCTCTCCCTCACAAATCGTTTGTCCTCTTCCAGATGGATGAAGACATAGAGATCCCCGCGCCCTCCCCCCTCGGCCCCCGCCTCCCCCTCCCCCTGCAGGAGGAGCTGTGTCCCGTTGTCGACACCCGGCGGGATCTTTATGGAAAGCCTCCGGTTCTCACGGACCCTTCCCTCCCCTCGGCACTTGCGACAGGGATCGGTCAGGATCGACCCTGCCCCGCGACAGGCCTCACAGGTGGTCGCAATCATAAAAAAGCCCTGGCTCCTCCCAACCTGTCCGGAACCGCGGCATCGGGGGCAGGTCTGACGCCCCGTCTCCGGCTGGGCACCACTCCCGTGACAGTGAGGGCATTTTTCCATCCGTCCCATCTCGATCGTCTTTTCACAACCGGTAAACGCCTCGGCGAGCGTGACCTTCACCTCATACGAGAGATCGGCCCCCCTCCTCCGCCCTGTCCGCCGGCGTGCCGAGGGGCCAAAGCCGAAGAACTCCTCAAACAGGTCTCCAAAGGTGGAGAAGATGTCATCGACATCGGTGAAGTGGTGAAAGCCGGTCCCCGAGAGACCGGCATGACCGTACTGATCGTAGGCGCGCCGTTTCTCCGTGTCCGAGAGGACCTCGTACGCCTCCGACGCCTCCTTGAACCGCTCCTCCGCCTCCTTGTCACCGGGGTTTCTGTCGGGATGAAATTTGAGGGCCGACTGCCGGTAGGCCTTTTTGATCTCATCCTCTTCGGCGTCGCGGGAGACACCGAGGACCTCGTAGAAGTCGCGCTTCGTCACAGAGTCTGCAAGATAAGCATCCGTGTCCCTTTGTCAAACTTTACACCAGACATCCTTGACATAAGAACAAATGTGCTTAAGTTACGCCCCGTAAGTCACAGGAGAGGAAGGAGATTACATGGCAAAAAAGACTAGTAAAATTATAGGGATAGACCTTGGGACCACCAACTCAGTCGTTGCGGTGATGGAGGGGAGCGAGCCGAAGGTGATCGTGAATGAAGAGGGTTCGCGTCTGACCCCTTCCGTGGTCGCCTTTACCAAGGAAGGAGAGGTCCTGGTCGGGCAGATCGCCAAGAGGCAGTCGATCACAAACCCGGAGAACACCGTCTATTCGATCAAGCGATTCATGGGACGGAAGATGAACGAGGTCTCCGAGGAGCAGAAGATGGTCCCGTATCAGGTGACAAAGGCCGACAACGGCGATGCGCATGTGAAAATCCTGTCGACCGGCAAGGCGTATCCCCCTCCCGAGATCTCGGCAAAGATCCTGATGAAGCTTAAAAAGGCGGCGGAGGCTTATCTTGGTGAAACAGTCACCGAGGCGGTGATTACCGTGCCGGCCTACTTCAATGACAGTCAGAGGCAGGCGACAAAAGATGCTGGAAAGATCGCCGGACTCGACGTCAAGAGGATCGTGAATGAACCGACCGCCTCGGCGCTCGCCTACGGACTGGACAAGAAGAAGGATGAGACGATCGCGGTCTACGACTTTGGCGGCGGGACCTTCGACATCTCGATCCTCGAGGTCGGCGAGAATGTCGTCGAGGTGGTCGCAACCAACGGCGATACCCACCTGGGCGGAGACAACATCGATCACCGGATCATCGACTATCTGATCACGGAGTTCCGCAAGGATCAGGGGATCGATCTCTCCAAGGACAAGATGGTCCTGCAGCGCCTCAAGGAGGCGGCGGAGAAGGCGAAGATCGAGCTCTCGAGCGTGCTGGAGACGGAGATCAACCTTCCGTTCCTGACCGCGGATGCCGCCGGTCCCAAGCATATGAATATCCGGCTGACCCGCGCCAAGCTCGAATCTCTTTGCGAGGACCTGCTCCTCCGGTCGTTCGAGCCGGTCAAGAAGGCGCTGGAGGATGCGAAGATGAAACCGGCGGACATTGATGAGGTGGTCCTTGTCGGCGGATCGACCCGGATCCCGCGCGTGCAGGAGGAGGTCCGCAAGTACTTCGGGCGTGAGCCTCACAAAGGGGTGAATCCGGATGAGGTGGTCGCCTTGGGCGCCGCGGTTCAGGCCGGCGTCCTTTCGGGGGAGGTGCGTGATGTGTTGCTCCTCGACGTTACTCCGCTCACCTTGGGAATCGAGACCCTCGGCGGGGTGCTGACAAGGCTGATCGACCGGAACACGACAATCCCGACAAAAAAGAGCCAGGTCTTCTCGACCGCCGCCGACAGCCAGACCTCCGTGGAAATCCATGTGCTCCAGGGGGAGCGGGAGATGGCGAAGGACAACCGGACGCTTGGTCGTTTCATACTGGACGGGATCCCGTCGGCCCCTCGTGGTGTTCCACAAGTTGAGGTGACTTTCGACATCGACGCAAACGGGATCATCAGTGTCTCCGCGAAGGACCTCGCCACCTCCAAGGCGCAGCACATCACGATCACCGCCTCCAGCGGCCTTGCCAAGGAGGAGGTGGAAAAGCTCGTCAAGGATGCCCAGTCCCACGAGTCGGAGGACAAAAAGAAACGGGAGGAGATCGAAGCAAGAAATGCCGCCGATTCCCTCGTCTATGTCACCGAAAAGACGCTGAAGGAGAATCGGGAGAAGATCCCGGTCAAGATCCTCTCGGATGTCGAATCGGCCCTGGAGCGCTGCAAGAAGGCGGTTGAAAAGGGGGATGTCGACGAGATCAAGAAGACATCTGCCGAGCTGACGCAGGCCTCCCACAAGATGGCCGAGGAACTCTACAAGGCCGGCGCCGAAAAGGCAAAGGCCGAATCAAAAGACGACGGGAAGGAAAAAAAGAAGGATGACGTGGTGGATGCGGAGTATACGGAGGCGAAGGAATAACTCAGGAGTCCTCAACAATTATTTTAAGAGACTCAATGACCGATTGGTTGTCAGAGGGACAGCACTTGACCCGTGCACCGTATTCACACCTCAACGCACCGATCACCTCGTCCGCCCAAGAAGGTGCAAGGACCTTGACACCCGAAAAATCGAGTTCAATCGGTTCTTCAGCCGTTTTTGGTTTCAGATAAGACTTAAGGACGAGATAGGCCTCTCGTCCCGCCGGCCGGGATACCAGGATCTCACCAAATTTTTTGATCTCGACCCTCATACCGCACTCCACACTACCAGAGAAAAGGTTCCGATGCCAGTTCCGGAAAATCCCGTCTTCGATCGGGCCGCTTCACCCAACTTTCCAAAGTTAGCCCATCCTTCTCCCGATCGAAACAACAACCCTCGAGACGAGTTGCCATTGATAACGGATCTGACAAACTTGAGACCGTTGCCCCTTCGTTCCGGGCTTCTTCCGGAAATCTGCCTTTGAAACGCAATCTCCAGCGCTTCCTGATCGGAATGAAGCGCCGGTAAAACCCTTTTTAAGGAAGAGAGAACTCCCTGACCACGATCAGCAATAACCACCCAACAAGTTTTTCCTTCCAATCGATGCTGAAACCAACATCCATGGAGATCACGCCATTGACCGAGATTATGATCAAAGCAGTTGTTGCCAATTTCACCTGTCACGGCGGTCAGCAAAGCCGCTTCAGACTCACTGATCGAACGAGCCACAAGCTCCCGATACATCGTGTCCAGACGCGCCTGAAAGAGATCTCTCGTGGAGCAAATTTGTGGATTCTCTTGTCCCATCGTCCCCGAATACCATTGATAACAGGCAAGCAAGGGGTCCATGGGGCCATTCTAGTCAAGAAGCGAGGAGACTGCCACTTTTTTCGCATGTCATGTTGACAAATCTGCAGGGGTGTTTCATGAAACTCCCTACCATGCGATTAGGCGCCGTCCCTTATTTGAATACCCTCCCGCTGATCCATTTTCTCCCTGAAAAACCGAGGCTCGCCCCCCCTGCCGTCCTGGACCGTCTCCTGAAACTGGGCGAGGTCGATCTGGCAACCGCGCCGATCATCACCCTGCTTGAGAATCCGCAGTTCCGGGTTGTGCCAGGGCTTGCCATCGGATGCCGGGGACCGGTGAAGAGCGTCCGCCTGATCTTTAAAAAGACGGGAATGACGCTCGCCGATTGTCGGTCGATCTACCTTGATATGGAGTCGAGGACCTCGATCCTCCTCCTGAAGGTCCTCCTCCACTTCCGGTTCGGGAGAAATCTGGAGCAGATCCGGTTCTTCCACCCGCTCCCCTCGCCCGAGGCGGATGCGATGCTCCTGATCGGAAACAAGGCACTTCAGGAATACGAGAACTCGCCGTCGCTCGACCTCGGTCTGGAGTGGTGCCGCTGGACCGGTCTGCCGTTTGTCTTCGCCGCCTGGATCGGACGGCTCCCGGAGTGCCCGCCGGATCTCATCGAAAGTCTCCACGCCGCGCACCTTAAAGGAATGGCAAACCTCGATCAGCTCCTCTCTGAAAATCAGATCCTCAGGAAAGAGGAGGCGAAGGAGTATCTCCATCAAAATGTCTCTTTTGAGCTGGGGGAGGAAGAGGCAGAGGGGATCAAGAGGTTCCACAGCCACCTGAAGGAGCTGGGGTTGATTCAGCATGACTTCCGACTCCCTTATTACCCTCGCTGAAAGGTACGGAATACCGCTCGAGGCGGTGATCAAGTCGGACCTGCTCCGTTTGGGGGTCTCGTTCTCACGCGAGGCGCTGGAGGTTTGTCGGCAGGCCAAACCAAAGTCTTACTTCATCTTCTCGTTTGACCGTGTTTCTTCAGGAGAGTTGAGCCGGCTCGAGAGAACGGTGGTGCCTGAGGAGGTTGCGCTGATCGGCGGGCCGTTTGATCTCAAGCAGACGATCGTGTCGGTGAGGGTGAATCCAAAATCCCCCTATTCCATAAACGCAGGTGTGGGTGGTTCGGGGGGGCGGGTTTCTCTTTTTTCGGAACCGGCGGTTCAGCCGCCTCAATCGCCGGCGGCTGCCCGCCTGGGCCCTCGGCCCGCTGAAGATTTCGGGCTTGTAGGAGCAGCGGGCCTGCGAGAGCTTCCTCAAAAACGAGAACCTCGCCCCCCCTCCAATGAATTTGGGTTGCAACTCACTTATCTTTACAAAAACCTTTGCGAAATAAGACTGCCTCACCGTCCTCCTTACTATGACGTTACACTAAAAAGCGGCAAACCGGTCGCCGACATCGCCCCGACGATTGAGTGGGGCTATCTGATCTACCTAACCACCTTCCGGCTCTGCCAGTACTGGGGCTCTGAAGAAGAGTGCCAGTTCTGCGACATCAACAACAACTACCGG
>CAYWRF010000029.1:0-15115 GCA_964460495.1 uncultured Pseudomonadota bacterium | reverse complement strand
GTGATGGGGGCGACAAAAAGAATCGCCGAACTCCTGATCCGGACGATCAACGAGAAGAACAAGACGGTCTTTGCCGCCGTCCGGTTCGGAAACGTGATCGGGAGCAACGGGAGTGTTGTGCCGAAGTTTCTGGAACAGATCCGGGCGGGGGGGCCGGTGACGATCACCCACCCGGAGATGAAAAGATACTTCATGCTGATCCCGGAGGCGGTCCACCTGGTGCTCCATGCGGCGGCGCTCGCGCACGACGGCGGGACGTTCGTGCTGGAGATGGGGGAACAGATCCGAATACTCGATCTTGCAAAAAACCTGATCCGTCTCTCCGGTCTTGTGCCTGAGAAAGATATCCCGATCCAGACAACCGGCGAGAGACCCGGAGAGAAACTCGCGGAGGAACTGGTCGGCTCCGGTGAGTCGGCGGAACCGTCCGGGATCGACCAGATCATCCGGGTCTCGTCAAACCACCTGCCGGACCCGCATTTTCTCGAAAGGGAGATCTCGGAGATCGAACGCCGGGCGCAGGCGGGAGACGACAGCGGCGTGATCCGCTGCCTCCAAAAAGCGATTCCGGGCTACAGACCGGTCGGGTTGAACGAGGCGGGTCTGGAACCTCCTCACGATCGGGCCCGGGTCCTCGATCGGATCCGAAATCCATGAAGACCGTTAAGGGGCTCCTCCCCTGGATCATTGCCGCCGCCATCCTCTATTATCTCTTCACCCAGTATCCGCCCCGCCTGATCTTGAAGGCGATCAATTATCTGAACATCCCCCTCTTTCTCCTGTATGCGATCCTCTATTTCCTCTTCATGTGGCTCACCGACTGCCTCTGTTTCTCGTGGCTGCTGACCCGTTTTGGATATCCTACAAAGACCCTGGAGGTCGGCCCCTCCCGATTCGCCTCCTACCTGCTGATGACCCTGCACTTTGGGGCGGGACAGGGGGCACTCGCCTGGCTTTTTACAAAGAACCGCGGGATCCCGTTTTTCAAGAGCTCGAGTCTCCTCTTGATGACCTCGATCGTCGACATCTACTGGACGGTCACGCTTGGATTCCTCGCCTCATGGTGGGTCCCCCTCTCCGTCCGCGGGATCGACCTCGTCCCTTTTGTCCGCCTGATTTGGGGAGTCGCCTCGGCGGGGCTCTTGTTTCTGATCCTCTTCTTCAAGCTCCCGATCGACTGGCACCTAATCCGATGGGTCCGGACACGGGATCTCTTTCACACCTTTCATGAGGCGAGGCTCCGCGATTACCTCGCCACACTTTTTCTCCGATTGCCGATGCACCTGGCGCTGAACAGCGTCCTCTTTTTTGTCGCGCTGACCTTTCAATGCTCGATCCCCTTGAAGACTGTCCTTGCCTATTCGCCGCTCGCGACCCTTGTCGGGAGCATCCCGATCACACCATCCGGACTCGGAACGACACAGGCGGCCGTCGTGGAGCTCCTCTCGGACCACCTCTCCGGCGCACTCCTGACCTCCGGATGGTTGACCGCCGGCGACCTGATCTTTTACATGAGCCTCCTGTTCACCGTCTCAAACTTCCTCTTGAAGATACTGACCGGCGCCTTCTTTGTCCGCAGGCTTTCCTTCAGGAAAACGATCGTGGTGGAAGAGGTCGCATGATCGCCGTTGTGATCGGCGGAGGAATCGTCGGGCTCCATGTCGCCCGGGCCTTGCAGGAAAAGGGTCAGGGGGATCGCCCCGCTGAGGTCTTTGTGCTGGACCGGTCCCACTACCCGGCGGAGGGGACGAGCGGCCGGAACAGCGGGGTGATCCACTCCGGGATCTTCTATCGCCCCGGTTCCTTTAAGGAGCGGGTCTGCCTCGAGGGGAATCGACTCACCTATGAATGGCTCAAGCGGCTCCAGGTGCCTCATCGGCCTTGCGGCAAGTGGGTCGTCCCAGAGGAGGGGCAGGAAGAGGGGCTCGCCCCTTTTTTCGAGAGGGTCCGATCGTTGCCGATCCCTCCTCCCGAATTTGTCGCCCGAAGGGAACTCGCCTCCAGAGAGCCGGCGCTCCGACCGAGCGATGCGATCTTCATCCCCTCAACGGGGATCCTCGATGCAGCGGGGTACGTCAAGTCGCTGATCCGCTATCTTGAGGAGAGGGGGGGGACGGTCCTGTTCGACTGCAAGGTGACCGGGGTCAACGGAAACCGTCTCGAGACGACCCGCGGACCGATCGACTTTGATCTCGGCATCAACTCCGCGGGACTTCAGGCGGACGAGATCGCCCGGATGATCGGTATGACGGACTACGAGATCCGCCCCTGTCGCGGCGACTATTACCTCTTGAACCGGCAACCGGTCTCCCGTCCCGTCTATCACCTGCCGTATCAGGGGGCGCACGGCCTTGGCGTCCACATGACCCCGACGCTCGACGGACAGACCTTGCTCGGCCCGAACGCCTTCTTCATCGAGGAGAAGGACGATTACCGCCATCGTTCCACGCCCGAGGCGTTTGAAAAGGGGGTCCGATTCTTCCTCCCCCACCTGAAGGAGTTCTCGATTGCACCCGCCTATTCCGGAAATCGCCCAAAACTGTTTCGGAGGGGAGAGGCGTTGACCGAGTTTGTGATCGAAAAGAAGGGAGACTGGATCCACCTCCTCGGTATTGAGTCACCGGGACTCACCGCGGCGCCTGCGCTCGCAAATGAGGTCTTGAAGCTCCTCTAGGCCGATGATAGAGGACCATCGGATGAAACAGGAAAATCCTCTTGATTTGAAACTTTACGGTGTGATCCTCGCCGGAGGTACCGGGACCCGCCTCTGGCCTCTCTCGCGGGGGCTCCTCCCGAAACAGCTCCTCCGACTGACGGAGAGGGAGAGCCTCCTCCAGATGACAGTCAGGAGGCTCCTGGCCTTCATTCCCACGGATCGTATCCTGACCATCACCCAGTCGGATCACGCGAAGGGTGTCCGGAAACAGCTCCAGGGGATCGATCGCACCCTCGCAACCGGACTCCTCGTGGAACCGGAGGGGAGAAACACACTGCCGGCAATCGCCTGGGGGGTCTCCGTCATTCACCGCAAAGATCCGGGGGCGGTTGTTGGGGTCTTCCCCTCCGATCATCTGATCCGGAATCAGACACGCTTTCTTTCAGGTGTGAGGGCCGCGGTCTCCGCCGCGAGACAGGGCCTCTTTGTCACCTTCGGGATCCGGCCGACCCGTCCGGCGACCGGTTACGGATATATCCTTTCCGGGAGGAGCCTGAACGGGACCGGTCTTTCTGCCCTCCGCTCGTTTCATGAGAAGCCGGATCCGAAGACCGCCCGGAGGCTTGTCCGGTCGAGGAAAAATTTCTGGAACGCCGGGATCTTCTTTTTCCGGACAGACTCATTTATGAGGGAGTTGAAAAGACTCCAGCCGGGGATTCACCGAACCATCCAAAAAATAACCGCAAAAAACTATCTCTCCCTTCCCAGGCTCTCGATCGACTACGGGCTGATGGAGAAGATCCGGAACGGCGCCGTGATCCCGCTTGAAATGGGATGGGACGACCTTGGAAGCTGGGAATCGGTCTATCAGGCCCTCACCAAAAACAGGGAGGGAAACGCCTCGCGCGGAACGGTCTTCCTGCAGGAGACGGAGGACTCCTTGCTGATCGCGGATGAGGGGATGATCGCCTGCGTCGGTTTGAAGGGGATGGTCGTCGTCAAGAATCGCGATTCGGTCCTGATCTGCCCGCGGGACAAGGTCGAGGGGGTCAGAGGGATCGTCGATCAGTTAAGGCGTGAATCAAGTCACCTCGCCTGATTCGCCCGGAGGAGCCCTTCCGGATTGCCGACGTCAAAGACCTCTTCCCCCGTCACAACGCCGATGCCGTGCGACTCCTGACAGAGGAGATTGATCGCGTCGGTCAACTGGATCTCACCCAGCGCCCCCGGCCTCGATTTTTCGATCAGGGGAAAGATCCTCGGAGGAAACAGATAACGCCCAAGGATCGCGAGATCCGAGGGGGCCTCGTTTTGATTCGGCTTCTCGACCGCGCGTCGGAGACGAAAGAGGCCCGTCCTGACCTCGTCCCCCTCAATGATTCCATACTGGGAGACCCGCTCTCGAGAGACCTTCATAAGGGTCAACCCCCAATTCTCCCCACACCCCCGGATCAGCTCGCGACTCGCCCTCTCCCCTCCCCCAACGAGCATGTCGGGCAAGAGAACAAGGAACGGCTCGTTCCCGACCGCCTCCCTCGCGCAGAGTATCGCATGGCCAAGCCCCAAAGGCTCGTTCTGGGTAACCACACTGAAGGTCGCAAGACGGGATATCCTCCTCACCTCCTCGAGCTCCTCTTTTTTCCCGCGGCTCTCAAGAAAGGATTCGAGTGGTGGGTCGGCCTTGAAATAATGGACCACTTCCTGCCGGGACGGTTGACAGACAAAGATAATCTCTTCGATCCCGGCGGCGACCGCCTCTTGAACGACATACTGGATCACCGGCCTCTTCCCGACCGGCAGCAGTTCCTTCGGGACCACCTTTGTCACCGGCAGAAACCGGGTGCCGTAACCGGCAACGGGGATCACCGCTTTTCTGACCTGTTTCATAAAGTGTCGGGCCGGTCCGACAGGTCCGACTCGTCCGACAAAAAAACTGAGGCCCCTCTTGTTATTGGCTTATTGCCCTTTTAAAAATCGATCAACAGGAATCTTACCGGATCAAGGTGCACCCGCCGCCACTCGGTTCCTCGGAACCGGTCGGCTGCGCAGGGGCACCGGGGGTCGCAGGGGCGTCGCAGGAATCACCCAGACCGTTTTGATTGGAATCTTTCTGGTCGCTGTTCGAAACCAACCGGCAGTTGTCCTCATTATCGGGGACCGAGTCCCGATCGGTATCGGGACTTTCAGGATCGGTCCCCAAAAAGTTCCTCTCGACCTCATCAGGGATCTGGTCATGATCCCGATCGTCGAGGGGCAACGACTGATTCCGGTCACAGGCATCACCGATCCTGTCTCCGTCGGCATCGGCCTGATCCTCATTGGGAACAAAGAGACAGTTGTCGGGGAGTTGATCGGCCGACACGCTACAGGCACGCCCCTCATTATTCGGATCGTTGTTTGTCCCCCGCTCAACATACGAGGCGAGATCGCACAAACCGTCGTTATCGATATCCGGATCGATGACGATCACGCGCCGGACGCAATCCCGTCCCTCCGGTCCCGCCTCGGGGTCCTGGGGGGCGCAGTCGTTGCGATCAAGGACACCATCCCGATCGGTATCGATATCGATCTCCTCTCCCGGCTCCGATTCTATGATGACCGGAACCTCAACAATCCTCTCCCTCAACTCACAGCTCTCTTCATGATAACCGACAGGCGATCCGGGGAACATCCTCCCGTCGTTCGGGCAGGGATCACCCCCCTGACAGAGGACCCCCTCCCCGCCAAAGGTCGCCCCGGGGCAGGTCTGGATCGTCCCGTCCAGTTCCTCGCAAACGCTTTCCCCGCCATCGCACCAATGGTCCCGATCGCTGTCCCACCGGCTCGGATCGGTCCCTGTCCCAAGTTCAGAGAGGTCTTCAACACCATCCCCGTCCATGTCTGTGTCACAGTTATTGCCGATCCCGTCCGAATCATAGTCATGCCGGTCTCCCGACACACATTGTGCATTATAGATGTTCCGGTACTCCGTCGGGCATTGGGCCCGTCTCGTCTCCGGGGTCGTGAGCGCCGGGTCACAGATCTCCCGGAGGGTCGTGCAGACGGTAATGCCGGAAACCCCCTGACATCGATCCTCATCATCATCAAGGCCGTCATTATCCCGGTCATCGTCGCACCAATCTCCGACACGATCCGCCTGCGGGTCAAAATTTTCCTGCCCCGGATTCGCAATCAACGGACAGTTGTCATCCTGATTCATCCAGCAATCGCCGTCGATGTCGCTGGACCTCATGTCGCACCCCTCCTGCTCAATCACCTGCAGGCCGTTGAACTCGCACCGGTTGGTAAACTGGTCGGGGCAGAGCCTGCTGTTGAAGCGATTTAGAATGTCATTGCCCGTTGAGCCGCAGATCGCCTTGTTGGTCTTTCCTGGCGCCACAATCAATGTCAGCCAGGTGATCGTGTGACTGTCATTCAAACTGTTCGCGAGCTGGATCGCACATTGGTCGTGAAAGGTCGGCCTCCGCGCATCGATCCGGATCCCCAACGAGCGATTCCCCGGGGAACCCTCCTGATTTCCGGTGATGTTCAGCCCCTGTGTCCCTCCCTGGTAACGGGCCCGACCGATCGTCACCGTCTGATCGAGGATCATCCCTTCGACATGCTCGGAAAACCAGATAAACCCCCGGCAGACAGTGCCGAGGTTGAACCGCCTGATCCGGTCCAGAAAGGTCCCCTCGGTTGCCGAGCCGTTTCCATCCCGCCAGATCGTGCACCAGTTGGTGCAGGTCAGGTGATCGGAAAAATGGGGGTCGGCGCAGTCCGACCAGGCTGGCCTGGCTGCCAGTAGAGCAAACAGGAGAATGAGCAGTCTCTTACCCTTCATCTAACCAACTTATCGGCAATCTTCGGAAAAAGTTTCCTGAAAAGAACGAGGCTATCGGAGCAAGGAACATCCGCCTCCGCCGCCCGTGCCGGAACTGAGTGAGGCCAAAAAGTCCTCGTCGCAGGGGTTGCCGCGGCCGTCCGAATCGGCATCCGCCTGGTCGGCGTTGAAGTGGCTCGGGCAGTTGTCGCCCTCATCCCGGACCGCATCCCCATCCCGATCCCCCTCGCATCGGTCACCCACACCGTTCTGGTTGGTATCGGCCTGATTCACATTCGGGACAAACGGGCAGTTGTCTTCCTCGTCGATCCGACCATCACCATCCCGATCGGCCGAAGAGGAGAGGGTCGGCGTCGGATCGCAGTCATCCCCGATCCCGTCCTCATCCCGATCCCTCTGGTCGTCATTCGCTACAAACGGGCAGTTGTCACCGATCCCGATCCCGTCGCCGTCAGGGTCGACCTCCATGCGCACGGTCCCGTTGCATGTGGAAGGCTTGCCGAGCGCACCATCGAGCGGTTCGCAGTCAACCACATCGAGCACACCATCGTCATCCGAATCGGCTTTAGCCGGATCACTCCCTCGCTCCGCCTCCTGCGTATCGGTCAGGCCATCCCCATCCTGATCCCCGTAACAGGCAGGGAGCGTGAAGAGGGTCCTGTCCATCGGGGCACAGTCAAAGATATCGAGGACACCGTCCCGGTCCGTATCGGTCACAAAGGCAGACCCCTCGCAGAGATCGCCGATCCCGTCCCGATCGGTATCGCGCTGGTTCGGGTTTGCAACACGCGGACAGTTGTCATCGCCGCTATCCAGGCCATCGCCATCGGCGTCTGTGTCACACTCATCACCGATTCGATCCCCGTCAAGGTCAATCTGGCTGCTCGACTCCCCCGGACAGAAATCAACCACGTCGATGATCCCGTCACCATCGGCATCCTCAGTAAAGGGACAGCCGCTCGTCGTCACGATGGACCCAAGCAGGGTCCCGGCGCAAAGATCAAGGTTGTCTGGGACCCCGTCATCATCGTCATCCTCACAGCCATTGGCCGCCACCGTCTGCCCGGCATCCGTCTCCTCACACTGATCGAGGCTGTTCGGTACACCATCGTCATCATCATCGACAAAGACAACCACAGGGCATCCCCTCGACGTAATCGTCGATCCGGCAGGGGTCCCCGCACATTGATCCAGATTGTCGGCGATCCCGTCCCGATCGGTATCCTCGCAACCGTTGGAGAGGACGACACTCCCGGCCTCTGTCTCCGAACACTCATCGACGATATCAGGAACCCCATCGCCGTCACTGTCGGTCGCCGCATCGACGGGACACCCCGACGTGTCAACGACCGTCCCGGCGACTGTCCCGGCGCAGAGGTCTTCATTATCTGGAACGCGGTCTCTATCGGAATCTCCACAACCGTTCGGATGGACGACAGCCCCCGCAGGGGTCTCCGGACACCGGTCGAGCCCATCCGGAACCCCGTCCGAATCGGCGTCATCAAAGGGACGAACAACGCAGCCATTTGTCGTCACCGTGGAACCGGCAGGTGTACCGGCACATTCATCTAAATTATCGGGGACACCATCCCCATCGGTATCCTCACAACCGTTCGGATGGACGATACCCCCTGCAGGGGTTCCCGGACAGAGGTCTAGACGATCAGGGACACCGTCTCTATCGGTATCCGGTTCCGCCTGTCCCTCGCACGAATCATCGGCGACAAACGGGCAGTTGTCGGCATCCCCGCAATCGCCGTCATCATCATAGTCGTTCAGGGGATCGTTCGGACAGAGGTCACAGGGGTCTCCGACACCATCGCCATCGGCGTCGGTCTGGTTGCCAACACCGGCCACCCCCGATTGGGCGGCACCATTGTCAATCGAGCGGCAGTTGTCAGGCCCCGGGAAACAGACCCCCCCATCCACAAAGGATCGCTGGTCATTATCGCAGACCCCGTCGTTGTCGTCATCCCGGTCACAGGAATCGGCAAGACCATCTGAATCTGAATCCTGATAGAGACAGGGGAACTCATAACAGGTACGCCCAAATCCGAAGTCGACGCAGACCCGCTGTCGCTGACATCGGTCATTCCCGGTCTGGTCGGCAGGGGCCGGGATTGTCGGACAAAGGTCCTCGGCATCAGGCACCGTGTCATTATCGGCATCATCGGCAAAGATCCCGCCCGGCCCGTCGCATATGTCACCATAGAGGTCCCCATCCCGATTCGACTGGTCGGAATTCCGGTTGCTGGGGCAGTTGTCGCTGGCATTATTCACGCAGTCGCCGTCGTTGTCGGTTGCGTTCGCCACACACCGGTCAGTCTGAGTCACAGTAATCCCCCTAAACTCACACTCATCGGCATCGTCGCCGGGGCAGAGGCGAGAGCCGGCGTTCATCAGATTGGCCCCGCTATTGTTGCAGATCACCTTGTCCGTTCGGCCGGTGAACACCTTGATTGTCAGCCCCGTTATCGTATGTTTGTCGGCAAGATCGTTCTGGAGACGGATTGCGCAGTTGTTATTAAAGGTGGGCCGTGTGGCATCGATCACAATCCCCAACGGATCAGGGCCATCTGATTCATAACCGCTGATATTCAACCCAAGCGTCCCTCCCCCCGGGCGGGCCGGGCCGAGTGTGATCGGGCTTGTCAGGACAATCCCGTCGGTCATCTCTGTAAACCAGACAAACCGGCGGCATTGGGACCCGCTGTTCAGGTTAAAGCGTCGGATCCGGTCGAGAAACGCCCCCTCGGTCGTCGTGCTGCTCCCATCCCTCCAAACCGAGCAGGAGTTCGTGCAGGTCAGGTGTTCGTCAAAATCGGGGGTGGCGCAGGTCGCCATCGCCTCCCGGGGGGTCAAGGCCGAGACGCCTACTGCAGCCAATATAAAGAATGCGAGGGTGGTTCTTGTCACGTTCATCACTGATATATCTCGGTCCTATCCAGGAAAAGTTGCTTACTATTTTTTAGGTATTTTTAGGGGGGAGATGAACCCCAAAAAAACCCCAAAAAAAACTAGCAACAATCTTTTTCACCTCCCGATAACTCTTATAGAGTTTGCAAGGGAGCCTATAAGACGAGTTTTTTGGGAGGATGATCCATGGTTGACAGGTTAAAGCCGGCAAATCAGATCAACGAGCTGGAATTACGGTTGGGTCGGACCGGTGGGGATGGTCTCTCAAATCTTCGAACGGATAGCGGGAGTGGCCCCCAGACCGCAACCGAGGTGGGGTTCAACTGGTTTCTCCTGCATGGGGGTCGGGTCCGTCGCGGGGAGTGGAAGAATCCTTGGGAGGCCTCCCTTGGCCTCGGTCTCACACTGAGATTCCATGAAGGGGAGAGACAGGAGACGGGACCCTTAAGCGACGCCAAGGCGACCGCCCTGAAGGACGAAAACCCCAGCTTCTTCCAGACCCAACTCGACTCAAGGGGGATTGACTCGACACCCGGGAGCCTCACGCTGGTTCCCGGCTCTGCGAACGCCACCACACCAACCGGTCGTGACCGGGCCTATTTCCTGCACCTGACCGGACGGGTCCGGCAGAACTGGGGTCAATCACTTTTCTCCTCAAGCGCTACCGTGGCGGCCGGGGTGATTATGGTCCACAGACCGGGCGGGTCAGGGACAGGGTCGGCCCGATTCAACCGCGACTTCAAGAGAGATCTCTGCACCGAGGGACCTTTTCGCGGCAACGCGAACTGTGGGGCTGCTGAAGGGGCCGAGGGGGCTGAAGAAGAGGGGGAACGGCCGGCGCCGATCGACCTCTCACTCCCTGTCCAGAGTGAAAGCGACCGTGACTGGGGCCTCGAGGCAAACCTCGACGTTGCACCGGTCGAGGTCCGCCTCTGGGCGCTGAGATGCTCTCTATCGTTCCGTCTCCTTCAGAAATCGGTCGATATTGAGGATGACCCTGACTGGCATATCCTGAACAGCGTGATGCTGACTGCCTCACTACCCCTCGATGCCGATATGAGACCGGCGAGACGTGGGAGGTCGAGAACCGTTCCTCAGGGGGTAAATCCATAAGGGGGATTCGTACGAATGGCCTGGAAGGATCTGATAACTAATCGCCAGCTCACAGGATCCCAGCTTGAGGGTCTCAGAAAACTCTATTGGCCCGACCCTGAGGATGAGGGGGATATATTCGTCCACAACGGATCGATCTCGCTCCGGCAGGAGACCGACACAGGGGAGATAGCCGCTACCATCACCGTCCTCTCGGATGACGACACCGACGAGCAGGGGAATCCAGTCTATAATGAAGGCAACGGGGCGATCCAGACGACAATCAGGCTCACCTATAGGAGCAATTACCAGCTGAATACACAAAAATCCTTAGTAGAAGTTGAAGGTCCAGCACCAAACATGGCCAAGGTTTCATCAACACTCTTCGACTATGTTTCGATCCATAGGGAGAGGGTACAGGATGAAACGTTGGAGCCTATGGCCGGCGCACTCTTCCGGGACCTGCTGCCGATCGTCGTGATCAATCCCCCCCCTCCCGGCAAGGTGGAGGCGGTGATCCAGAACCAGGGGGGTGAGGTCACGGCGTTACTCACCGATCAGGCAACGGTGGTTGCAAAACTGATCCATGATGGGCAAGAAACGCCGCTTGGTGAATTCGAAACCAATTCAAACAACCTTGTCCGAATCCCCTACAAACCGGGCTTTATTGGCGCGGGTCAGATCGTCCTTTCGCTGAAGAGCCCGCGACAGGGAATTGATCCGACCGAGCTTGCAAGCTACGCGATCCGGTCCGAGTCGATGCTCGACTCCCCCCCGGACGGGCAGTCCTTCGATGTGGAACCGGAGTTGGTATTCGAGCTCCCGGTCCGGTTTCGGACGACCCCCAACCAGAAGATCTCCTTGACGATACTGGAAATGGAGGGGGACAAGCCTGTCACGAGCAAGAGTTTTCCCTTCCTCTCCCATGACGTGAATGGGACCTCAACCTCCTTTACCTTCACCCCGCCCGAGCTCGGTCAATACGCGCTGACCCTCAGGGACGGGGCAGGAAACAAGCTCGCGGAATACACCCTCAACGCGATGCCGTCCCAGGCGAAGATCAGGGGACTGATGCAACAGGCGGCGGCAAACGACGCCACTGCCAAGGCCCTGCTCGCCAAACTGGAGAGGGTCTCCAAATATATCATCGTCTCCGCAAAAGAGGAGGCCCGCGGCCCGCTCCTCGCCGATTACATCAATAATTTCTACGGGGCGAGGAGCACGAAGGAATGGCCGATCGAGGCGACGTGGGACGAGAGCACGGCGCCGAGGTTGATCGTCAAGATCACGACCCGAGGGGCCGGGGGGAGGGCAACGAGAAAAAGGGGCCAGAAGGTGGAGTGGCTCCTCGATCCCAAGACGAAGAACGCCTTGCTGGAGGATTTCACCAAGGAATTCCTTGAGGCATTGGCCCAACTGCTTGACCCTGATTCGCAACTCTCGCCGGCGCAACCGGCATCGATCAGCATCGAGGCCCATACCAGCATCATGGGGAACGACAGCCAGAACCTCTTTCTTTCCGGAGAGCGGGCCGGCCTTGCTGCGGCCCTGATGATGCGGGGAAACCGCTCGTTCTATCCGAGCCTCTTCAATATCACGGGTGAAGGGGAGACAAAAATAGATCGCTCGCAAAAAGTGCCTTTCCAGAAGGACAAGTCGAGGAACAGGCTCGCCCTGACGATCTCATTCCGACCGAAGGGGGAGGCGCTGCCCAAACTGGAGGCAACAAGCGCCCCGGCGGCGGAAGAGGTCGTCCCTGTCGGTCAGGAAAAGGTTTACACGGTCAAACTCAACCGGAGTCAGGTCGCTTATTGGTATATCCGGAAGCCGGGGACCAATAACGTTTATACGAATGGCCAGAATACGGCAGACGAACAGAACGGGTCCGACGGTGTAGAGGTCCGGATAACACCCGTAGAGGGGGAGACCTATGAGGTCCTGATTACCGACCGGCCGGTTAAAGACCTGACGGAGCCGGGTGATGCCATCATCGTCGCCGGCTGGATCGTTAGGACGCCGGGGGTGAAACCGCCGCCACCGCCTCCTCCGCCAACAGGTCCGATACAGATCACGAACCCGCCATCAGCTAGTGACCTGAAGTTAAAGGTTGGCCAGGAAAGGGTCTTTCAATTTAACCTCAATCGCGCCGCGCAGGTCTGGACATACGTCGTTGATCTCCAATCGGGTGAGTTTGCGTGGGTGCGAAATACAGATGACCCCAACGGTGTGAATATAGCGGGTATTAAATTTACCCCCACCAAGCCGAACAGCCGGTTCCGGATCCTGGTATTGGATCAATTTGTTGATTTTTCAAAAGTCCGCCTCGACAGCCTCACCTCAAAACCGATTGGTGATTGGGAGGCCTCTACAGAGGCGATCCAGCCGCCAAAGGTCACCAACGCCCCGGCCAACCCGAACAAGGCAGGTGATCTGGCTGAAGGGAAACAGGCCGACTTCGTGTTTGACCTCGATCGTCCTGCTCAGGTCTGGTATGTGGTGATCCATGAACTTGTCGTTGGAAAGGGAACTATTGTCCAGGATGGAGTCAACACGAGTGATCCGACAAAATTGCCTAACAATGTCAAATTTTCTGTGCCGGCCGACAAAATGGGGGTCGGCAGACTCCATCTCCTCCTCTATGCAGAGGACCCTGCAAGTCGAGCGACTATCGAGCCGTTTGCAAAGTACACCTATGACGTCGTGATGCGGCCGGAGGGGAAGGAACCGACCCCAGCACCTGTCGTGCCACCCGCTCTGACAGTCGAGGAACTCCTGAAACCGGCCAGAGACAAATACGACGATGCAGTTGCCCGCACGAATGAGCCCGACCGTGAAGAGCAGCTCCTTAAAGAGGCCAAGGCCGCCTTTGACGCACTGACTCCTCAAGTCAAGGGGAGTGTGCCAGGCAAGCAATTGGAGACGGATATAAAGGGAAAACTCTCCATCCTAGAGGCCCTGAGACCGGTCAGACAGAAGATGGAAGAGGCAGAGAGGGCTACCAAGACCGAAGACAAACGACGCCTCCTCGATGAGGCAGAGAAATTGCTGATGGACAAAGGCATTTCTGACGACCACCGGACGACGGCTGAGGCAACTGTACTTTTCCAAAAGATAGTGTTCACGAGAGACGCACTGCCGAAACCGCCAGCTCCACACACACCCCCACCGACCCCAACCCCAGCGCCAGGAGGGGGGCCGATTGATTCAGGGGCAATCATCAAGAGGGCCGATGGTGCCTTGGCCGATTCATTAATAGCCCGCTTAACATTGGATCAGCCTGCCGCAATTCAAGCCCAGAAGGCGCTTCTCGCCGTTAAAGAAGATCTCAAAAAAATCCCGTCGTCTGATCCACGCCACAAGGATGTTTCAGGGTATTTGGGTAACATTGAAAACGAGCTGACAGCATTGGCCGCCTTCTTGGCACCGGCACCAAGACCGCCCACCCCCACGAAGCCGGTTGCCCCTGTAGCCCTTGCCAAACCTGAACTGAAGGGGCTTAAACTCCAGAATGGTCCGAAATTCAAAGGGAACGACAAACTCGAAATTTATGTCGGGGAATGGACCGGAGACCAGGACACCGAGGCGACGGTCTATTTCGGCGATTTGAAGGTTACCACACACCGGATCACAACTGGAAAGAAGAACTTTAACCTGCTCATTCTCGAAAAGGCAGGGGAGTTTGTGATTGAGGGGGGGAAATTCTCCGGCCCCCTGAAGGTCGTACTCAAGGATGGAACAGAATACAATCTTGGTCAGATCACCGTAGAGGGAAAAGCGCCGGAGGTCCAGCAGATTGACCTTGGCCCCACTATCACAGGTGCCCAAGTCGTCGGTGGACCGGTTTTTGATGGGAGCAAGGATCTCGAGGCACGATTCGGCGAATGTACAACGGCGATGGATAGGGTCGAAGTGATCGTCAACGGCGAGCGGATTGACTGGGTTCGTCTGCCTAAGCAGAAGAATTTTAAACGACCAATCCTCTCTCGTGCGGTGATCAAGGCCTTTAAGGGGGCCTGGACCGGAAAAATTATTCTCAAAACCCCTGGAGGTGAAGAATTCACTGTTGAGCCGCAGGTGACGATCCAGGGGAAACCGGTTTCGGTGGCCGAACCTCAAGGGGCAACCCCCCTGGATAGGATGAACGACGCGGTGAGACTGGCCGATGAGGCGAAGGGCAGAGGCGACAAGGCCCAGGAGATCGCCTATCTGGAAAAGGCGCTCGAGATCGGTAAAAAGCCAAAGTACGGGACACCCGAGAGGGCAGAAACCGATGTCCGCGCGGTAAACATTCGCTCTCGACTGGATGAACTGAATGGAAACGGGATGGGAGGCGTAGGAGATGTCAAGGCTGTCGATACAGGGGGCCCCAAGGCTGAAACGAAAATAGATATCACTGTAGGAGAAATTACCGGCAAAGCCGGAGGGGGATCCCCCGGACAGGGTGTCCAGGAGATCATCGGGCGACAAGGCACATCCTGCAAACTCTGTTACGAGCGTGCGCTCAAACAAGACTCAACGCTTACCGGCACGAGGATCAGGGCCCAGATTACATTCGTAATAGGCAAGGATGGGAATGTCGTCGGCGCACCGCAGGTATCGACCGGAAAGAATACCCAATTTCTGAA
>CAYWRF010000028.1:2933-15432 GCA_964460495.1 uncultured Pseudomonadota bacterium | reverse complement strand
CACTTGTTTCCAGCACCCGAATCCGGGGGCTGCTTGGCCAGGGCAAACTGGAAGAGGCAACATCACTGCTCGGTCATCCCTACCGGATGGAGGGGGTGATCGTGAAGGGAGACGGACGCGGGGGGAGAGAGCTCGGCTTCCCGACGGCGAATCTGAAGAGCGACAACGACCGGATCCTCTCTCCGGGCGTCTATGCGACCCGGACAAGACTGAACGGGAGATCGGTTGCCGGGGTCACCAACATCGGCACCAACCCGACATTCGGGAAAAGATCAACCACAATAGAAACGCACCTCCTCGATTGGCGAAAGAACCTGTTGGGCAAAAGATTATCCCTGGAATTTGTGAAGAGGGTCCGGGACGAGATCCGGTTTTCGTCACCGCACGAGCTCTCCAGTCAGATCCGGAAGGATATCCAGACCGCACGGAAGGTCCTGCATCAATGACACCGAGACTTTTTGGCATTATTGGATATCCTCTGCGCCACTCTCTCTCGCCGGTGATGCACAACAGCCATTTTAAAGGGAAGAGGCTCCCCTATCTTTACAGGGCCTTTCCGGTCCCGCCTCAAGGGCTTCGGCAACTCCTGAGGAGACTCAAGTCGATCGGGGTTGCCGGACTCAATGTGACGATCCCCTATAAGGAAAAGGTGATCCCTTATCTCGATCGGCTGGACCGTTCGGCGAGGCGTTCAGGGGCGGTCAACGTGATCGTGGTAAAAGGGAAAAAGTGGATCGGATACAACACCGATGGCGAGGGGTACCTTCGATCGCTCCCGGCAGCTGTCAGGACTCGACGGCCCGTTGTCCTCCTCTTCGGAGCCGGCGGGGCGGCGAGGGGGATTGTCATAAGCCTGCTTCGGGCCGGGGTGCGGAAAATTCATCTCTGTAATCGCACCGGATCACGGGCGACAAAACTGATGAGGGATCTTGGCCCGCGAGACCGGCAGAAGGTACGGATCATACCGTGGCAAAGGAGGATCTTGCAAAATCTCTTGCCAAAAACCGATCTCCTGATCAACGCAACCCCTTCGGATCTTCGTGGCATCCTCCCGTCGCTGGGGAGACTCCCGCGACGGGCCGTTGTTTCTGATCTTGTTTACACCCCCCTCTGGACCCCCCTCCTTAAGGAGGCGAGACGCCAGCGGAGAACGGTCCACCCGGGTTACAGGATGCTCCTTCACCAGGGGGCCCTAAGCTATGAGCTCTGGACAGGGGATCGAGCCGATCTCCGCCTGATGAAAAAGGGGCTCCTTGACGCCTTAAAATAGGACTTTACCTTTGTGTCCCCTCTTAAGGTAAGAGGGGGATACCCTGAGCGAGCGTAGCGAATCGAAGGGAGGGGGGGTTATGAGAAAATCGCGTGGTTTTTCCTTGATCGAGCTGATGGTCGTCGTGGCGATCCTCGCCTTTTTGGCAGGTCTGCTGATCCCCCGGTTCCTCAAGGAACAAAAGGCGCGTCAGGACGAGGTGTCAAAAACCTTGTCAAAATGAGTTGAAATCCACCCTCTCATCATCGGGCAAAGGGATTCACATAAAAATTTAATCAATAAAAACAAATAGTTATATTTGGTTTCGTGGGGTCCCCCCGGATTCCCCCATGGCATATCGATTGCAAAACAATTCCTTGAGATGGATTCGAACCTCGCAGAGGAGCAGGGAAGGGCCCGGAAAAGGGTCGTCGTGGTCGACGACAATGAGCTGCTTCTCAAGGCCTGGAGAAGGCTCCTTGAGAAACAGGAGTGTGACGCCTTTTATACAACCGATCCGCGTCAGGCGCTCGATCATCTCTCGAAGAACGGGATCGATATCCTGATCTCGGATGTCGTCATGCCGTACATGGACGGTTTTGAACTGATTCAGAAGGCCCAGGGGATCAGCCCATCATTCCGAATCATCCTGACAACTGCCTATGAATGCGACTTTGCACGAATCACACTCCATGTCGACACACCGGATATCCACGTCCTCCTGAAACCTTACAATGACCTGAAGGAGATCCGGAAATTCCTGGACCGGGTCTTCCGCGATGACGAATCGCTTGACACAGAAGACTCATTCAAGAACCCGGATGACATCCGGATTCATCTTTGGAACCTTTAAAGAACCTCTAAAGAGGCAAACTTCACCATCAACGTCTTGACCCTCCCATCCTGAAAATAAACCGTCACCTTCTGGCGCTCCCCCTTCCCCTCGCGGCGTTTAACCACGCCGACCCCGAAGGTAGGGTGTTTGACATGAGACCCGATAGAGAGGCTGAGGGCCTCTGAAGGAAGCTGGGAATAGTCATCGGCCGGCAAGGCCTCCTCCATCAAACGATCGGTCTCCCCGATCCCCCGATGTTCGATGAGATCTTCCGGCACCTCCTCCAGAAAACGTGAAGGCAGATTATAGTGGTCGCCCCCGTAGAGTCGTCTCCTCAAGGCATGGGTCAGGATCACCCTCTTTTTGGCCCGGGTCATCCCGACATAACAGAGCCGCCGCTCCTCCTCGACCCCGGCCGGCTCGTCCAGAGACCTCCCATGCGGGAAAAGCCCCTCCTCCATCCCGACCATGAAGACGACCGGGAACTCGAGCCCCTTCGCCAGATGGAGCGTCATCATCGGCACAACCCCCCTGGCAGGGTCATAGGAATCGGTGTCCCCGACGAGCGCCGCCTCTTCAAGAAACTGGGAAAGCGTCGCCTCGGGACGGGTCCGCCTGAACTCCTCCAGCACATTCAACAGTTCCTGCAGGTTTTCCAGACGCCCCTCCGCCTCAAGGGTCTCCTGTTTCTCCAGATCCTCCTGATAGCCTGACTCATCGAGGATCCGCTTCACAAAATCGGCAATAGAACAGCCCGGAATCCCCCCCTCCCACCTCTTCATGAGTTCTCCAAACTCCTTGAGACGCGTCCTCTGGGCCGTTGGAAGCTGGTCAATCTGATCCGCAAGCCCAAGCGTCTCACGTAGCGGAAGATCCTGCCGGGCGGCATACGCCTCCAGGATCTCGATCGTCCTCTTGCCGATCCCCCGTGCCGGGGCATTGATGATTCGTGCAAGGGAGAGGGAATCCTTGGGGTTCACCAAAACCCTCAAGTAGGCAAGGATATCCTTGACCTCCTTCCGGTCATAGAATCGGACCCCCCCAAAAATTGTGTACGGGAGCCTCCGTTCCCGAAGCGCCTCCTCAAAGGTTCGCGATTGGGCATTCGTGCGGTAGAAGATCGCAAAATCGTTGAGTCTCCTCCCCTCCTCGCGACATCCCCTCTCGATCTCATCCACCACAAATCGCGCCTCCCCCTTTTCGTCCGGTGCCGAAAAGAGGACCGCATTGGAACCGGTCTCATTTTCAGTCCAGAGGGTTTTTTCCTTTCGCTCAAAGTTATGCGAGACCACCTGAGAGGCAACCTGGAGGATCTTCTGGGTCGACCGATAGTTCTGCTCCAGACGGATCACCCGGGTCCCCGGAAAATCCTTCTCAAAGGAGAGGATGTTGTTCAGATCGGCACCGCGCCAGGCATAAATTGACTGGTCATCGTCCCCCACGACACAGAGGTTCCCTTTTTTTTCCGCAAGGAGCCGGACGATCCGGTACTGCGCCGCGTTCGTATCCTGATACTCATCGATCATTAGGTAATGAAACAGCTCCTGATAATGGGTCAAGACTGATGGATGCTGCTCAAAGAGCTCGACCGTCTTCATCAGGAGGTCGCCAAAGTCCATCGCGTTGTTCTTGAAGAGCCTTGACTGATAGAGTTGGTAGAGCTCCCCGATCCTCCTCTCAAAAGGGTCCAAGGCTAGCTCAAGAAAACGGCTGGCGGAAACAAGCTGGTTTTTGGCCCCGTCAATCCGCGAGAGGACCATCCGCGGATGAAACGCCCTCTCCGCGATCTTCATCTCCTCGAGACACCCCTTGACCAGCGTGACTTGATCCGAGTCGTCGTAGATCACAAAGTCGCGGCTGTAACCCAGCCTTTCACCGGCTTTTTTGAGAATTTTCAAACAGGTCGAGTGAAAGGTGCTCACCCAAACCTCTGACTTTTTGCCCAACAGGGCATCGACCCGGTTCCTCATCTCCTCCGCCGCCTTGTTCGTGAAGGTGACCGCCAGGATATTCCACGGGGCGACCTTTCTTTCCTGAATCAGATGGGCGATCCGGTGGGTGATCACACGCGTCTTGCCGCTCCCGGCACCGGCAAGGATCAGCAGCGGCCCCTCGGCATGCCGAACCGCCTCGAGTTGTTGGGGGTTGAGGGTCATGGTCCCCTCACCCACCATGAATTGATACGGATTTCAACTACGGCCTTCCTCAAATCAGTGGCAGAGCTCTATTTTGGTGCCTTCCATTCGTCCAGACAGGACAAGAATATCTTCAAGATTCAAAAGAACCTTGAAAAACTCCAGATCCTGAACTTCGGGCACCATCCCGCCAAGATTTTTGGTCGCGTCAAGGCGGAGCTGTTGAAATCCGGACACCCGATCGCCGATATGGATTTGGCGATCGCCTCGATCGCCATTCATCACCAGCAGACCCTTGTGACTCACAACACAAGACACTTCGCTCCGATCAGCGAACTCCTCCTGGAAGACTGGGCATAAAAATAATAAGTAACGACATCTCTTGCGGTTCAATAAAATCCGTGGCAAAGAAGCAAAAACAAGGAGGAATTATGCCGATTTCACAAACCACCCCCGACAAGGCGAAAATGATTCTCGACGAAGACCCTCAAGCGGTCTATCTCGACGTCCGGTCGATCCCGGAGTTTACCCAGGGGCATGCGACACGCGCGATCAACATTCCCCTGATGCATTACACCAACGGACAGATGGTCCCAAACCCGGAGTTCCCCAAGGTTGCCGAGGCTGTCCTCGAAAAGGAAAAGACCTATGTCGTCGGCTGCAAGATGGGGGGACGTTCCCAAAAGGCGTGCGAAATCCTTGATCGCCTCGGCTTCAAAAAGATATTCAACATCTACGGAGGATTCGGCGGCGCCCCCGACCAGCCTGGATGGAAAGATCTGGGACTTCCAACCTCCACCGAGAATGGGGAAGGGGTCAGCTACGAATCCTTGGCGAAGAAGGCAAAATAGGGAATGACGCCGCTCGCCTGGAAATTCGTCCTCTTTGGAATCCTTGGAATCTTTTTCGAAACGGTTTTCACCGGGATCCTTGACATCTTCAAGAACCGCCGCCTGCGACTGATGGGGTTCAGCTTTCTCTGGATGTTCCCGATCTACGGCCTGTTGGCCTTCCTCTTTCTCCCGGTTTATCATCAAGTCAGTTACCAGACCTGGATTGTGCGGGGTCTCGTCTACATGACCGGGTTTTACCTGGTTGAGTTTGTATCGGGTACGATCCTGACCGCACTCACCCGCTCTCCCATCTGGCAATATACCGACCGGTTCAACTATAAAGGACAGATCACACTGCTCTACGCCCCGGTCTGGTTCGGGGTCGGCCTCCTGATCGAGAAATACTACCCCTGGGTCGAAAGGGCGGCAAACGCCCTGTCGGTCTTACCTCTTCCGGGCTGACCTTTATTTTTCTAACAACTGATCTGGCCGGCTGCCGATTGAGATGGCATCTATGTCCGGAGAGATCCGCGTAATATTAACCGGTTTGGCGGCGGTGTCGATCACCCTGCTTTTCCCCAAGGGGGAAAAGGATGAAGGCACCGCGCCCCCTACCGAAACGAGCTTTGCCCGCAAAAGGGGGAGTTTTCGTTTGAGGAGTATCGTGGCGCCGTGACGGACGAGGTGAGTCGCACCAGCATCCTCACCCCTGCTGAGGTGCTGGCCCTGATCATCCATTACCTGATGAAGGAACGAATCAAGCGGCTTGGACACCCCTTGTCGGAGAAAAAAGAAGATCAGATGATCCGGTTCTACTCTGTCCTTGGGGAGAGGGAACCGCCCCTTGTAAAATCGGTTCTTGAGGACCTCATGAAACCGAAACCGGGGGTTGACCCGGAGGCGCATCTCCAACTGATGACAAACCGGGCAGAGGCGGCAACACAAATCGCCCTGGACATCTCGAATCGCCTGAGCGGGTCCCGCTTGTCAAGCGGGCACTCGATGCCTTGAGGTAATCCGGCTCTTACTCTGCGTCACAAATTTAGATGGAGAGAAAGCAGGAATTTTTGTCCGAACCCATTTTGACAACCGCCGATGAAAGCCCAGAACTTGCGGCCAGAATACCGGCTTCACATCTACGCCACACTGGTACGCCTCCTGGAACAGTTCGCGAAGGCCGACAAGAGAGGAGCGTAAGAAAACGCGTCTCTCAAGAACAGACTCCGGAAAAATACCGTCGTGGACAAGGGAGATGAGCGACGAGATGCGGTGATTCCCATTTCGGAGGAGATGATAGCCGTTCCTTGTCGGGCCGATGACCGTCATTTCCTCAAGGGTCCATCCAAGCGAACTTAGGATTTTATGTAGAAGCGGCCCTGACGGGACGGTGCCGGGCTTCCAACCGGACAACATCAGTTGACACAGGATCATCCCCCTCATCTCGTTCAGTTTGTCCAGATAGGTCCGGGAGACGTCGCGCCGTGTGAGATAATGGAAAGGGAGCACCCTCCTCAAAGGGAGTGTAACTGGCTTATAAAAATAATCGGCCTTGATTCTGACCCCATGGTGCCTTGCCGGTAGTTCCAGTTCCACCTGTTCCTCAAGTTGTCGCAGAGTTCGAAGGAGTTTTCTCTGCCAGGAGGGACGTTCGGGATAGGCGCGGTCGGCACGGAGGGGGGGCAAACCTATCATCTCGGAATGTCGCTTCACGAGACCTGTAATCCTTCTGTAAACTGCCGGTTGTTGGCCGGGGGGATACCGTCTAGTCGCTCTGATGAGAGAATGGATCAACTTTCTGAGTCTCTCGGCCTCAATGGTATCCCTGAGAATTGGTCCCACACGAAGTCCCCTGATAGCACCCCTTCCCGCCACAACGGCAGCCAAGGCAACCGCCGCGATCGAAAGACCTGCCGCGGCTAGTGATTCACCTGAGGCATCCGGTTCGGAAACCTCGGCAGGACCCTCCCCTGAGGCCCTGAAAATGGTCCAGGCAAAAGAATCCGGACGCCCGGTGGGATCAAAGAGGGACTTGACGCTCATAGACTTTCTATCGACCAGATTCAGAAAAGGTTTCCTGCGAGATTCAGCGCAGTCAGAAGGGGTGGCAGGAGACCCCGGTTGGAAAGGTAGTCTGATTATTCAACCGTGACGCTTTTCGCCAAATTCCTTGGCTGGTCGATATCGGTCCCCTTGTGGTCGGCGATATGGTAGGCGAGGAGCTGGAGGGGGATCGAGAGGAGGATCGGGTTGATGTACCAGGGGGCCTTTGGAATGAAGATCGTCTCCCTCGCCTTGGTCGGGATCAGTTTGTCTCCTTGAGTCGCCAAGGCGATCACCGTCGCCCCGCGCGCCCGGATCTCCTCGATGTTGGAGACCACCTTGTCATAGGTCTTGTCCTTCGGGGCGAGGACCACCACCGGCATCCCGTGATCGATCAGGGCGATCGGCCCATGCTTCATCTCACCGGCCGAGTACCCCTCGGCATGGATATAGGAGATCTCCTTCAGCTTCAAGGCCCCCTCGAGGGCAATCGGGTAGCTGACCCCGCGCGCCATATAAAGGAAGTTGGCCACATGGGCATATTTTTCGGCGAGTTCCGAATAATCCTGATCGAGCAGGCGGGAGATCTGTTTCGGCAGCTTGACCAACGCATCGAGCGCCTCGGAAACAAGGGGACCCTGTCCCCGAATCCTCCCCCAGTAAAGCGCCATCAGCAGCAGGACAGAGAGCTGTGTCGTAAACGCCTTTGTCGAGGCGACACCGATCTCCGGACCGGCATGGGTATAGACCGCCACGTCCGAGCTCCTCGGTATCAGTGAATCGACCACATTGCTGATCGCGACCACCTTCGCCCCCTGATCCCTGGCGAGTTTAACCGCCGCGAGCGTATCGGCGGTCTCGCCCGACTGGCTGATCGCAATCACGAGAGTCTTCCGGTCCAGGATCGGATTACGGTAACGAAACTCGGAGGCCTGATCGACCGCGACCGGAAGTCTTGCGATCTCCTCGATGAAATACTTTCCGGCGAGGCCGGCATGATAGGAGGTCCCGCAGGCGACAATATAAATCTGGTGGAACGGAAAGGAGCCGTTCTGCCGGAACAGCCGGTCAAAATCCTGGAGGAAGACCTGCCTCGAGTTCTCCGCAATCCGGCCGGAAAGGGTGTCGGCTATCACGCGTGGCTGCTCATAGATCTCCTTCTGCATAAAGTGCCGGTACCCCCCCTTTTCCGCCATCGCGAGGCTCCAGGTCACCGTCTTGACCGGCCGTTTGACCGCCTTGCGGGAGCGGTCCCAGACAGTGACCCGGTCTCTCGTGATCACCCCTGAATCCCCATCATCCAGCAGGATCACCTTCCGTGTATGGGGGAGAACCGCCGGTATATCCGAGGCGACAAAATTCTCCCCGTCCCCGCGTCCGATTACAAGCGGCGGAGACCCTCGACGGGCAAAGTAGAGACGATCCGGCTCATTCTCGTCCATGACGACGAGGGCATAGGAGCCCTCAATTTCCGCAAGCGCCTTCTGAAACGCCTGGGACATCGGCAGGCCGTCATAGAGCCTCTGCTGGATCAGGTGACAGGCGAGCTCCGTATCGGTCTCGGTCCGGATTGTATGCCCCTTCCGCGCCAGATAGGACCGGAGTTTGACGTAGTTCTCGAAGATCCCGTTATGGACGAGGATGATCGGGCCTGCCTTGTGGGGGTGGGCATTCGTCTCCGAGGGGCGGCCGTGGGTCGCCCAACGGGTATGGCCGATCCCGATATTCCCGCGCGGCGGCCTCAATCTCAACTTGGACTCGAGGGCGGAGAGCTTTCCAACAGACCGGAGGATCTGGATCCGATCCTTTTCCCTGACAGCAATCCCGGCCGAGTCGTAGCCCCGGTACTCAAGGCGGCGAAGACCATCGATCAGGATTGGGGTCGCGTCCCGTTGTCCGATATATCCTACTATTCCACACATTCTAGCCCCTTTTTCCAGGTGGTCGGGACCGTATCACCTTTTGACGGACCCATCCAAGCCTATTTTCCTGGTTGACCCGAGAAAGGGCCAAGGCACCCCGTGGGACATGTTTTGTCACGGTCGTCCCGGCACCGATCCAGGCCTCATCCGCAATCTTGACCGGCGCGACAAACTGGACGTCACTGCCGATGAAGACCTTCTTGCCGATCGTAGTCCGGTGCTTCTTGAAGCCGTCGTAGTTGCAGGTGATCGTCCCGGCGCCGACGTTTGTCCCCTCCCCTACAACGGCATCCCCGAGATAGGAGAGGTGATTCGCCTTGACCCCTGCCTTTAGAGTCGCCTTTTTCAGCTCCACGTAATTCCCAACATGGGCCCCACGGCCGACATCAGACCCCGGCCTCAGATGGGCAAAAGGCCCTACCCGGGCACCGGCCCGGACACGGCTCGACTCAATCACCGAATACGGGAGGATCACCGCCCCCCTCTCAATGCGACAGGCCCCTTCAATAATGACCCCCTGATGGAGGACCACCCCCGGCTCCAGGATCGCCGCCGGATCAACTGCGACCGAGTCCGGTTGCCTGAGGATCACCCCCTTCCGGATCCAATCCCTGTTTCTCTGTCTCCTCAAAAGCCCCTCCGCATCGGCAAGCTCCTCCGGGCTGTTGATCCCGAGACACCCCTCTGGCGCTGTGGAAAGGGAGACGACCTTTTTCCCCCCCCGAAGGAGCTGTTCGACGAGATCGGTCAGGTAATATTCCTTTCCCCTGCGGCTCCGGGTAATCTCCTGCAACGGCGCGAGGATCTCTTCGGCATTGGCCAGATAGATCCCGCTGTTCACCTCCTGGATCTTCGCCTCCTCCGGCGTCGCCTCCCTCTCCTCGATAATCCGGGCGATTCGACCGGTCCCGTTTCGGATGATCCGGCCGTACCCTTTGGGATCATCAAGAAAGGTTGTCAGGAGGAGGAGGGACGGTTTTTCCGCAAGGAAAACCTCCTGCATCTTCTTTAATGTCGCAAGAGAAAGGAGCGGGACATCCCCATAAAGGATAAAGAGCCGCCCGCGGAGATTTTTCTCCCTTGCGAGGGCGGTCAGCGTGGCGTGGGCCGTTCCAAGCTGTCTCTTTTGCAAGATCCACCGGACCTTTTCACCCCGGAAGGTTGAGCGAACCCTCCCTGCCTGATGACCGATCACGACAGAGACCCTTCCGGGCCTCAAACGACTGATCGTATCGAACAGGTAAGAGAGCATCGGGCGACCGGAGAGCGGTTGGAGGACCTTCGGCAGGTCCGAACCCATACGCCTCCCCTTTCCCGCGGCGAGGATTAAAACGGAAGGGTTCTGCATGGAGGGGGGCTATCTATCGTCCAGGGGGAAGGGGGTCAAGGGGTTAATATTTTAAACTGCCGGAGGACCCCGCTCATGAGTGTGATATCCCGTCTTGATGTGTTGAAGGCGAGGAGGGTCGCACACTGAAGCATCCCTCCCAGTCCGTTAGCTCCCCGATGCCATTCAATCAGCGCCTCGAGAAGGGAGGCAGAACCTCCGAGAATCAGTGACATGGAGCGGAAGGCAACACAGCTAGCATTGGCCGGGAAAAGACTGCTAAAGAGGTTCAGGAAGATCATGGCGTCGGTCGCAACCTGGAACGTCGAATAACCTGTCGGATGATCCGTAAAGGACCCCCGTCCAACCTCCCACAATTTGCAAGCTGCGGCCCCCGCTGCCAGGATCGGCTGCATCCTGTTCAGAGACAGGGCGTATCGGGAGAATGAGAGTCTGTTGCTGACGAACGCCTGCCCGGTACGCACAACAAACCCCGGAAGCGTCGCCGCGACCGTTCCGCTCAATGCAATGGTATCCCCAACCGTTTGACTCATTACAATCTCCTTATCGGTGTCCCCCAGATAAAGTTGCGCGGAAAAGCTATATTATCTGGACTGTTAATGCAAGAGAGTTCTTTCAACAGATGAGTCAGATTGATCTATTAATGTTATGGTTTATCTATAATTAATTAACTACTTAAAATATATAACTTTTAAAAAACAATATTCTATGGATTTGGAATTAGGGCAACCTTTCAATCCTTCCTGACGAAGACCGGTCATGCCTGTTGGGGTTCGATCGCTGATCGAGAGGCCGGTCGAGTTTTCCGGCGTCCGAGGACTGCCGGGGGAACCAACCGATGAACCGCGCGACTGGGACTCGCTCCTCACAAGGCTCAAAAAAGAGTATATCGACGAATTCTGGACCGGCAAGTTCGCCTCCACCTTTTACTTCCTGATGCCGGTGATCGCCCTCGGTGCGTTGGGCTCACGCGGGTTCGGGGCCCTCTTTAACCAGAGACTCGCCCGGTTCATCCCACACCTCTGGCAACGCGATGCGCAGGTTGTCTCGATGGCGCTCGGTGACGAGTTCCTCTCCGCCTTCTTCACCTCCGGATTCCGGATCTGGCAGACCGGGGAGGGGGCTGACGCCTATTTCAAGGATTTGGGACAGGGGGTGATCGTCCGCGCCGGGCTCTCTTGTCTTGTCCCCTCGTCACCTCTCGGCCGCTTCCTCCTCCTTCCTCTCCTCATGACATCCCTTGGATGGGGGGCGGAGGTGATCGTTGAGGGGCGAGAGACCTTTGAGAAGGAGTTCGGCGACGGGTTCGGGTGCGAGTTCCTCTACCGTTTTGCCAACACCACCTTCATGACCCTCTTCCAGACCCGACTCCTGAAGGGGCTCTCACTCCATGCGGAGGAGTGGCGGTTCTTCAGAGGTAGCACCGAGTGTCTTCTGGGTGGATGGGAAGGATCGAAAGAGGTGGAGGGAGAGACTTCTGGGCAACCCGTTCAACCGCTGATCTGCTGGAACGAGGTTGAATCACCTCCAGCAACCGTTGCCCAAAAGAGATTAGTGATCGGACATCTGACGGATGGAGAAGTAGAGGGCTGGGTCAGGGAGGTCAGGAAATATCGATCGGCCGCGGTTGAAACCGATGCGACCGGGATCGATCAGGACTCGCTCCCCTCGACACTGAAATTTTGGAGGGAGATCACCCTCAAGGGGGATCAATTCGCCAGTCTTGACCTGAAACTCCCCTCCTCAATCCAATTTCGGCATCAGGAACTCTCCCCCAAGGGACGGAAGGGAACCATCATCGACCTCGGTGAGGCGTCTGTCGAGGATATCCTGAGGACCCTCACCGCTTGGAGGGACCTCATCCAACCAAAATGGAGGAAGACAAAAGGGTACCTTCCCCGCGATGAGGAGGAGACGCGGGTGCTTGTCCGACCGGACCTTGCCCGGAGGGTCATGACATGGGGGCATGAATACGAGAGGAGGATCCGGAGGGTCCATCGTGAGGAGATCGCGCGACTCAATATGTACGGATTTCTGGGAGGGAAACGGGAGAGGAATGAACCCCTGACAGAGGAGGACCGACGGTTCCTCAGTGAGATTGGAAGGACGGCTGGCGAGGCGTACGCGCGGTTTACCG
>CAYWRF010000028.1:0-2923 GCA_964460495.1 uncultured Pseudomonadota bacterium | reverse complement strand
AACCTGGGGCTGGGTCGCGCGGATTGCAATCCCTGCAGGGGGCCAGGAGGGGCAGAGGACACTCTATCATGTCGCCCACGACTTCATCCGGCATGGGGGGCTGATGTTTGGGCTCCTCAACATGGTCGGTCAGATCGAGAGACCGCAGGGGATGATCCCCGGATGGAGGGCCGACTTCGCATTTTCTGAGGGGGGATCGCTGAAGGAGATCCTCGAAGAGGCAACCGGGCTCGCCGCATGGCATATGGAGGAACAGGGGGTCTCACTCCACTTTCCCAGTACAAAATTGCTCTACCACCTCCTCGATGACGATCCTGATATCCGGGCAGGGCTGATTGATATTACGGCCAATCTGCTTATCAACGCGACTGAGGCGACCGCGAGGGTTGATGGGGAAAAGATGGTCCGGATCGATACGGAGGTCCTTGAAGACGGATCGGTCCAGGTGACCGTCTCCAACCGCGGGACGATCCCCGCGGAGAAACTGGAGGGTTTGGGAAGTGAAGAGGTGGCCCGGGTCGATGACGATGCCCCGGCCGGTCTCCGTGGCCTGGGTCTCGGTTCGGTGATCGCGACGCTTCGGGGGAATGACTGGGGACCGCTCTGGATTAAGAGTGACCCGGAAGAGGGGTGGACCCACATCCGGTTCACGATCAGTGGCACGGATGTCAAACGGGCAGGACAAGAGGAGGACCCTGTTTTTAAGGGGTGGAGAGAGACCTCACCGTTCGAGAGGAACCTCGAGGAACGGTTCGTCGTCCCTGCCGCCTCGATGCCGGCGGCGGTCAAGGAACTCTTTCGTCAGGTCCCGCCCGATAAGGATTATGAGGAGGTTCCGGAGTTAAGAAAGAGAGATTCCCTTGTGACACAATTGATCCTTGAGGGGCGCCTTCGGCGTCGCCGGCTCGCGGCTCTCTCCAAGCTCCTTGCAGGACCAAGGGGACCTGAAGAGGTGACAGTTGTCGAAAATGGCCCGTTGACCAGGGCCGAGACAGCGGTTGTTCTCGCCAGAGGGGGATTTGGGAAAATCCTGATCAAGGAACCTGGGGCAAATTTAATCTGGACACACCATCAATATCTGATGACGACGCCGCCGGAGATCCGCGGCCGGGTCCATCACGTTGATCCATCGGCGCTGGACAACCCGACCCCCGCCCGGATCGTCGCCTGGGTCAGTTTCAATCCGCTCAGAGAAGAGGGTCAAGACAAAAGGAGAGACCTTACAGAAGGGTTTAAATTCGAGTCGTATATGGGCCGCGATGTGGAACCGGGCGGTTACCTCGTCGTCCAGACCGATGAGACAGCATTCTATCCATTGCCTCAAATGCCGGCGGCAGAATGGGACCGTGTCTATTGTGGAGAAATCCCGGGGAAGACACCTATCAGGAAATATGGTGCCTTTGTCTTTCCGACCGCCCACGTGGGCAAAAATCTGCTCTCCTTTTGCGTCTACCGCCGGAAAACCTGACCCACACAATAACGTCTTGACGTTATTGTGCTATATATCTATGATGCCAGTGGAGGTGTTCATGGAAGATCCTCGTCGAGCGACCATTTATCTGGACCCGCGACTTCACAAGGCGTTGCGCCTTAAGGCAGCAGAGACCGATCGCTCCCTCTCCGATCTGGTTAATGAGGCGATTCGCCACAGCATGGTGGAAGATGCGATCGACCTGGAGGCGATCGAAGAGAGAAGGGGGAGCCCCGAGCGTTCCTTTGAAGCCTTTGTAACCAATCTCAAGAAACATGGCCACCTATGATCTCCTGATCAAGAAGGAGGCGGAAAAGGAGATAGCAAATCTCCCCAAACCGGACCTTGAGAGAGTGGCTCAAAAGATACGAGGACTGGCACAAGACCCGCGGCCTCACGGGTCTGAAAAGTTAAAGGGTGAGGAGGGATTCCGGGTACGCCAGGGGGATTACCGGATCGTCTACCTAATAGATGATGCCCGAAAAATTGTACGGATCATCCGGGTCGGCCATCGTCGGGAGGTCTATCGCTAGGAGCCTGTCGGAGTAATCGACGAAAGCGAAAATTTCAATTGCCAGTGAAATTTGCAGCCGGAGCATTATTCCGACAGGCTCCTACGTATTGTTGCTTGACGTCTCCAACAAAAGGGGCTAGCGGGCCCTCTTATGGCAAGTGTGAACAAGGTGATTCTGGTCGGAAACTTGGGGAGCGATCCTGAGGTCCGTTATCTCCCCTCTGGACAGCCGGTCTGCAACTTCAATATTGCGACAACAGAGAGATGGACCGGAAAGGACGGAAATCCGGGCGAGAGGACGGAATGGCACCGGATCGTCGTCTTCGGAAAGCAGGCGGAGAACTGCAAGGAGTACCTGAAGAAGGGACGGCAGGTCTACGTCGAAGGACGCCTCCAGACCCGCGAGTGGAATGACAAAGAGGGGCATAAGAGGACCACGACAGAGGTGGTAGCGCAGGTGGTCCAGTTCTTGGGCTCCGGTCAGGGGCGTGGTCGCGAGGCTGACCCCGCTGCCCCCGCCGAAACCCCGGCCGAGCCACCCCCATCGGCGTTGGGAAATTCAGACGACGATATTCCGTTCTAAGTTTGATCTGCTTGCGACCTCGAGACAATTCGGTAAAGCATAGCCGCCCCGATCAGCGGGGGAAGGATCTTTGTGAAGGAAGCACTGGGACGAAGGGCCCGATCAAGTCGTTTTGAAGCAGAATCTACTGCGCGAAAGATTGTAACGACTGGTCGGGCAGCGCTCTCAGTCACAACCCGACTCCCGAAACGAACCGGGGCGGCGGCAAGACGGGCCGAACCCCTTAGCAGGCGACCGGCCGCAGGGGCATGAGTTTCGGCCTCTCTCAACACCTCACCCGCCACGCTTCCAACCAGGTGCACGACCATCCCACCCACCCCGGCAACACCACCAACAATGTTGAGAAAACCTCCCA
>CAYWRF010000027.1:3127-15529 GCA_964460495.1 uncultured Pseudomonadota bacterium | reverse complement strand
GGCGATAACCCCCTCGGCTCGAGACTCCCGCGCCACCAGATCGACACGAGCCCCTCGCGTCTCGATCGCGCTTGCGGTGGCCGGTCCGATCGCCGCCATCTTGATCCCTGATAGGCCCCGTGCGTCCCCTCCCCCCTTCCAGAGACGATCGAAAAACGAGGCGACCCCATTCACGCTGGTGAAAACAATCCAGTCGTATTTCGGCAAATTTTTGACCGCCCGGTCGAGCCCCTTCCAGGAGGAGGGAGGTTTCATCTCCAGAGTCGGAATTTCACAAACGGCACCACCAAGTTCTTCGAGTTTCCGCGAAAGATCGCTTGCCTGTTCCCGAGTCCGGGTCACAAGGATCCTTTTCCCAAAGAGCGGTTTTTTCTCAAACCAGGAGAGTTTTTCCCGGAGTGAGACGACCTTTCCAACCACCGTTACGGCGGGCGGGCGAACTCCTTTCTTTGAAACCTCCTCCACAATCGTTTCGAGCGTTGCTCCCGCAACCTTCTGCCGTGGAAGGGTCCCCCATTCGATCACGGCAACCGGGCTTTTCGGATCACGCCCTGCCGCAGCCAGTTTTTCAGTAATCAGGGGGAGATTCCCGACGCCCATTAAAAAGACAACCGTGTCGACTTTGGCGAGGGAGGCCCAAGGAAGCTCGGATGCCTCGCTCGATCGTGTTACGCGATCGCGATCGGTTTTCTCATGTCCCGTTACAAAGGCAACCGTTGATGCAAAATCCCGGTGGGTCACCGGTATCCCGGCGTAGGCAGGCGCCGCAATCGCCGAGGTGACACCGGGGATCACCTCAAACGGGACCCCGTGATCCGCCAGAAACTCCGCCTCCTCCCCCCCACGGCCGAAGAGAAACGGATCCCCCCCCTTCAGGCGGACGACCACCTTGCCCCGAGAGGCCTCCTCCACCATCAGGGAATTGATCTCCTCCTGCTCCAGCGTATGGGACGACCCCTTCTTGCCGGCATAGATACAGGCGGCGTCCGGTTTGACCCGCTGCAGGAGCTGTTCATTGGCGAGAAAATCGTAGATGACGACATCGGCCCTATGAAGCGCCTCAATCCCCTTCACAGTGATGAGCCCCGGGTCACCCGGACCGGCCCCTACAAGGTAAACGCAACCTCTCCTCATAAATTCGGATATCGAAATCGTAAACTCTAAACAAATTCCGGCGCTGGGTCCGTTTGCCCTCTCCGGTCGCTGCGAAACTCGCTCGCCCCTTATTCTCAAAGGCCGCACCCAATAGCCATCCGGCTACTCGTCCGCCTTCGGCGGACTGCGTATTGGGCGGCACTCAAGCGAGATAATCTTGGCTGCGCTCAGACAAGGTCCTCGCAACCTCCGAGGGCAAACGGACCCATTACCTATTTTTTAAATAATCAGCAGCTGTTCTCAGGATCTCCCGTGCCCCCTGGGAAAAGAGTGCCTTCGCCAGTTGTCCCCCAAGCGATTCGGCCTCGCGGATATGACCCTCCACACGATCCCGTATCAGATCACGGCCATCCGGCGTCGCCACCATGCCGGTTAATGTGAGACCGGCCCCATGGACCTCTGCATACGCCGCGATCGGTGTCCGGCAGTCTCCCTCCAGGGCCCTGACAAAACTCCTCTCCGCGCTGATCGCATGGAATGTCTCCAGATCATTCAGAAATTCCACGACCCTTTGGTCCTCCCCAACCCTTGTCTCCAGTGCTATCGCCCCCTGACCGGCGGCGGGAAGGAGCAAGGATGTCGGCAGATACTCCCGGATCCTCGCCTGATACCCCAATCGGATCAGTCCGGCGGCCGCCAAGACCATCGCATCAATCTCCCCCCCTGAAAGTTTCCGGAGTCGGGTCTCTACATTTCCCCTTAACGGCACGACCTCCAGATCGGGACGAAAGTTTTTCAGCTGGGCCTGACGCCTCCAGGAGCTCGTCCCGACCCTCGATTTCTTCGGGAGCTGAAGCAGCGACTCATGCTTTTTAGAGAGAAAGACGTCGCGGGGATCCTCCCGCTTCAAGACGGCGGCCAGGGCAAACCCGGCCGGGAGGATCGCCGGGACATCCTTCAGGCTGTGGACACCGACATCGATCTTTCCGGCGGCGAGCGCCTCTTCGATCTCTTTTAAGAACAGCCCCTTGCCACCCATTTCAGCCAGTGGAACCGTTTTAACCTTGTCTCCGGTCGTCTTGATGATCCGAACCGTGACCTTCAGCCCCCCCTTTTCCAACAATTCCTTCACATAATTCGCCTGCCAGAGGGCGAGCCGGCTCCCGCGCGTACCGATGATCAGTCTCTTATGACTATTCTCAATCTTTTCCCCTTTGGGCATGACACGACCCCTGTTTCAGGACTAGCACAGTGCTCACCCAAGTCAAGGAAACGACTTGTAAATTCAAACGGAATCCGCTACTCAGCACTGCTCTTCATGTCTCCAACCCAAGGAATAGACCTCTCCAGTGAGGAGAGGAAGAAGGTCGTCACCCTCGAAAGGGGGGCGCTCCAGAGGTTGATCGGTATCCCGGCCCTCTATTCGATTGGGTATGGAGATGTCGGCTCCTCCATCTATTACGCCCTCGGGGTCACCACCCTCTACGCGTTAGGGGCGGCCCCCCTGGCGCTGGCCCTTGCCGGGATCGTCTTCTTTTGCACCGTCCTCTCCTACGCCGAGATGGCGGCGGCAATCCCGGAGTCCGGGGGCTCCTGCACCTTTGCCCGTCGCGCCTTTAACGACATTACCTCGTTTATCGCCGGTTGGGCCCTGCTCCTTGATTACATCGTCACGATCGCCATTTCCGCTTACAGCGTTGGGCCTTATTTAGGCTTTTTCTTTCCGATCCTGAAGTCCTCCATCGGCAACATCCCGTTTGCGCTGGCTGTCATCGGCTTCCTGACGCTCATCAACATCATCGGAATCAGGGAATCGACCCGGGTTTCGCTCCTCCTCTGTATCTTTGGAAATATTACACAGATTTCAATTATTGCGATCGGCTTTATGACCCTCCTGAACCTTCCAACCTTGATCCACCACATGCAAATAGGCATTCCAAATGTTGACTGGTCCCCCACCTGGCCACAGTTCATGAAGGGGGTCGGGATGGCGATGGTCGCCTATATCGGGATCGAATCGATCGCCCAACTGGCGGGTGAAAGCCGAAACCCGGGAAAAAACGTCCCGAAGGCGATGTTCCTCACCATGGTGACCCTGTTTATCATGTACTTCGGGATCTCCATCGTATCCCTTTCTGCCCTGCATCCCAGGACGCTCTCGACGACATACCTTGAGGACCCTATCTCCGGGATCGCCGCCGCACTGCCGGTCGGGGGCAATCTGCTCGGACCATGGGTTGCGTTACTGGGCGCGGCAATCCTGTTTATTGCGGCAAATGCCGGTCTCGTGGGGGCCTCCCGCCTGACCTTTGCGATGGGGGAGACGTTCCAGCTCCCCCGTATTTTTTACAAGCTCCACCCCCGATTCAAGACACCGTACATCTCGCTCGCCACCTTCGCCCTGCTCTCGGCGATCATCATTTTTGTCGCCAAAAAGTTAACCTTCATCGCCGAGCTTTACAATTTTGGAGCGATGCTCGCCTTTTCGCTCGCCCATCTGTCGTTGATCGGCCTCCGGATCCGCGAGCCTGGGATGGACCGCCCCTTCAAGGTGGGAGCCAACCTGAGGATCGGCCGCTACGAGATACCGATCTCGGCGGTGATCGGTCTCATCGGGACATTTGCCGTATGGGTCGATGTGATCCTGACCAAGCCGGCAGGACGAAACCTCGGATTTGTCTGGATGGCGATCGGATTGATCACCTATTTTACCTACCGTCGCGAGAAACATCTCCCGGTTGGGAGGAGGGTTGAGATCGAAAAGGTTGCGATGCCGGAATACCACGATATCCCGATCAAGAAGGTCCTCGTCCCGACCCTGGGAGGGGCCTCGACGGAGACGGTCCAACATGCCGCCCGAATCGCCCGTCAATATGGGGCCGGTCTGACCGCCCTCTATGTGATCGAGATCCCGACCGCCCTGCCGCTCGACACCTTTTTCCCGGAGAAGCTCGCGATGGCCGACTCGGCGCTTGAGAGGGCCCAGGCTATTGCCACGGAGTACGGCGTTGTCAATACGGAGACCCATGTGACCCAGTCAAGGGAGGCAGGGGCGGCGATTGTTGAGATGGCAAGGGACGGCGGGTTCGACCTGATCGTGCTGGGGCTCCGGAGCCAGAAGGGAAAGGGATCGATCACAATGGGGCGCACGGTCGATTACGTGATGAAAAACGCCCCGTGCCGCACCTGGGTTTGCATGAGTTGACTGTGCCTCCCCAAGTTATCATCAATCAGCATGGGGTCGATCGGGTCTTCTACGGACACCCGTGGATCTTCCGATCGGACATCCTGAACGCCGACCCGAACGCCGCAGGCGAGGTTGTCGAGGTCGCCTCCCGGCAGAAGAGATTCCTTGGGCAGGCGCTGTTCAACCCGAAATCGCAGATCACTCTCCGGATGATTACCCGGAAGAAGGAGAGGGTTGATGGAGCGTTCTGGTCCGCCCGCCTCACGGAGGCGGTCCGCCGAAGGGGAGGGTCTTCAGACGCCTCCCGCCTCGTCTTTTCCGAGTCCGACCTCCTGCCGGGGCTCATCGTCGACCGCTACAAGGATGTCGTGGTTTTTCAGACACTGACCCTCGGGATGGATCGACTGAAGGAGCTCTGGATCCGACTCCTTGAGGAGCAAGTCCACCCTTCAGCGATCGTCGAGAGAAACGATCCACCGGTCCGGCAAAAGGAGGGGCTCCCCCTTTCACGTGGTCTTGTCCGCGGGGGAATCTCCGGAGAGTTGATCGTTGAGGAGGAGGGAAGGTTTTTCTCTGTCGATCCGGTCGACGGCCAAAAGACCGGCCTCTTTCTGGACCAGAGGGAGAACCGGATCGCCGTGAAACGATACGCCGGCGGAAGGATCCTCGATCTCTTCTGTTACCAGGGTGGATTTGCCGTCCATCTTGCCGAAAAGGCGGAACAGATCACCGCGGTCGACAGCTCGCAACCGGCCCTCGATCGGACCCGGAGAAATCTGGAGCTGAACCGGATCGAGAATGTGACCCTCATTCAGGCGAATGTCTTTGATTATTTAAGGGAGATGCAGGATCGGGCGGAACGTTTCCGGATGATTATCCTCGACCCACCCCCGTTTGCGGCGAGTCGACAGGGGACAGAGAGCGGGATGAGGGGGTATAAGGAGATCAACCTCCGGGCGATGAGACTCCTTCAACCGGATGGGATTCTTGTCACCTGCTCCTGTTCCCAAAATTTCTCGGAAGGCCTCTTTTACGAAATGCTCCTGGATGCAAGCCACGATGCCCATCGTGAGATCCAGCTCCTCGAAAAACGGGGCGCCGCCGCGGACCACCCCGTTCTCCTCGCATTTCCTGAGTCGTATTACCTCCAGTGCTGGATTATGAGGGTCTTTTAGGTTGCTATGGATTTTTCCACAACTATTTCCTCATGGGTGACGATCTACCGGCCAGGAATACAGATGAAAGGAGCGAGCGTCGGATTTACTCCGCACGAGCGACCCCGGTGGGGGGCTCGGGGGGGAAGTCGACGAAGTCGCCCCCCGATATTATGGTCACAACACCCCCCTCGTGTGAAACGGTCTTCAAGGCGTTCGAGTGGCAAAAAACAATGCCGCCAGAGCCGACCAACTATTCCGGATACCTTCCCTTAAGAGGGACATTGGACTCCTTCAAGTCAATCCTTAAAGAGAATCTTAGTGCATGCCCCCCGGAGGAAAAGGCACGCCTTTTCAAGGAGATGGAAACCTACTTTTGCGGGCCAACCGATGTCTGCAAGGAATTCCGTCAAGAAATGATTCGCCCCGGGACACCCTACTATGAACTCGCCCAGGTCTGGGCACACAACGACCTCTCCTTGCGTGCGGCCAAACTCGTTTACGGAGCGGGTCTAACCCTTGGCTTTCTCGGTATAATGGTCGGTTTGGGATTCAAAGTTATCAAGGGAGTTGAACCGATTTCGCTTATCAGCGGGATCCTCCTGACAGCCTACTCGGGCATCCAATATTACCGCAATTCCAAACAGCCCCGGATAGAGGAGTTCGAGGCATTAACCTCTCTTGTGGAGAAACTGTCTGATGAGGCATCTGCACCGCGAGAGAGGTCTCCCCTCCCGATGATTCTGGTTGGTTGTTTGATGGTCTTAAACGGTCTCCTGGCCGCCTTTCTCGCCCATCGAAAAAAATGGCCCCACCTGATATCAGCTGCTGTTCCTTCGCTCACCCTTGGCACAGGATGCATGACAATCGGAATGGTCGACTGGCAATCCTTGATCAAAGGTATGAACCCCAGGGAATCAACCCTGCCAGCACCGAAGGTGCGTTGAGGGGGGAGGCTCCGGCGGCTTGGCCGGTGGAGGGGGCGACGCGAGCCCCTATGATTAATCAAGCGTTGAAAATCTTGAGTTTGACTTTGATCTCCTGCGCCTGTAAAATATAAGTAAGTTCGATAACTTAGGGACACCTATGGCCGACAGGCTAGCGGATCAGGATCTCCAATACAGTCCTAACGAGTCGCTCCTGAAGACCGCCTCGGATCTCAAGGAGGAGAAACAGACGATCCGTGAAAGGATCGGGAAGCTGGAGGCCTCGCGGAAAGAGGTCTCGGAGGCGGTCTACCAGAGGGTCCGTTCCGATTATCTGACACGTCTCGATGGGGTCGAGAAGAAATTTCAGGCGCTTAAGGCAGAGCTGGATCAGGAGCTGGTGACCCTGACCGAAAAGAAGCTGACGATCGATAGCCGGCTCAAACAGCATCGGGAAAAAATGGAGGAGGCGAAGCTCCGCCTCTCGCTCGGGGAGTATACGGAGGATCAATTCAAGAAGATCTCCCAGGAAGAACAAGCCGAGGTCAAAAGGCTCGAGGGGGGGCAGACCGGTATCCTCGCCTCACTCGCACGATTTGAGGAGGTTCTGAAGGGGGAAGAGGAAAAACTTGTCGCCAAGCCGACGCCGGATGTCCCGCTCAAACCTCCAGCACCCCCGTCCCCAAAACCGGAAGTGGTGCACAAGTCGTCGCCGATGGAATCGACCTCGAAGGTGGTCCTTAACGAAAAACCGGTCACCGGCAGGCCGGTTACCGCCCAGCTTCAGATGATGGAGGATGGAAAGGTCACACAAAAGATTATGATCGACAAGAATTTGAGGATCGGCCGTTCACCGGCCAATGATATCGTCCTCCATGATGCAAAGGTCTCCCGACAGCATGCGGAGGTTCAGATCGTCGGCGGGCGATTTGTGATCGTCGACCTCGAGTCATCGAACGGGACATTCGTCGGCGGGAAAAAGATCGCCGAGCACACACTGAACCCCGGCGACGAGATCCGGATCGGGAAGACGACGTTCGTCTTCAAATCCTGATAAAAAGTAGCAGCTCTAATGCGCTTCCGCCCAGTTCTTGCCAACGCCAATATCGACCTTGAGCGGGATGGAGAGTGGCACCGCCCCCTCCATCTTCTCTTTGACCATTCCTGAAAATGCCTTCAGATCCGTTGAAGGAACCTCAAAGACCAGTTCGTCATGGACCTGGATCAGCATCCGGACTTCAGGAAAATCACGCAGGAGGACGCGGTCGATCTCGATCATCGCCTTCTTGATGATATCGGCCGCCGTCCCCTGAAAGACCGTATTGAAGGCGGTCCGTTCGGCAAAGGCGCGGACGTTCTGGTTCGGGCTCTCGATCTCAGGACAATGCCGGAGACGCCCCAAGAGCGTCCGGACTTTCTTCTCTTTCCTCGCCTCTTTCAGGATCTTTTCCTTGTAACGCGCAACCGCCGCATATTTTTCGAAATAGTTTTCGATATAAGAGGCCGCCTCCGATTGAGGGATCTCCAGCTGTTGTGAAAGGCCATACGCCCCCTGCCCGTAGAGGACCGCAAAGTTCACCGTCTTCCCGACCCCCCTCATCCTCTCGTCCACCTTTCCCTCCGGCACCCCGAAGATCCCGGCGGCGGTCGCCCGGTGGATATCCCGATCCTTCAGAAACGCCTCCAGCAGGACCGGATCCTTCGACATATGGGCCAGCACCCGGAGCTCAATCTGCGAATAATCGGCTGAAAGGAGCTGAAATTCATTTTCGGCTATGAACGCCTCGCGGATCCTCCTCCCCTCCTCCGTCCGGATCGGGATGTTCTGCAGATTCGGTTCCGACGATGAAAGGCGACCGGTCGCCGCGACTGTCTGATTGAACGAGGTGTGGATCCGACCGGTCTTCGGATTCACGAGGGCCGGCAGGGCATCGAGGTAGGTCGACTTCAGCTTGCTCATCTCCCGATAGTCCAACAGGAGACGCGGCACCTCGTGGAATTTTGCGAGCTCGGTCAAGACATCGACATCGGTCGAAAATCCGGTCTTTGTCTTCCGGATCACCGGCAGTTTCAGCCTGGAGAAAAGGACCTCCTGAAGCTGCTTTGTCGAGTTCAGGTTGAACTCGCAACCGGCCTTCCTTTGGACCGACTCCGCCAACGTCTCCATCTTTTTTCCGTAGTCGGCCGAGATCCTTTTGAGAAAGGGGCTGTCTATCTTGACCCCATTCAGCTCCATCCGGGCAAGGACCATTACGAGCGGTATCTCAATCTCATCGTACAGTTTTTCGAGGGCCTCTTCCTTCAGCCTCGGGTGGAGGATCTCGACCAGCCGATAACAGACATCGGCATCCTCGCAGGAATACTCGCAGGCGGTCGAGAGATCGATCTCGGCAAAATTCTTCTGCTTCTTCCCGGTTCCAACCACCTCCTCGTACGTTGTCATCTTGTGCCCCAGATAGGTCTGGGAAAGGGAGTCGAGGTTGTGGCTCCCATCGGGGGCGAGGAGATAGGAGGCGATCATCGTGTCGGCTTGAAGCCCCCGGATCTCGACCCCTTGCGCCCGAAGGATCTGATAATCAAACTTGGCATTCTGGGCATATTTGGGAATCCTGGGGTCCTCCAGGATCGGCTGCAAGAGTTCCCGTGTCCGGGGCCAATTGAGTTGATGGGTCGCAAAGAGGTGACCGAACGGCAGGTAATACGCCTCTCCCCGTTTGAACGAGAGTGAGAGTCCGACCAGCTCCGCGGTCTCCGGATCAAGGCCGGAGGTCTCCGTATCGAGGGCAAAACCGTCGCTCTTCTTCAAGGACTCGGCCAGCTTGAGGAGCTCCTCGTCGAGGAGCACGAGGTGATATTTTTTTGTCGAGAGGGTCTTTTCGGGAGCAAGCTCCGAGAGAAACCGGTGAAACTCCAGCTCGGAAAAAAGTTCCTTCATCGCCTCGCGATCGGGGTCCTTCAATTCAAAGTCCTTGAAGTCAAACTCGATCGGGGCATCGGTCACGATCGTCGCCAGCTCCTTGAAGAGCCGCGCCGCCTCCGTCTGCTCGTGAATCTTTTCTCCCAGTTTTCCGGAAATCCTTGTCGCATTTTTCAGGATCGCCTCAAGGGAACCGTATTCCTGCATCAACTTGATCGCGGTCTTTTCGCCCACGCCAGCGACACCCGGGATATTGTCGGAGCTGTCCCCCGCCAGTGCAAGGACGTCAGGCACCCTCTCAGGCTCGACACCAAAGCGCTCCTTCACCTCCGGGATCCCGATCCGTTTTTCCCGCATGCTGTCGTAGAGAGAAACCTTCTCGTCCACCAGCTGCATCATATCCTTGTCACCGGTCACGATCACCGTCTGCAGTTTTCGCCGACCCATCTTTTTGGCGATCGTCCCGATCACGTCATCCGCCTCATAATTTGGGAGCTCCAAAACCGGCAGATTCAAGGCCCGCGCGATTTTTCGAAAGTAGGGAAACTGGGGGACAAGGTCCGGAGGCGGCTCCGCCCGGTTCGCCTTGTAGGCCTGGAATTTCTCGTTTCGGAAGGTCTTTCGTGCCACATCAAAGACACAGGCGATATGATCCGGCTTCTCCTCCCGGATCAATTTGAGGAGCATCGAGGTGAAACCGTACAGGGCGTTGGTCGGGAGCCCCTTTGAAGTCGAGAGAGACCTTATCGCATAATAGGCCCTGAAGATATACCCGGAGGCGTCGATCAGGTAGAGCCGATCCATGCGGGACTTCTATGTCATAATCGATTCTCCAAGGAAAGTTTATATTTGGCTTGCCACGGACCTGTGATACAATGAGAGACGTGATCAAAAGGATTTCCCTCTGCTGTTCACTGCTGGCCCTTGTCACGCTCACGAGCGGTTGCCCCACCCTTCAAGAGATCATCTCAGACTTTAAGGCCAAGGTGGTCCACCGCGTCGAAGAGGTCAAAAACAAGTTTGTCGAGATGTTTGGGGAGAGATACGGCATTGATCGCGATCTCATTGAACAATTCAAGGAGATGTCGCCTGCCGAGATCCGGGAGCGGCTGAAGGAGGAACTTGAGAAGATCAAGAACCTCCTGGACGCTGCGGAGGCAGTGGGGGTTATCGAGGATGTCAACAGGGTCATCGGTGATCTTTCCCAGGTCTTGGTGGACATTGATCAGACCGGAGTCATCACCTATGTTCAGGAGAATCTCGACCGTCTGAGAGAGTTGGTGGGAGATGTCAGCAACGAGGAGATTCGAAACCTTGCGAGGGAAAATATCGAGGTCCTTTCCGAGGCCCTGCACAACGTGAATTGGGAACATTATGTGGGTGAGAGCATCGAGAGGATCGATGCCCTCAATCGGATCATGGAGGAGGTTCAATCCAAGCTTGAAGGGATAGAAGACCAGACACTTGCAACAGCCCTCAGACAAAAACTGGCCTTCATCAAACGGATCCTCCTTCAACTCACAAACGCCGAGGATGACCTCGACGTCATTTTCTTCATCCTCGACAAGCTGGAATATGTCCGGAATCGAATCGAGGGATTGGAGGGGCACGATCTCATCTCCGTCTTGCAGGATGAGATCTCATTCATCACTTGCGGTGTCGGCAAGCTCGAGGGAACCAACTTCGCCTCCTCTGTCCTGAACCTCATCTCGGGGCTCAAGGGACATCTGGACCAGTACCTCGGGATGTCGGATGTCGCCTCGCTGAAAGAAAGGATTAGCGAGCTGCAATCCAGGCTCGATCAGGGGTTCCTTGTCGGAGAGTCAACATTGGGTGAAATCAATTCAAGGATCGACGAGACGGTTGGGGCGATTGAGGGTCACTACGAGGAGCTGAAAGATACGGAACTGGCCGCCTATTTTGATACACGTTTTCGCCTGATCAGATCCTTTCTAACAGACCCGACCACCCAACCCCTGACAGCCGATCAGTTGTCAAGGCTTCCCGCCTGTGGCGAGACCGGGCCTGAACCGCCAACACCTGCCCGCTGCGGGGATCAGATCGTACAGGGAGAGGAGCCATGTGACGACGGGAATCAGGTCGACACCGATTCCTGTACGAACCTGTGCCGGGTCGCGGTTTGCGGGGACGGTATTGTTTTCACAGGAGTTGAAGAGTGCGATGATGGAAATCAAGACGAGACGGATACGTGTACTTCCCAATGCCGGAATGCGGTCTGCGGCGACAACCTTCTTCAAGCTGGAGTCGAGCCATGTGATGACGGAAACCGAGTGACGGAGAACTGTGCCTACGGCCTGACCTCCTGTCAGATTTGTGATGCCCACTGTCAGTGGGTGGCGGGTACCACCTCCTTCTGTGGTGATGGGACTCTGGATACCTCAAACGGTGAGATCTGCGATGATGCAAACCGGGAGACGGAGGTTTGCCGCTACGGCGTTGCCTCCTGTCAGGTCTGTGATTCCGACTGTCGACTCGCTTCCGGCGCCACGTCACTCTGCGGCGACGGCTCCGTTAATTCCTCAAGTGGTGAGACCTGTGACGACGGAAACCAGATTACAGAGACCTGTACCTATGGCCTCCAATCCTGCACGATCTGTGACAGGGGATGCCGAGTGAGGAGCGGTCGAACCTCCTACTGCGGCGACAGGAGGGTCGACAAGGCCCAGGGAGAGGAATGCGATGCCGGCCCGAAACCAGCCCCCTCAAACCGGTGTGCCGACGCCTGCCGGCGATGTGCCGGAGTCAACGAAAGGGCAGATCGAACTGGAAGGGAATGCTGTCGAGGACTCACACTCAAGAAAGGTTACTGTTTGGAAACACGTCGATAGAACGTTTCTCAAAACAGACTGCACCCGCCCGCCTTTTTCCCGCCTGTTGATCCCGTTGAGGTAGTTGTTGAGGTGGTGCTCGTTGGTTCTTCAGGTTTCTTTGTCTTGTCGGCCGGTTTTTCATCACCCTGCCTCTGATCCGTCGCATCTGGAGGTGGGAGGGAGGTTGGCTCCGGGCCACCTGCAGCCCCTCCCAACGCAGCCACCTCGCCAGCACAGTTTCCGGAGCGGAAGAGCTTCCGGATCCGATGCCACTCGGAGACGTAGAGGTTCC
>CAYWRF010000027.1:0-3117 GCA_964460495.1 uncultured Pseudomonadota bacterium | reverse complement strand
CCTTGCGAGTCGATCGCGAGACCGGTCGGCATCACAAAACGGGTCTGATCGGCAGGGCCATCCTGGATATCCCCGCCGGCGCCGGCAACGGTCGTGATGATCCCCTGGGGATTCACCTTGCGTATCCTTGAATTGGCAGTGTCCGCAATATAGAGGCTCCCGTCCCCATCAAAGACGATGCCGGTGGGGCGATTAAGCTGGGCCGCTGATGCGACCCCGCCATCCCCCGAATAACCGGGACTCCCCTTGCCGGCAAGGTTTGAGACCTCCCCCTCCACCGTGATCTTCAGGATACGGTTGTTCCCTGTGTCGGCAATTGCGAGATCTCCTTGAGGCGAGATCGCCATCCCCGAAAAATTATCCAGATTCAAATCGATCTGAACAGGAAAGGACTCCATCACCCATCCCCCTGCCTCATCCCTGTAAATTTTCTGGATCCGCCCCTCACCGGAATCACCTGTCGCGACATACAGCGTCCCATCCTGACCCAGGGCAATCCCCAGCGGCTGAGCCAGTTTCCCGGATCCATCTCCCCCCGCGATAACCTTTTGATTGCGACGCGCGTCTGATTCAACGACGCGCCCCTCAAATCCATCGGTAAAGAAAAGAGTGTCATCAGGGGCGATCACCATCCCCTGGGGCCCATTCAGATCTCCGATCATCGTATCCACGGTCCCATCCGGTGTGATCCTCCGGATCTTCTCATTATAATAGTCGGCGACCCAGAGGCTGTCGGTTGAATCGACGGCAAGGGCCGCCGGCATGTTGAACTTTGCATCCTTGGCCGGTCCCCCGTCTCCCTCATATCCTCCGAGCGGGTCCACATTGGTCCCCAATCCCGCAAGGGTCACGACGCAGTCCCCATCCGGGACCTCTCCAAACCTCAAGGCAGTCGGGATCTTCCTGTGACCCTTACCAGTCACTTTTCCCGTCCCTGTCGAATCCTCCGATCCCCCGCCGATTGACCCCCCACCCACTGCCCCGCCGGAACTACCGTCACCCTGACCACCCCTGTCACCCCCGGTCCCCCCCGATCCTTGCCCGCAAACATTTTCGTTGCCTCCCCCACCACAACTCTCCGGCGCGGTGCAGTTGCCGCATTCGAGGGTCCCGCCACAGCCATCTGGTATCGAACCGCAATTCCTCTCCTGGGCGGCGCAGGTGGTCGGGACACAAGGTCGATCCCCAAGGAACCTCGCAAGATGGACCCTGTTTGCAACCCCCGAATTGATGGAACTGATTGCGACGACAATACGGTTGCTTCGATCAACCGCCAAATCCACAATCCCCTCACCATTCAGCGAGGCGAGGTTATGGATCACCAGCCCATTTGTCCCAAATGTCTCGTCGGGTTTTCCATCCGAGGAGAATCGCCCGAGCAACAGTTGATAGGCGGCCCAGCCGCTAAAGCCCTGCGAGGGGTGCATCTGCACATGTCCCCCGATCACAATCCTCCCCTGACTGTCAAAATCAAGGGACTGGACCGTCTCGTAGGAACTCTGCGGAATATTGACGATGAGTCGACCCTGATTACCGAACGTCCTGTCCGGCATCAGGTCGAGGTCAAATTTGGCGAGATAAAGATTTCGATCGCTCGTCGTTGTGACAAAGCCGGCGACATAGACACTGTCCCCCCGGATCTTCATGTCTGTGATCCCCTCCCGACTGCTGTTCTCGATGTTGGCAGGAACAAGAGAAATCAGATCAAGAGGCTCGTCATCCAATCTGGCAAGAAACTGCATCCTGTTCTGCTCTCCCGCTATAAAGATCCGCCCCTCCCGGTCAATATCAATTGCTGCAGGCGAGATGAGCGGGGGGTTATCCAGATCAATGTCAACGAATCCATTGGTTCCGAAGCCCTCATCGACCGTTCCGTCCGGTCCAAGGCGGGCAACAAGGAGGGTGTTTCTCTGATCGATCCTTGCGGTGCCGAGGGCAACTATCTTTCCGCTGGAATCAACCTTGAGTGTCGCAAACCTGCGACCGGCGCCCGAGCTTCCGACCGCGTATCGCCCCCCGGTCCCAAAGAGCGGGTCCGGGAGGCCGTCCTTCTGATACCGTACGACGAGCTGTTCGATCGAGAAGGCCCTCCCGACCGCAATAACCTTCCCGGAGGGATCGAGATCGATCGCCATAATCTGCTCCAGGGTCTCGTTCGGGATATCGGTCATCAACCAGCCATCCTGATCAAAGGTGGTATCAAGGGCCCCATCTTTCAGATATCGGGCCAGAAGAAACTGGGTTTGACCTGTCAGGCTGGCGAAACCGCCTCCCAGGATCCTCCCCGATTCATCAATCACCAGAGAAGCTATTGCCGATTGCAGCGTCCCGGGGACCTCGGCCCCAACCTCGCCATTCGTCCCGAAAGTCGTATCCAGATCGCCAGGTTTCAGAGAGGTCTGCGAAAAAAGAGGGGGCGAGAAACCGCCAATCAGGGCAAGAGACAGGAAAACCGATAGCCACCTTACCATCATAACCCCCTAAATCTTCCCTACCTCGTCCTCTATTCTGCAATCTCAATTCCATAATATTCATTTAGTGATTCTTTAAAAATCAAATAGTTACATACAACAAGACTCTTATTTTTTATCAATATGAGAATATTTTTTCATTTTGATAAGACACAGGGTGCGAACCGGATCCCGCTGAAACTCTAGAATTCCAGCGGGTCCTGAGCCCGGACGACATGACGCGCCTTGTTCAGAAAATCATGATCGTGCGTCAGAAAAGACGCGCGATGACGCTTGGCCGCGGCAAGGATCAAGGAATCAGGAAGTGTTAAACGGTATCTCTTTCGAATCTCCCACGCCCGAATCGCATCCTCGACCGAGTCGACATAGAGAAGGTCCAGTTCATCGCTCTGAATCCAGTTTTTGAGAAATGAGGCCTCCAGAGTCCTTGCGCCACCAAAAAACTCCGCAACGCAAAGGATGCTTGTCACCAACCGATTATCGGGTTCCTGAACGAGGTGATCGAAGAACGGGCGCGAACGCCGCTCGCCCGTCAAATCAATCAAAACATTCGTGTCCAGAAGATACAAGGGCATCTTCTATTGCCATTCCCGCCGAAGCGATCTCTGATAAACGACCGGATCTCCAAAGGCCGTCGCCCGACGCT